>RGCC01000001.1 GCA_009919335.1 Alphaproteobacteria bacterium
GTGTCTTGCCATTCCTTTATGGTGATGCGTTAAAGCTGGCTGTGGCGGCTTGCATGATGCCGGCTGCGTGGCGGTTTGTGAAAGGTGCCCAGAAATAGGGTGGAAAAAGCGCCGCTAACGCGGCCAAGGACATAAAAAAAAGCCCCAGTATTTGCCGGGGCTTTTTTTCTGTCTTTTTTTCTGGGCTTTTTTAGATAGCCCCTGTCTATGACAGGCTGGTCAGAAACTGATTGTCATTTGCTGGGCTCTCAACAGGCAGCGGTGCATGGCCTAACGTCTCAAACTCATCCAGCACGTCAGCAATATCCAGAACCTCTGCTTCACCGGAAGCTTCAATAATTTCGAGAAGGCGCTCTTCGGGCGACTCGCCCTCATGATGTAGGATCGTGACCGCGATCACCGCAGCGATGCTGCTAGTGGCGATATTATCGTGATTACTGGCAGGCCTTACGAAAGGAATGACGCGGCAATCTTGCCGTGAGTCATGATCGGTCATGCGCATGACAATACTCCATTGGCGAAGGAAGGTTGTTGGGATAGGTGGTTGCTAGGATGGACAAGAGGTGAGCATTGGGATGGGCGTTGCTCACGCCATAAATCAACAAATTGATCTAATCTTGCCTTTTCCATACGAAATATAGTGTGTCTTGATTTTCACTATGGGGAAAGTGAAAAATGCGAAAAACGCAAAAAACCCGAAATTTTTGAATGCTGGCGATGATTTTTAGCTGGCGATTTGCAAGAATCCGAGCGCTATTTCGTGCCTTTGGGAAAGGGCTGCCAACAAAGGGGCTGCAGGGGGCGGTGGTTGGCCAGACCCCGTGCAGCCCTGATTAATCCTGTGCGTTTGAGCGATGCCGGCGTTTATTCAGCCTCATCCAAAACCTTGCGGGCAGCACGCATACATTCCAATGCCTGCGGAACACCACAATAAATTCCGATCACATGGATGATGGCGCGCAATTCTTCGCGTGTGACACCATTTTTGATGGCGCCGCGACAATGTAATTCCCACTCGGTCATCTTTCCAAGTGCGCCAATCATGCTCAAATTCATCATTGAACGTGTCTTGACGTCAATCGCCTCATCGCCCCAGCCAAAACCCCAGCACCAAGCGGTCATTGCCTCTTGGAAGGGGCGTGAGAAGTCATCCGCGCCATCCAATGACTTTTGAACATAGTCATCACCTAGGGTTGCTTTGCGCTTTTTCAGGCCAGTTTCAAATAGATCTTTATCCATGGGCTTTCCATTCTGTTCTCAAAGGTTAACGGCGTCAGATCGCCGCGTTTTGTTATTTGGATCGTGTTTTGTCGGACCGGACAACCGGGTAAGATTGCGGACAGGGGGGTAAGACTGCGGACAGCGAGCCAGCCAGTCAATAGGATTTATCCGGCAGGGTTTATCCGGCAGCTATACCACCGCGCAGGATCAGCCGACCCGATAAAGAATTATGCCTCGCTTTTTAAATTCAAAACACCTTAATTAGTAAATTTGAGTTAACCTGAGCGCAGGGTATGATTGGCGTCGGGTCAGGCGCAGGCTTTATCAAAACCTCGGAGAATATGCCGGATCTAATACCGGATGTGATAAAGGTAACGATGAAAAGATGATCGAAGTAATTCCAGCACCACAATCCAAACAAGGTTACAGCAGGTCTGATACGGGAACATCTGCCGGAAAGGTAGAATTACTGGTCGCGGCGACGGACTTCTTTGCTAATCGTCTATTGACACGCAAACAACAGAGACAGCTGACGTTTCTGATCGAATTTACTGCGCACCCCGTGCGGGGGCCAATCAATCTTGAGACGATGGCTGGCAAATCTGGGCTGTTCGGGTTTCGCCCACCACGCCTGTTTGAGATGACTGTTTCATCGGCTGCGGGGATGCGCGCGGCGCTGGAGGCAGTCGCTGTTGAGATGGTCTATATTGCGCAGATTTTGAGTCGGCGTTTGGAAATCTTTGCCAAAAAGCGGAAAATTGAGGGTCAGCGCGAAATAGCGTTAAAGTCGCGCTGGCTTGGCAAACGGGCGGTATTTATTGATACCGTGCCAAAGTCTGAACGGGCATGGGTGGCCGAGGCTGAAATGACCGCACAACAGCTGGTTGGCGAGTTTCTGGCCTGGTCTTCGGGCCGCGTTCAAACGGTTCCGCGTCAACGTCCTAAGGGAAATAAAATCGGCCTATATCGGGTGCGCCCGACCAGAATTGTGATGCCAGCTTCGAGTCAGGTCTTGGTTGATCAGCAAGGCTGGGGCGATCAAATCGATGATGCTGCTTGGTCGCCAGCTATGGATGACGCACCGGCATTGCACGCCACCCGCCTTGATCCGGTAACACCCAACGGGTCTGATCCTGTGTTACAGCCTGCCGATTTTCTGGTGGCGCATGATCCGGCGCATGATCCGGCATTGGTGAACAATGACGACAGGGTTAAACAAAGCCGGCAATTGCTGCCCGCACAGCCATCCGCTGCGGCCATTATGCCGGTTGATCAGCCGCCAACGCCGGAATTTGTTATTCTTGTCGATTTGCCGGCACTGGGTTCGGCGCGGCGGCTGAATAGTGCTGCCTTTCACGGCAAGCTAAATGATCTTCTGGAGCGCGGCCTGATCGCAAGAGAGTCCGCAACCGCCGCGATGCGCCTTGCTGCTGATCGTTATATCTGGTGTTGAATCATCTGGCATTGAATTTTCTGGCATTGAATTATTTGATGACCTTTGCGCCGCAAATGGATATGGTTGGCCGCACTATATTATGGCCCGCTCGCTGATATGCGCTGGCCACTGTCAAGGGTCGTTGGGAAAACAGGTCTAAACCATGAATATCTATAAAAGCGTCAAGGATGAAGTTCTGGTGCCAATCCATCCTGCTGGCTGGCCATTTATTTTCTTATTCATTCTTGTATCAGCGGTCGCAACTTATTTCTGGGCATGGTTTGTCTTGCCCGGCAGCTTCTTAAGCCTGTGGTGCATCTATTTTTTCCGCAATCCAAAACGCACAACGCCGGTTAGCGACCATCTGGTGATCTCGCCCGCGGATGGGCGTGTTTTGTCGACCGGAATTATGCCCGTGCCAGATGATCTTGATCTGCCAAAAGGTGAGTGGCGGCGTATATCGATTTTTATGAATGTTTTTGATGTTCATGTGAATCGGGCACCGGTCGCGGGCAAGGTTATTGCCACGTCCTATCATAAAGGCGCGTTTTTGAACGCAAGTCTGGATAAGGCGTCCGAGCAGAATGAACGGCAGAATATGGTGTTAGAAATGGCCTCGGGTCAGGCGGTCGGGGTTGTGCAGATTGCCGGTCTGGTGGCGCGCCGTATTTTGCTGGAGGCTGCTGTTGGTGACCATCTAAATATTGGCCAGCAATATGGCATTATTCGCTTTGGAAGCCGGGTTGATGTTTGGCTTCCGGCATCAACTCCGGTGGCGGTTCTGGCGGGACAAACCGCGGTGGCTGGCGAGACAATTCTTGCCGATCTTTCTGGGGCGATGACTGAAATCACCGACGGGATTTGCCGATAATGAGCGAACGTCCGCAAAAGAAACGGCGGTTCCGGTCAGTTTCGATTTACTGGCTTTTGCCAAATATATTGACTGTCGCCGGTTTTGTATCCGGGTTGACAGCTTTGCGGTTTGCTATGGATGGACGTTGGGCCGGTGTTATCGTGCTCATCAGCGTGGCGGCGGTGTTTGATGCGCTGGACGGCCGTACGGCACGCCGGTTTCAAACATCCAGTGCCTTTGGTGCGGCGCTTGATAGCCTGTCTGATCTGGTCGTGTTTGGCGTGGTTCCGGCTTTGTGTCTTTATATATGGGCGTTACAGGGTGCGGGCACGATCGCCTGGTGGGCAACCTTGTTTTATGCAGTCTCGATCGCGTTACGTCTGGCGAGGTTTGACTCGGAACTGCCTGACCCGCCTGAATATGCGAAAGCCTATTTCACCGGTATTCCAGCACCAGCGTCAGGCTTTCTGGTATTGCTGCCGATTGTGATTGATTTGCAATTTGATCTGGAAATTGCGCGTGATGCAAAATGGGTTTCAGCGTGGCTTGTGCTCATTGGCGCAGGGGCGGTCAGTGCGCTGCCAACCTTTGCCGGCAAACGACTGAAATTGCCGGTTGCTTCTGTATTGCCAGTGCTGGCGGCAATTGGTTTGCTTGGTGCTGCGGTGGTGACCGAACCGTGGCTGACCTATATGGCGGTAGTGATCATTTACGCCCTGAGCCTGCCATTATCGACATTGCGCTTCATGCGGGAACGCCGCCATTTTGAAGGTAGCGATAGCTAGCAATTCTGTTCATTATCTTGTTGGGCGGCGATACGTTCACGATGAAATAGATAAATCCCGCACGCAACAATGATAATCACCCCAAGAATTGTGCTTTTGGCAGGAAGATCGCCAAAGACCAGATAGCCCAGAATTACCGATGAAATAATTTCCATATATTGAAACGGTGCGAGCACACTCGCCGGTGCATTATTTGCCGCCCAGACGATGAAAATATGCCCGATCGTGGCGATCAATCCCATATAAATGATCCATTCAAACTGCTGGGCATCCGGCATAATAAAACCGGTGCCAGAAATGGTGAACATCTGTCCGATAATCATCGTCATGCCAAGCACGAAGGCGGCTGTGACCCCGACGATAAACTGCATCTGATAGGGGTGCGCCCTGCCTGCAAGCTGTCGTGTTATGGTGACATAGCCAGCCATAGCAACCGCCGTCGCCAGCGGATAAAGTGCCGGTGTACCAAAAATGACAAGGCTTGGTTGCAAGATCACCATGACACCTAATAGCCCGATGATAATCGCAATGATCCTACGCTGCCGGATTTGCTCGCCAAGGAAAATTGCCGACAGGGCGGTGAGGATCAGCGGCTGGACAAAATAGATCGAGATAGCCTCAGCCATCGGTAAATGTTGAAGCGCGGCAAAGAAACAGACCGTGGCAATCGCTAACAGAATACCGCGGGCAAACTGCATCATAAGGGTACCAGTCGGGATATGCCATTGACGCGCCCAGATCACCAGCGGTGCCATCAGTAAAATCTGCATGACGAACCGCATAAAGGTGACCTCGACTGGATCAAGCCCCTGTCCTAAAAGCTTGGCAAAAACATCAAGCCCCGGAATAAACAACATCGCAGCGCAAAGTTGCAGGATGCCCGTTGTCGTGCCTTTGGTGCTGGTGCGATGGTCATTTGAAGCTGCCGGTATCATGGCCAAAACAGTTCCTGCAATACGGCCAAAGGTCAATTGAATTCGGTTATGGTGAAAGCGTTGATAACAATCGGCGCGATGAAAATCATGCGGGGGACTAGATTGCTTTCCTCATCCGGCTTATAGTCGACAAGAACTATAACCAACACTTTAAACGGGCGGTGCCATGACAAGCGGGCTGATTGAAAAATGCCTTAATAATGGTATCCGCATGACCAGCCAACGGCAGATTATTCTGGGTGTTATCGAGGGGTCTGAGGATCATCCCGATGTTGACCAGCTTTACCGGCGCGCGGTTGAGCAAGACCATACGATTTCAATTGCGACTGTTTATCGTACGGTGAAATTGCTGGAAGAGGCTGGGGTTATTGACCGGTTAGAATTTGGTGATGGCCGCGCACGCTATGAAGAGTCCGGCGAGCATCATGAACATCTTGTTGATGTTGAAACCGGTGAAGTGATTGAGTTTTACCATGCCGAATTAGAGGCCTTGAAAGAGCAGATTGCGCGCGAAATGGGGTATGAGCTGGTTGATCACCGGCTTGAGCTATTTGGCCGCAAGCTGAAATCCTAAATTACATAGAAATTGATAGAGATAAGCCACATTCGACGCGCCTTGTGAGCGGTAAGGTGGCCATGTTTGCTGGGTGAAACAGGGGCATTTGGCGGTTAAGACCGTGCTGATTGTGCTTTTGCCAGAAACTATTTATAGACATTAGAAGTACCGATTTTCATGTGTCTAGTTGGCTTCTGGCACGCCGGCTGACCGCTATTCTGGATATCATCTCAATGCAGGCGACAAGCAATACCGGCAATGTAATCAGGCTTGCGGCGGCGCAGGCGCTGTCGATGACGACAATGAACGTCAATATCATCAACACCGCGCTTGTTGGCAGCCTCTTATCGCCGGTTCCATGGTTGGCGACCCTTGGGCTGTCACTGCAATTTGTGACATCAATGTTAACAACCTTGCCAGCGTCATTGCTGATGGTGCGTTTTGGTCGGCGTCCGGTCTTCGGGCGGGTTGCTCGCTGCTTTTATGGGGCCGGAAATCGCTCGAAATACGGTCGATTTTGTGCCCGGCCATCTCTATGCAGGATGTTTTTTCAGCGTTGCCGCAGTCCAGCTTGTCTCGCTAGGGTTTTTATCCGGCGTCAAAATTCCAAAGCCAACGCTGACCGGGTCGGGTGGACGCCCGATTGGCACTTTTTTCACGATGCCCGTTTTTGTGGTGGGGGCGATCAGCGCTGCCATCGGCTATGCGATGATGAGCTATATGATGACAGCAACGCCGCTTCAGGTGGTGAATGTCGCCAAGCTAGGCACATCAGCAAATGCGACAATTATCCAGTGGCACGTTGTTGCCATGTTTGCGCCCGCTTTTTTCACGGGTAACCTTATCAGCCGGTTTGGTGCGCCGGTGATTTTAACCGCAGGTGTTCTGACGTATCTTGCGGCAATTGCCAGTGCGGTCCTTGGTATCGGCTTTTGGTGGTATTTCGTCTCGCTGGCGCTGATGGGGCTGGGCTGGAATTTTCTTTACATCGGCGGCAGCTCGTTGGTCGCAAGTGTGGCCAACCCCGAAGAACGCGGGCGGGTTCAGGGCATTGCTGATCTGATCACAACAACCTCAGTTGCAACCGCGTCGCTGGTTGCCGGTGCGCTACACAGCCAGTTCGGCTGGGAAGTCATGGTGTTATCAGCATTGGGACCGGTGCTAATCATCGCCCTATCACTGTCCTGGCTGATTTTATCACGCCGCAGCATGCGGGTTTAATGGCGCGATTATTCTTCTGTAAAAACACTTATATTGCATTGCAGCATAAGAAATTGGCTGATTTAATTAAACACGAAATGGAAACAATCAATTTTCAAATTAGATTTTATAAAGAAATGAGCCAAAAAAAAGGTCGTAAGCAAGCTTACGACCGAGTCTAGGGAGGAAACACACAAACTCACGTTTGGTGCAATGCAGTATATGAGATTATTATCATTTTAAGTCAACCCCACTGACTAATTTAAATGATAGAAAAAAAGATGCAGGTCGCGGCTAGGCGTGATTTAGCCTGAAAAATCAGGTTTTTTTTGGATTTTTTTGCGGCTGAATAACTGGAATTGGCGGCATTTTGGCAAAAATTCGTGCTGGATCGTCATCAATGAGCCGCATCGACTGGAGGCTATGAGCAGAATCGCGCTTGGCGAGGCGATTGCCGGTCTGGTCAAGAATCAGGGCGTGATGGCAGTAATCGGGTGTTCGCAGCCCCAAAAGCGCCTGTAACAGCCGGTGAAGATGTGTTGAAGGCGCCAGATCATTACCGCGGGTCACAAGCGTAATACCGTCAAGCATATCATCGACCACAACTGACAGATGATATGAGACGGCAATATCGGCACGGGCGATAACCACATCACCAAATTGTGCCGGATTGGCAGTTTGGTATCCGGCAAGATAGTCAAACCAGCCAAGTTTATCGCCTTGTGCCCGCGCGGACGCCATTTCAAGAGCGGCACCCATCCGCAACCGCCAAGCCGCACCAGTGCCGGCAGCACGGCGGCGATCTATTTCAGCCGCACTTAACAGCCGGTCGGTATTGCTGACGATGTCGTCGCTCGCTGTCATTGGCGGGTCAATATTTGGCGGGTCAATATTTGGTGGCGCGGATGGCGATGTATGCGGCGCGCTGAGCAGCGCGTTTAATTCCCGGCGACTAAGATAGCATGGGTAAACAAGCCCCATATCCTGAAGTGTTTTAAGTGCGGCTTGATAGGCGGGCATCCGCTGCGATTGGCGGGGGGCATTGCAGCCGGCTGTATCGGTCGTTGCCGCGCTATGCCATGCCAGCCCAAGCCAGTCTAAATCGTTGAAAATCTCTGCGGCGAAATGATCGCGGCAACGTGTGTGATCAATATCATCAATCCGCAGGATCATTTTCCCGCCCGATTGTGCCGCCAAATCATGCGCCACCTTTGCCGCATAGGCATGGCCGAGATGCAAAAGCCCAGTAGGGCTTGGTGCAAACCGGGTGATAAACGGACGATTCATTGCGGTAATCTCGCTGTTCCACTTGCCCCAGACCTATCGCTTTGCAACAATTTCGTCAATCAGGATGCGGCGTGGCTAAGATGTCGCGCGGGTTACGCATACCGCCCAACAGGAGAGATAAAATGGAAATTCGTAGTTATGGTGATTTGTCTGGGCCTTTTATCCCGCCGGCCAGAGGGGGGCTTGCGAGCAGTCTTATCGTGCTGCTGCATGGGTGGGGAGCCGATGGCAATGATCTGGCTGACCTGGCCCATCCGATTTCAGTACGGTTTCCCGGGGCCGCGTTTTTTGTGCCGAACGGGCCAGCACCATGCCGAATGAACCCAGCCGGACGCGAATGGTTTGATATTGATGATCGGGTGAACGGGCCGGTTGCCGCCGCGCCGGTCATTGATGCCGCGATTGCCGCAGCTCTGGCAGACTTAAATTTGCCCGCCTCGGCATTTGCGTTGGCCGGATTTTCACAAGGCGGCATGATGAGCCTTCATTGCGGGTTACGCCATCCGGAACCGGCGGCGGCGATCATCAGCTTTTCTGGTGCCCTTTTATTGCATGAGGATCTTGCCGATGGCGCGACCTACCCGCCGGTGCTGTTGGTTCATGGCACAGATGATCAAGTTGTGCCATTCTCGCTGCAGGCGGCGTCACGAGATGTGATGCAGAGCCGTTCAATCGAGGTGGAAGCGGTTGCCTGTCACCGGCTTGGTCATGGCATTGACCCTGACGGCCTGTCAGCCGCGATTGCCTTTCTGGCCAAACATCTGCCAGCCTAAAAGGGCGCATTGCGCAAAATGCTGGCATCACGTTGCATAATCTATATTTAGGGGGTGCGTCAAAGTAGCTGTCCATATATTGATTCCATAGGGTTGTTTTTCCGTCTCTACCGTGTTCTGCTTTTTTCGTGGTTATTGTGGTTAGATTTTGACTGAGATTTGGAAGGGCCTTTCGTCTTAGAACAGGGAGACAATGATGAATGCAGGTAGTTTTGCTCCGGCTTTGGTGTTAAATGCAGATTTCCGGCCGTTAAACTATTTTCCGCTATCGCTATGGTCGTGGCAGGACGCGATCAAAGCTGTCTGTTTGGAACGGGTCACAATCATCTCGGAATATGAGCAATCAATCTCTTCACCAACGACGGTGATCAACCTGCCTTCGGTCATTGCGTTAAAGGAATATGTGCCGCAAAATCGAAACCCCGCCTTCACCCGTTTTAACGTGTTTTTGCGGGATCGTTTTTCCTGTCAATATTGTGGCAACGGCTTTTCAGCGTCGGATCTGACGTTTGATCATGTCGTGCCACGATCCAAGGGGGGGCGAACGAACTGGACAAATGTCGTGGCGGCGTGCAGCCCGTGTAACCTGCGCAAAGGCAACAAGCTGCCAGGCCAGTGTAATATGCATCCGCTGTTGCGGCCATCAGCACCTAATATGTGGCAGTTACAGGAAAATGGCCGTGCCTTCCCGCCGAATTATCTGCATGAATCGTGGCGCGATTATCTTTATTGGGATAGTGAATTGCAAAGCGACGATTAAAAGTCGCTGGTCACGGATCAAGGCCGTGATATGCCGCGATAGCGGGCTTTAGACCAGCCTCTGGCAGTTAAATTTTCTCAGTTAAATTTTTTCAGCGATTTTGATGGCGGTGCGGCATCCGGTCTGAATGACATCATGCAGCAATTTATAGTGGCGTGCTTCCCGCCCTTTGTAATCGACCGCAATATCGCGGTGTTCCAGCTCTTCATCGCGGAACCGTTCGATTTTTGCTTTCAGCGCGGCCTCGTCACTGCCAAGATTTTCGGCCTGCTTTTGGTAATGCTCGCCGATCACCTCTTCAACCGCGATCGTGCAGGCCATCGCAGCCTTTGGCCCCATTGCCGCGGTGACAACGCCAAGCGCAAAGCCGGCCGCACCCCATACTGGATCCAGCAGGGACGGGCGCACCCGACGTTCGTTGATCAGGCTATCAAAGGCTTCAAGATGTTCGACCTCTTGTGCCATCATATGACGGATTTCATCACCCATCGGGTGTTTGCCTAGCACCACAAGCTGTCCGCGATAGATTTGCTGGGCGGCACGTTCGCCAGCATGATCAACACGAATATAACGCTCAAGGTCACGCCGGTTGGTGGTGTCTTTTGACGGGGTCATGGAAAATCCTTTGACGGTCACTGGCAAAACAAGGTTTAGATACGCCTTAACGAGATAAGAGCCGCGGCAATAATGTCAAGGCTGATAAGCGCATTCCACCCTGCCATCGACAGGCCAAACAGCGACCATGCAACATCATCACAGCGTACCAGCGGCGTGTCGAGCAGCTGCTGCGTCATCGCGGTAATATCACCATCTAGGGCGAGGTTTGATGTGCAACCACTTGGCCCAGCCCAAAACCCCCATTCAATACCGGCATGATAACTGCCCAAGGCTGCACTGATCAGACCCGCGATTAGAATGAGCCCAAGCATCAGCCGCGGCATAATGCCGCGAAGCCCAATAATGGCAAGGATCATAACAGCCAGATGCGGCCAGCGTTGCCAGATGCAAAGGCTGCAAGGTGCCAGTCCGCCGACATATTGAAATAAAATTGCGCCGCCAAGCAAACTCGTCGAAATGCCACCAGCAATATAGAGACCAAGGCGCTGGCTTATCGGCGGAATGATATAATCGCTCATCGTGTCATCCCTATCGCGATCGCAAACAAACAGACTAATGCCGTTATCAGCAGGATGACTATTTTAGGGTTTCCGTTATGTCTGGCAATAGCCGCGACAATGGCAAAGCGCAGGCCGCGACCAAAGATCGAGGTCAGAATAAACGGCAACAAGCCAAAGCCGCCAAGGCCCGCGCTGACAGCGATAACCTTATAGGGAAGTGGTGAAAAAGCCCCCAGAAATACAAGGAAAATACCAAATTCGGCAAAACCCGTCTCGACAGCCATAAAGGCAGCTGGTGCCGCCAGTTTGGCTGGTAATAGCGCCAGCCAATCATGAATATGAGCGCTGAAATATGCGCCAATTGCCCAGCCGCCAACCCCGCCAATTACCGATGCCGCCGTGCAGCCAATGGTTAGCTGTCGCCAGCGAGCGGGACGCGCCAGCACCGTCGCAACCAACAGCGGGTCGACAGGTACGGGGATGATGATCGATTCCAGCGCGGCAAATAGGTACATCGCGCGAACGGCCAATGTTGTCGCTGCGGCGCGGATGATAAAATCATATTGCTGTTTTAATAATCGCCAAAGCGGCATCTGTCACCGTTGATCAGGCTTCGGTTTTTGCGCACCAACGTCGCAAACAAGTCGTTGTTGGTACGGCTGAAGGGACTTGAACCCCCACTCTGTCACCAGAAGCGGATTTTGAATCCGCCGCGTCTACCATTCCGCCACAGCCGCGTTTACCAACAAGAAAACAGTTCCTACCCAAATTATGCGGATGACGCAAGCCTCTCGGACACTGCTTTCGCCAGTTTCTCCATCGCCCGGTCACGGATACCGCAATCATGCATACCGGCAAGCGTGTCAAACAGGTAATCACGGCAATGGCCATTGAAGCCAGCGGCCGTTGCGACTGTTGCTACCGTATCTTCAAACGGCATTGGCGGGGCATAGGCTGGTCGTTGCGGATTGGCCACAAAAGCGAGGCCGCGCTTAATCCCCTCGGCCGTATGAAGCCTGAGCCAGCGCGCATTATAGGCAAGCGTTAGCATCTCGCGCCGCCATAATAGATCAAGCTCGGCAATGGCCGTTTCCGGGTTAAGCCTAAAGCCAACACCAACACATGATCCGCCGCGATCGAGCGAGAGCACCAGTCCCGGACATTCTGGCGAACCGCGGCCAATTTTTGTCCAGAGACAGAACCGGCGGTGATAACCATGCGTGCGGGCAAGCAGACGCTGTTCATGGGCAATAATCGGGTTAAAAATCAGGCTACCGTAGCCAAACACCCATAAATCGCGGCAATCGGCATCGTCAGGTACCATTGCGCGCCGCGATTCGAGTAACTGGTTTTCGGTGGCAACACTTGCATCAGCCCCGTATTGTTCGCGCGCCATCTTTGCAACGCGCCAATCTTGCAGTGCCTCGCGGGTGATTTTGGTGGTCTTAAGCTCGCTGCTCATGCCCCGCCATTAACCCCATCCGCGCCCTCATCATCGGCATAACGAATGACGCGCTGTGGATATGGGATTGAAACATTATGCGCCGCCATGGCGTCTTTTAACTGGCGATGCAGATCATGGCCCAGATCAAAGAAATCTGCATAGTTCGCATAGACGCGCAGCCGTACGATAATCGCCGAGTCAGCATAGCTTACCACCAGAAAGCGCGGGGCTGGATCGGGCAGGATGCGTGGGTCTTGCGCTAGGCTCATCAGCGCTGCTTCGGCGTCGTCCAGATTGCTTTCATAGGCGATGCCAATATCAAGATCTAAACGCCGCTGCTCGTAACGTGAGTGGTTGATAATATTTGCCGACCAAATCGCCGAATTCGGAACGCTGATATAAACCCGGTCGAAGGTGTCAATGATTGTCGTAAAGAGGCCAATCTCACGAACCGTACCAGACATGCCGGCCGCCTCAATCCAGTCACCAATTTTGAACGGGCGCAGGAACACCAGCATCAAACCGGCGGCAACGTTCGATAATGTCCCTTGCAAGGCAAGGCCAATGGCAAGGCCGGCGGCACCCAGAACTGCAATGATAGATGTTGTCTCAACGCCGAATTTGCCAAGCGCAACGACCAATGTCAGCGTCATGCCGGCATAGCGGATAAGCGCGCCGATCATCGGCACGATGGTAATGTCGATCCGGTCTATCTTTGAGATAGAATCAACAACGAGGCGGCTGGCTTTTCCTGCCAGCCAAAAGCCCGCTATGATTGTGATGATACCGGCCAGAATCTGTGTGGCAAAGCCCAACAAAAGGTCGGCGCTGGTTTGACCAAACATATCCAATGAGAACAGGCTGTCGGTTAGGGTTTCCATATTGTATCTATCATTTTCAATCATGGTTGATGTCAAAAGGCACATGACCGGCGCGCGATTATGATGGCCCGTGCCACCCCAAGGGCAGCCTCATGCGATTGGGCACAAGCGTATCAAATACGCCGGGTTATGTAAAAACATTCTATTGCACCTATCCCGATGACCAAAAAAGCGGTGCTGCTTTGCGCTGCTTACTTATGGTCAATGCCACATACCCGGTTTTACGATCACCGCCATATGCCTCTTTTCGCGATCAACGATTGATATTAAGGGGCGTTCGGCGATATAGTGCCGCGCTATGAAAAACCAACAGACAGACATGGTCGAAATGATTGATTGGGCCGTCGGCGATACGCCGTTGGCAGGCAGTGAATTTGCGGGGCCCGGTTTGGCGGCGGCGATCGGTAATTTTGACGGTGTGCACCGCGGCCATCAAAAGGTTGTTGCGGCTGCCTGCGCTGCGGCTAGGCGTGATGGTCTGTTGCCTTCAGTGATTAGTTTTGACCCGCACCCGCGTGAGTTTTTTCGCCAAGATGAGGCGCCGTTTCACCTTGCTGATCGGCGCGAAAAAGACCGGCTGCTTGCTAGTCTTCTTGGCCAGATGGGGCCAGCACGGGTGATCCATATCAGGTTTGACAAAGCGCTGCGCAGCACAGATGCCAGCCAGTTTGTTACGGAGATTCTTGCCGGGCTTGGGGTGCGCCAGCTTTATGCCGGCACCGATTTTGCTTTTGGCAAAGGGCGCGGCGGCGATATTCAGACGATCAATCAGGTCGGTAACGATGTTGGTATTAGTGCCACCGCAGTGCCGTTGCTTGTCGATACGAACAGCGCGGTCATCTCCTCAAGCCGAATTCGCGCCGCGCTACAGGCAGGTTCGCCCGATGCGGCGGCGGCGATGCTTGGCCGTGACTGGGCGGTCACCGGCAACGTTATCAGGGGTGATCAACGCGGCCGCACCATCGGTTTCCCAACAGCAAATATTGCGCTAGGGCCGCTGCAACATCCGGCCTTTGGTGTTTATGCGGTCGAGATTGATCTGGTTGAGGGCGATGGTCGTGTTCGCCAAATCGGTAATGGTGTTGCAAATATCGGCATCAGACCGACAGTGCAGAACCGCGGTGTTTTATGTGAGGCGCATCTCTTTGACCATGATATCGACCTGTATGACAGGCGTTTATTGGTCAGGTTGAAGGCGTTTTTGCGGCCGGAGCAGAAATTTTCTGGTATTGAAGAATTGTTACAACAGATTTCGCTGGATGCCGAAGCCGCGCGCCAGCTTTTGCCACCTTTTGCCCTTGGTCAGATGTGACCCTGCGCATTCATTAACGAGCCTCCTCATTCGAGACAATAGATCGAGCCAAACATGAATTACAAAGATACAGTTTTCCTGCCGCGTACAGATTTTCCGATGCGGGGCGGTTTGCCCACAAAAGAGCCGCAAATCCTGCAGAACTGGCACGATATTGATCTCTATCAAAAGCTGCGCGATGCCCGCAAAGATGCGCCGCGCTTTACCTTGCATGACGGCCCGCCTTACGCCAACGGCCAGCTTCATATCGGTCATGCTCTGAATAAGATTCTGAAGGACGTGGTTAACCGGTCGCAATCAATGCTCGGAAAAAATGCAAATTACGTTCCTGGCTGGGATTGTCATGGTCTGCCGATCGAATGGAAAATCGAAGAGCAATATCGTAAAAAAGGCAAAGATAAAGACGCCGTTCCGGTGGCCGAATTCCGTCAGGAATGTCGCGATTTTGCGGCGCATTGGCTGGATGTGCAATCCGAGGAGTTTCAACGGCTTGGCGTTTTGGGTGACTGGCAAAACCCCTACACGACGATGGCCTATGCCGCCGAAGCCAAAATCGCCGAGGAGCTGGGCCGCATCTTGATGGATGGCAGCCTTTACCGTGGTGCCAAGCCAGTGATGTGGTCGCCGGTTGAAAAGACTGCATTGGCCGAGGCGGAAATCGAATATGAAGATCATACTTCAGTTACCATTTACGCCCGCTTTCCGGTGATCAAAGCGGCGCATCCTTCGCTGGATGGCGCCAGCATCATCATCTGGACAACAACACCATGGACGATGCCCGGTAACCGCGCGGTCGCCTATGGCGATGATATCAGCTATCAGGTGACCGAGGTGCTTGGCACCGGCGAGGGCGCATTATGCGCCGTTGGTGATGTTATTGTTATTGCCGATGATTTGGCGGCTGGCGTCATGACGGCAATTGGCGCTAGCGACAGCAAGGTAAGGGCGCAGATTATGGGCCGTGATATTGCAGGCTCGATCGCGGCGCATCCGATGGCCGGACATGGTTATGATTTTGACGTGCCTCTCTTGGCTGGCAGCCATGTAACAACCGAACAGGGCACCGGCTTTGTTCATATTGCTCCCGGTCACGGGGTCGAGGATTACGAGCTTGCGCATTTGAAACATGGTATCGCGGTGCCTGATACGGTTGGTGAAGATGGTGTAATTTTGCCACATCTGCCAATCTTTGGCGGTATGCACGTGCTGCGCGACAATGCCAAGATTGCCGAAATTATGGCAGAACATAAAGGCGTGATCGGGATTGGCAAACTGGTGCATTCCTACCCACATTCATGGCGCTCAAAAGCGCCGGTGGTTTACCGCAACACAGCGCAATGGTTTGTCTCGATGGAATCGCATGGCCTTCGCGATACGGCGCTTGCCGAGCTTGCCAAGACCAAATTCTATCCTGCCGCTGGCCAAAAGCGCCTGACGTCGATGATTGCCCAGCGCCCCGACTGGTGCCTTAGCCGACAGCGGGCTTGGGGTGTGCCCTTGACCATTTTTGTGCATAAGGAAACTGGCGAGCCGTTACGCGATCCGGCGGTTCATGCCCGTATTGTCGCAGCGATGAAGGATGAAGGTGCGGATTGCTGGTTTGCATCTGAAAATGCGCGTTTTCTTGGCGATGCTTATAATGCGGATGATTATGAAAAAATCACTGACATTCTGGATGTCTGGTTTGATTCCGGATCAACACATTCGTTTGTGCTTGAAGACCGTGATGATCTGGATAGCCCAGCAGACCTGTATCTTGAAGGTTCGGATCAGCATCGCGGCTGGTTTCATTCATCCTTGCTGCAATCATGCGCAACGCGGGCACGGGCGCCGTATAAGGCCGTTTTGACACATGGATTTGTGCTGGATGAGCAGGGCCGCAAAATGTCGAAATCACTCGGCAATGTTGTGACCCCGCAAAAGGTGATGGAACAGAACGGTGCCGATATTCTGCGACTGTGGGTGGTAAGCTCAGACTATTATAATGATCTTCGGATTGGGCCGGAAATCATCAAGCGGACAACCGATAATTACCGGCGGTTCCGTAACACGTTACGGTATCTGCTTGGCGCGCTGGATGGGTTTGATACTGCCGAAAAAACCGCCTATGCCGATATGCCCGAACTGGAAAAATGGGTTCTTCACCGTTTGGCTTCGATTGATGCAGCCATTCGTGAAATGACGGAAACGCACGATTTTCATGGTATTTTTTCCGAGCTTCATCAGTTCTGTAACAGTGATCTGTCAGCGTTCTATTTCGAGATTCGTAAAGATACGCTCTATTGCGACCGGCCCGATGATGTTGCGCGTCGTGCCTGCCGGACGGTGATGGATGAAGTCTTTAACCGATTGACGGCTTGGCTTGCGCCAATTTTATGTTTCACTGCCGAAGAAGCGTGGCAATCACGCCATGCCGATATCAATAATTCGGTGCATCTTCGAAGCTATGATCTGGTGCCAGCTGATTGGCAGAATGCGGCAGTTGCCGAGAAATGGTCACAGATCCGCAAAGTGCGCCAAGTTGTGATGAGTGCCCTTGAGGCCGCCCGTAATGATGGCATGATAGGGGCCTCTTTACAGGCAACGCCGACAATATATATGCCGGCCGCGATGCTGTCTCAATTTGTCGGACAGGATGCTGCCAGCTTGTTTATTACCTCGGCTGCCAGCCTGAGTGACGCGCCAGCACCCGCCGATGCGTTCCGGCTTGAGGCGGTTGCGGATGTGGCGGTTGTTGTCGCGGTTGCTGATGGCGAGAAATGCGCCCGTTGTTGGAAAATTACGCCGGAAGTCACTGCTGAGCGCGATATTTGCACACGCTGCCATGATGCGGTTTCGGCGGGATCATGACCGGTTCATCCCCGTTACGAAAATGGCCGGGGCTAGCTGTATTTTTGCCGGTATTTTCTACCGTGCTGGTTGCCGATCAGGTCAGTAAGCAGATTATGCTGGATCTGGTGTTTAACCCGCCGCGCTATATCGAAATTGGCTTGCTGTTAAATATTGTTCCGGTTTGGAATAGTGGGATGAGTTTTGGGCTGCTTGCCGATGGCGGGATGATTGTCCGGATTGGCTTGACTATGTTGGCGTTTCTGGTCAGTGGCTGGCTTGTCTGGATGTTGCCTAATCTTGATCGGATGCAACGGTTTGCCGGTGCGGCGATTGCGGGTGGTGCAATCGGAAATGCAATTGACCGGTTGCGTTTTGGCCGGGTTGTTGATTTTATAGATTTGCATATTGGTGCGTGGCATTGGCCAGCATTTAATGTCGCAGATGCGGCGATCACAATTGGCGCGGGGCTTTGGGCCTATAGCATTTTGTTTGGACAGGAGACAAACGAGACATGACCAGACAATTTATGAAGATCAGCATGACAGTCTTGCTGGCAACCGGGATGGTGACCGGGCTGACGGCCTGTTCTGATTTCCGCCGTGCCATTGGCGATGGTAAATCGGCACCAGATGAGTTTCAGGTTGTGGTGCGGGCACCGCTGTCCCTTCCGCCCGGTTTTTCTGATAGCCCCGAAGATATCGTCAAACAGGCACAAACCACTGGTAGTGATGCTAAATCTAGCACAGCACAATTGATTGGCTCGGCAACGGCGGATAACTCTAGCTTTGCCAGCCTGTTTGATTTTTCTGGCGTTCCTGAAGATATCCGCACCAAGGTTGATGAAGAGACCTATGGCATTCAGCTTGAGAGCAGGTTGCCATTGCAAATCTTATTTGGTGGCATGCCGGATGTTGGGCCGGTGCTTGATAAGATGGAAGAAGATTTGCGGCTTCGTAGAGCGCGCCTTGACGGAAAAACGCCAACCGAAGACGGCAGCAAGGCCATTGACCCTGCGAGTAATCAGCCACTTACGATAAATTAGACCGCGATTATGGCCGTTATTCGCCAGCTTCCTGACCGACTGATTAACCAGATTGCGGCTGGTGAGGTTGTTGAGCGGCCAGCTAGTGCACTAAAAGAACTAGTTGAAAATGCGCTAGATGCTGGGGCCCGTCAAATCAGCATCACGTTGCGGCGTGGCGGCATTGACGAGATTACCGTGACTGATGATGGCTGTGGCATGAGCCCCGATGATATGCTGCTTGCGGTCGAGCGTCATGCGACGTCGAAACTGCCGCATGATACACTTGATCAGATCAATTCACTTGGGTTTCGCGGCGAGGCGCTGCCGTCGATTGGCGCCGTTTCACGTCTCGTGCTGACGTCGATTACGGCTGATCTGGACCATGCGTGGCGGCTGGTCGTTGATGCTGGTCGCCGCAGCGGCCCTGATCCGGCAGCTTTGGCAAAAGGCTCGATGATTTCGATCACCCAGCTATTTAAGGCAGTGCCAGCGCGGCTGAAGTTTCTAAAGACCGAGCGCACCGAGCAAGGGCAATGTGTTGATGTCATCAAACGGCTGGCGATGGCCTGGCCTGAGGTTGGGTTTCATCTGAACGCCGATGACCGGTCATTGCTGGATTTGCCAGCCTGTTTGCCGGGGCATGGGGGTTTGCAAACGCGCATTGGCGCGATCATGGGACAGGGTTTTGCCGCCGAGGCAATCGCGCTGGATACGGCCCGCGATGAGGTGCAATTGACCGGTCTTGTCGGCCTGCCGACGATGAACCGCCCAACACCTGCCAATATTTATCTGTTTGTGAACGGACGCCCGATCCATGACCGAAGCCTTTTGGGCGCCGTTCGGGCCGGTTACGGCGATACATTGCCGCGGGGCAGACATCCGATGGCGGTGCTGTTTTTAACTGTGCCTCCGGCCAGTGTTGATGTGAATGTGCATCCGGCAAAGGCCGAGGTGCGGTTTAAAGATGCAACCGCAGTCCGCAGCCTCTTGGTTGGTGGTTTGATGGCGCGGTTGCGCGATGGCAGTATTCACGCGACCAGTGCTGGCGGCACGTCTGCAATGGGCAAATTTTCGACAGCGCCGAACAATCTGCCTCATGGGCCTGCCAGTCACAATCTTTCCAGCGGGCAGCAACGCCCCTATTTGACGCCGCCGTCACGACAGCAATTAGCATCTGCCCATGCCTATTACCGGCCTGATCAACCGGGCGGGGCTGAATATCCTCATAGCCAGCCATCGGGTGCAGAAACGCGTGCGGCGTTATTGGGTGATGACGCGGTGCCGCTGGCGCGGGTTGAGGCGCATCAGGACGAGACCGCAGATCAAGCCCAGCGCCGGCATTTGCTTGGGGCGGCCAAGGCGCAGCTTCATAAAACCTATATCGTTGCTGAAACCGAAGACGGATTGACGATTATCGACCAGCACGCCGCGCATGAGCGGCTGGTGATGGAACGGATGAAGGCGGCCTTGGCGGCGCGCGCCGTACCATCGCAAAATCTGCTATTGCCTGAGGTTGTCACGCTGGCCGATGATCAGGCAGCGGCGGTGGTCGAGGCGGCGGAATTGCTCGAGGATATGGGGCTGGTGGTTGAAGGTTTTGGGGCTGGTGCGGTGGTGGTGCGGGCGGTGCCGGCATTGCTTGGCACACCTGATGTCAAGGGGCTGATCGCTGACATTGCCGAAGAGCTGGTTGAATTGGGCGGCAGTACCAGCCTTGAAGATCGTATCAATCATGTTTTGGCGACGGTCTCGTGCCATGGGTCGGTTCGCGCCGGTCGCCAGCTGAATGCCAGCGAGATGAACGCGCTGTTGCGTGATATGGAAGTAACGCCGCGATCAGGGCAATGTAATCACGGGCGGCCAACATGGGTAAAGCTGTCACTGGCCGATATTGAACGGCTGTTTGGGCGCAGCTAAGCCGGGCTATTACGCGTCGTAGGTCAGAAAATGCAATAGGGCTTTGCCATAGCTGCGCTGATCAATCACGCTTAGGCCGCTGGCAAGGTCTTGGCTCTCTAGAGTTTCGGTTTTAGCGGTTTCGATAATAATAATCGCGCCACTGGCAAGCGCGCCAATCCTGGCTAACGCGGCAACCGCCGTCTGCCCGCCGCCTGTCTGATACGGCGCATCAGCAAAAACGATATTCGCTGGCGCACCGCGCCAATGTACCAGCCCCAGCGCATCAGCCGCCAGAACGGCGCTTGCTGATTGAAACCGCAATTTGTTGATATTGGCGCGCAAAACTGCAAGGGCGGCAGGCTCATTTTCAATAAAACTGGCAAAGGCAGCCCCGCGCGAAATTGCCTCCAGCCCAAGCGCGCCAGTGCCCGCAAAAGCATCAATGACCTGACTGCCTGCCAGTAAACCGCTAAACCGGCCTGACTGCAGAATGTTGAATAATGACTCGCGAACCCGATCTGCCGTTGGCCGGGTTTTAACGGTGTCCAGTTTTGCGAGGACTGCCCCGCGACGGCTTCCCGCTATGATTCGCATGTCTGCCTCTTTTTGGGCCTGATTTATGAGCTGGTTTATTAATCGAAAGCTTTGGCTTTTCACTGGCGGCAAGGGCGGCATCGCCCAGCCCAAGCTGATCTGCCAGAACCCGTGGTTTAATCTGTTCGATAGCACCATCTTCAAGGTCGCCAAGCTGGAACGGGCCATAGGAAATGCGGATCAGGCGGCTGACTTTATGCCCAAGATATTCCATGATGCGGCGAATTTCGCGGTTCTTGCCCTCACGAATGGCGACGGTAAGCCACGCATTGCTGGCCATCTGCCGATCCAGCCGCGCAACAACCTCGCCATAGCGGATCCCGTCAATGGTCACACCATCGGCAAGGGCGGCAAGCTGTTCTTCGTTGACATGGCCTTGTATGCGCACCCGATATTTCCGGCTCCAGCCGGTTGATGGCAATTCCAAATGACGGGCAAGATCGCCATCATTGGTCATCAGCAACAAGCCTTCTGAATCCAGATCAAGCCGTCCAACCGTCATCAGACGCGGTAGATTTCGCGGTAAATGGTCAAAGATCGTTTCGCGGTTCTGCTCGTCGCGGTCGCTCACAACAAGGCCGCGCGGTTTATAATAACGCCATAAACCAGCCGGCTCGCGTGCTGGTAACGGCTTGCCATCAATGGTGATTTTGTCACTGGCGCTAACATTTAGCGCCGGACTGGTAATCACCGCGCCATTAACGCTAACGCGCCCATCCAGAATTCGAGCCTCGGCCTCACGGCGCGAGCAGATGCCCGCCCGGGCGATGCGTTTGGCAATGCGCTCGGACTCGGCCATCTCGTCAAGGGTGAAACTTTGTTTTGTCATGCGCTTGGATGTAGCCGGAAATCTGGCGCTTGGCAAATGCCAATCTGCAAGCTGCGGTAAATCGGCAAGCGTTGCGGGTTTCATTGGGCCGGTTGCGCGCAGTATTTTTGCTTGGTAAAGCCGGCCATCTATGCCACCAAGGAGAGCATGAAGATGAAAGGCTATATGGATAAGGTTTTGGTCGCCGCCGCCGCCGCCGCCGCCGCGGGTGAAGTGCCGGTTGCAGCGGCAATTACCGATGCTGATGGCGGGCTTATCGCGCTTGCTGAAAACCGAATGATCCGTGACGGCAATGCACTTCATCATGCTGAAATTCTGGCAATCGAGGCAGCAATGGCAATAACCGGCCGCTCGCGGCTTGATGGTTATGATCTATGGGTTTCGCTGGAGCCATGCACGATGTGTGCGGGGGCGATTGCACATGCAAGGCTGCGGCGGGTCTATTTTGCCGCGCATGATGAAAAGGCGGGTGCCGTTGAGTCTGGCGTGCGGTTTTTCGACAGTGCATCCTGTCACCACCGGCCCGAGATTTATGGCGGAATTGGTGCGGCTGAGGCACGCGCAATGCTGCAAGCGTTTTTTGCAGTGCGCCGCTAGATTTTGGCAATATCGCTTCGGTAAAAGCCGTTTTCCCAGTCAATCTTTGCGACCGCTTCATAGGCATGGCGGCGTGCCGATGCCGCATCATCACCAAGCGCGGTTACCGCAAGCACTCGCCCGCCAACCGCAATCAGATCACCATTATCCGCAAGCGCAGTTCCGGCATGAAAGACGTGGCAATCGGCAACCGCTTCAGCCGCATCTGTATTTCTGATCACACTGCCCTTTTCATAGCTGCCCGGATAGCCTTTATTCGCCATCACCACGGTGACAGCCGCACGCTGATCCCAGCGCATATCAAAATGATGCAGGCTGGCGGTTGTTGTTGCCAACATTGCACTGACGATGTCGGTTTTTAGCCGTGGCAGAATTACCTGTGCTTCAGGGTCGCCAAAGCGGCAGTTGAATTCGATGACTTGCGGGCCGTCATCGGTAAGCATCAACCCGACATAGAGAACCCCGCGATAGGGCGCGCCTTCGGCGGCCATGCCGCGTACGACCGGATGAACTATTTGCTGCATCACCTGATCTTCAAGCGCTTTATCCAGCCGCGGTGATGGCGAAATCGCCCCCATCCCGCCGGTATTTGGCCCTGTATCATTGTCATAGGCGCGTTTATGGTCTTGGGCAGTCGCCATTAAAATTGCCGTATCGCCGTCCAGCAGGGCAAATAGCGAGGCTTCGGGGCCGCTGATCCGCTGTTCAATGACAATCGTTTTGCCTGAATCACCAAACTGGCCATCCAGCATTGATTTTGCGGCGGCCTTAGCAGTTTCAGAATCATCGGCGACCACGACGCCCTTGCCGGCGGCAAGCCCATCTGCCTTGATCACGCAAATGCCGCCAAGCTGGTCAATATGCTGGCAGGCGGCGGCATAGTCGCTAACCGGATAATAGGCTGGTTGGGGAACGTTGTGACGCGCGCAAAAGGCGCGGGCAAATTCCTTGGAGCCTTCAAGCCGGGCAGCGGCGGCACTTGGCCCGAACGCGGCAATGCCCAGCCCAGCCAGCCGATCAGCCAAACCCTCGACAAGAGGTACCTCAGGGCCGATTACAACAAGGTCGGCAGCGATTTCACTGGCAAGTGCGCATAACCCATCCAGATCATCAGCGGCGACTGGCCGCAATTCGCCGTAAGGTGCCATACCGGGGTTGCCTGGGGCAATGACAAGGCGGGTGGTTAGCGGCGAGTCTACAAGTGACCAGGCAAGCGCGTGTTCGCGCCCACCGCTGCCAATTAGTAAAATGTTCATCAGATAATCCTTTGGTGTTGCGGCGCGACCAATATGGCATAAGATGGGTTCATCATGGAAGAGGGCGAACAGCAAATCAGTGGCGATAACGCGCCCTATTTGACGATAAGCGAGCTATCGCGGGCGGTAAAGACCACCGTTGAGACCGCGTTCGAGTTTGTGCGGGTGCGGGCGGAAATTTCGCGCCCCAATAAGGCCCCGTCAGGCCATCTTTATTTCACCCTAAAGGACGAGAAATCGACCCTTGCCGCGGTCTGTTGGAAAACCATGACAGCCAATTTGGCAGTTCAGCCCGAAGAGGGGCTTGAGGTGATTGTCACTGGCCGGCTGACAACTTTTGCAGGTCAGTCGAAATATCAAATGATCGTCAGCCAGATGGAAATTGCTGGCGAGGGGGCTTTGCTCAAACAGCTAGAGGATCGCCGCCGAATGCTTGCCGCCGAAGGGCTGTTCGACGCGGAACGCAAAAAGAAAATACCAAAGATGCCAGCCGTGATTGGCGTGGTCACAAGCCCAACCGGCGCCGTTATCCGCGATATTTTGCACCGGCTCCATGACCGGTTTGGGGTAAGGGTGTTGATATGGGGAACGCTGGTTCAAGGGCGTGAGGCGGCTGGACAGGTCGCCGCCGCAATTCGCGGCTTTGATGCGATGCCCGAGGATGGCTCTCTGCCACGGCCAGATTTATTGATTGTTGCGCGTGGCGGTGGTGCGTTAGAAGATTTATGGGCCTTTAATGAAGAGGCCGTGGTGCGCGCCGTTGCGGAATGCCGGATACCGGTAATTTCGGCAATTGGGCATGAGACTGACACGACGTTGATTGACCATGCCGCTGATTTGCGCGCCCCAACCCCGACGGCAGCGGCCGAACTTGCAGTGCCGGTGAAAACTGATCTTGCCGCCCATATAAGTGAAATTGACGCACGGCTGATGCGTGCCACCGCGCAAAAGTTGCAAAATTCAGGGCAGCGCGCGGCGATGGCAGCACGCGGCCTGATTGATCCGGATGACCTGATCCAGCGGCGGGCCGAAACATTGGATTATGCGCTAGGGGGGCTGGTGCGGGGGCTTGACCGGTGGTTGTCAGCGCGCACCGTGCGGCTGTCGGGATTGGCGGGCCGCCTGCAACCGCCCGAAACCAAACTTGTCGCGGCGCATGGCCGCCTATCGCAGATTAGCCAGCGCTTTGATCAGCATCTTGCAAATGGCCTTAGCCAGCGCCAGCAAAAGCTTGATAATCTGGTCAAGCTGCTTGATGCCAACTCATTTGAGCGGGTGCTTGATCGCGGTTTTGCGCTGGTAACAGACATAAGCGGAACGCCCATTAAACGTGCCGCAATAGCACCAGATCATGCGGCGGTCACGATCCGCTTTGCCGATGGGACGCGCGCCGCAATTTTGGGCCATGATGATGCGCGTGCAAAACCCCAAAAAACCGGGCCTGACGCCCCGTCTGGTCAAAACCCATCAGGTCAGGACTCGTCTGGCCAAAACCCATCAGGTCAGGGCTCGTCTGGTCAAAATCACGCAACAGATAGCGCGCAGGCCGCGAAACCAAAACCGTCTAAAAAACCCAAAGCTGATGAACGGCAAGACACGTTATTTTAGCCGGATTTTAGCGGGGTTTTTAGCGGATTTTTTAGCTAGGTTTTAGCTAGATTTTCTTGCCCCAACGCCGATGCGGCCAAAACCATTGTTCAGGCGCGGCGCGAATCCAGCTCTCGATTTCTGCGTTGATTGCGGTTGCTAAAGCCAGAACGGCGGCATCATCGGCCGTCGCTGGCAGTTCGATCGGCGGCGAAATGGTGACGCGGAACCGGCAGCCATCGAGCCGCTCGGTTCGCATATAAAGCAATGGTGCCTGCTTCTTGATGGCGACTTTGATATGGCCGATTGAGGTGCGCGCCGGATGACCAAAAAACGGCACTGATTTGCCCTCACGAAGCTGTTGGTCGACAAGCAGGCACATCATCTGGCCTTTTCGAAGTGACGTGACCATGCCAAGCGCCGCCTCGCGGCCTTTGCGATAGATATCACCGCCATAGGTTTGCTGGCGGCGATGTAAAAGCCCGGATAACAGCGGATTGTTCAATGGCCGATAGATGGCCGCCACCTTTTTGCCGGTGGATAGCGCCGCAAACGGGCCAAATTCCCAATTTCCAATATGCGCGCCAATCAGAAACCCGCCGCGATCAATCGCCGGTAGATGCTCTAGCCCGACAAATTCAACCCAGCCCTTATCAACGATCGAATTGATATGCGGATATTCGCCAATGACCCGCCCTAAATTACCCCACATCGCGCGCAGGATCCGGTCCTTTTCCTGCTGGTCAAGCTCGGGCATTGCATGATTGATATTCTGCAGGGCGCGTTTGTGCCATGGGGTCAATGGTGCCAAAAGCCCCAGAATAAATCCCATCGCAGCACTGGCAAAGCGCGCCGGTAACAGCCGCGCAAAATAGAACAGCCCAAAGCCAAGCAAAGCCTCAATTGGCCAGCGGATCATTTGCCAAAAGCGTTTTTGCACAAGCGTTGCCGAGCGCACCATTGGGGTCAGGCTCCCTTTCCGGCGATTGTCGCGACGATGGTATCGAGCAGGCTATCGGCGTTTTCAAGATCGAGGGTCACTGGCAAAAACCCAACGCGCTCACGCCATTCTGCGGGCAGGCGCACCCAGTCTTTTTTGGTGGTGATTAGGGCCGCCCCCAGTCTGGCTGCATCTTCTTGCAACCTAACCAGATCAGCCTCACTATAGGGATGATGATCGGCAAAGGCTAACTCGCGAACGATGTTTACACCGGCATCACGCAAGGTGGTAAAGAACCGCTTTGGTCTGCCAATCCCGGCAAAGGCCAGAACGGGGTTCCCGTCAAATGCGTCAATAGTGCTCGCATCCGCGGATAGATTGCCGCTAAAAACCGGCATATGAGGCCGCAATGAAGCGGCAATCGCTGTTTCATCTCGACCATTTATAATGGCAGCCTGAATGGTCTTTAGACCGGATTGAAAGCCGATACGAAGCGGCCCTGCCGGAATGAGCCAGCCATTGCCAATACCAACATTGCCGTCAAACACACCAATCGCAAAATCCTTGGCGATATAGGGGTTTTGCAGGCCATCATCCATCAAGATTACATCATGCTGACCAGTTGCCGCAATCACTGCCGCACCAGCGACACGGTCACGCGCCACCAGAACATCGCGGCTTTCGGCCAGCATCAGGGCTTCATCACCGACATCGTTGGCATGATGCAGGCTGTGATCAACCCATTGCGGTCGCTGCGCCGTTCCGCCATAGCCGCGGATTAAGATTGCAGGTTTATGGCCGCGATCCTTTAGCTGGTCATAGAGGAATGACGAAACTGGGGTTTTGCCGGTGCCGCCAGCACTGAAATTTCCGATGCAAATCACCGGTAATACCGCCGCTGTTTCCTGTGCCATCCGGTTGCGAATGGCGGTTGCCACGGCCCATAGGCCAGCCGCTGGCAACAATAATGCCGCAATCACGCCGCGGCTTGTCCAGAAATCGGGTGTTTTTATCATCGGTTAATCACGGGTGGCTGTTTCATTATCTCATCTAATGGCTATTTTTGTTCAGCTACCTGTTGCTCAGTAGCGTGCAGTCCAGAATTTGTTTTGCGGCGACCTCGCACCGGCGGGCGGCAGTGTCGGCATAGGTTTTGGCAGCGGCGGCAATCTGTCGGCGTTTATCTTTATCATCTATTATGCCGCGCGCCAATCTGGCCAGCTGTTGGCCTGTTGCCGTTGCATCAGTCACAGCATCCTCGGCGATATCAAACACCACCCCCGCATCACGAAGACCAGCAAATTCGGCGGTGTTTTTGAAAATATGTGGGCCGGTGATAATCGGCAAGCCGAAAGCGGCTGGCTCAAGCGGGTTATGCCCGCCTTTTGGCGCAAAAGCGCCGCCAAGAACAACCAGATCGGCAAGGCTGAAAAGACTGCCCAATTCCCCAAAACTGTCCATAATATAAATATTGTGATCCGGTGATGGCCACTGGCCGCGGCTGCGTTGTGGTGCATGATTGCTGTCTGCTGCAATTCTGGCGCCCCGGTGCGGATGTCGCGGCGCGATGATCGTTAACCAGTTATCGCCGTGTTCTGTGTCGGTAAGCGCGTTTGCGGCGGCAATGATGCTGGCATCTTCACCTTCATGCGTTGAGGCAGCAAGCAAGACATGGCGAGAGCCAATGGCTGTTTTCAGCTGTTTGCTAAGCGCTGGATCAACTGCCGCCAGCGAGCCTAGCTTTAAGGATCCTAAAACAGTAATACTAGCCGCGTCTGCGCCAAGAGTTTCGAACTGGCTGGCCTGTTGTTCATTAACGGCGAATATGTGCTGCGGCGCCGAAAAAACGGCCTTTGCCATGACCGGTTGTCGCTGCCAACGGAGAAAGGCGTCACGCGATAATTGTGACGAGGCAAACACGATCGGAACGGATTTGGCGGCGGTTCGGGTAATCAGGTTAGGCCAGAAATCGGACTCGATAAAAATAGCCAGCACTGGATTTGTTTTCGCTAAAAACCGGTCAACAAAAAGCGGATGGTCAAGCGGCTGAAACGCGTGCGAAAGGCAAACGCCCTTGGCGATTTCCTTTTCAACCATCGCGGCGGCGCTGACCGTGTTGGTGGTGATCAGCAATTTAGCTGTTGGCAATTCGTCGATAAGCGCCGTGGCCAGGCCAATCGCGGCAACAGTCTCACCAACGCTGACCGCGTGAATCCAGATTACCTCGCCCTGTTCCTGATCGCCAATTGAGCCTTGATCAAAATGAGGTAAGCCATAGCGGTCTTGAAGGCGGGCAATTACCTCCTTGCCGCGCCATGCACGCCAGCGCAGCAAAATTGGAATTACCGGACGAAGCAGATGCCAGATAAAATTATAGAGGGCGAATCTTATCATATCAGTTTGGTCATCATGGCAGCTCGGTCATCAGCCGGTCCAACGCATCGGCCTGCTTGTTCAGCGCGATTTCAAGCTGATTGCGCGCCTGCTCAAGCTGGTCTTTGCCGATGTCGTCAAGGTAAATTGGATCGCCGATGATGAACCGCCCGCGGGCAAAGGGTTTCGGAATAATAAGGCGATCCCATCCAGTGGCTCGCCAATAGCGGTCAACAGCCCAGCACATTGGTACAATCGGTTTGCCAGCAATTTGCGCAATCGCAACAGGCCCAAGCGCCGATTTTCGGGCTGGCCCCCGCGGGCCATCCGGGGTGATCGCAACAGACTCGCCGCGATCAAGTACCCGCTTTAGCCCGCGCAAGCCCGATAGCGGGTTGCGGTTTGAGCTGCCCCACACGGTTTTTACCCCGAAACAGCCAATAGCGTGCGACATCATCCGGCCATCTGCGTGCGGTGATTGCAACGCGTAAAGCGCATAGGCCGACGGCCAAAGCCATGGCATGGCCATCACCCGTTCATGCCAAAACACCATGATGATGCCATCCTGACTTGCCATAAATTTATCAGATTTTTCTTTATCAACCGTGCGCCATCTTACGGTGATCATTAAAAGCGCGATGATGCTGCCAATTGTCCAGCCGACAAGGGCATTGCCAAATGGCGATCGTATCAATTTTTTTATCATGCGCCTGAAACTGCTTTGAGGTTAAATCATCCAACGTCAAAACCTTAGCACGCAACAGGTTATTTTCGGAATGGGGTAATTTCAGGAGAGGGTGATATATAGATAGCCGATTAATCGTCACACGGCGATCAGGCAATTGCCGTTTCACAAATTTTTTCCAAACAGAGATCAATGCTTTTGGATTGGACGCCAAATTGCTACTATCGTCAAAGGGCAACGCTGTGTCTGATAGGCCCTCTTGATTGATAGGATTACCGGCTTGACCGAAATGAAGCGCTCAAAACAGGTCAATCGTGACATCATCAGGCGGATATGGCAGGGCTGGATTGTCGGCTATTTGCCGCGCTTGATTGGTGCGTTTTTATTGATGATTGTCGTTGCTGCCAGCGCGTCAGCCTATCCGTTATTGACCAAACATATCTTTAACGGGCTTGCCGAGGGCAGGGCTAGCGAGATCATCTGGCTGGCACCGCCGGTAATCATTTTATTTGCGCTGGTAAAAGGCACAGCGTTATTCGCCCAAACAGTCATGGTCAATGCGCTAGCCTTGCGGGTCAGCACCGATTTACAAAAGGACATGGCAAAAACACTGATCGAGGCTGATCTTGCGACGATTAGCCGTGAGCCGGCCGGGGTGTTTATGTCGCGCATCATGAATGATTTGAATCTGGTGCGTGAAGCGCTCGTTCGATTGGCGAATAATCTGGTTCGCGATAGCCTGACCGTCGTTGTCCTAATCGGTGCGATGATCTGGCTTGATTGGGTGATGGCGCTTGTTGTGATCGGGGTTTATCCGTTGGCAATAGGGCCGATTATCCGCATCGGAAACCGCCAGCGAAAGGCATCAGGTAACCTGCAAACCCATATGGAAAGCGTTACCGCGTTGCTTGCCGAAACCCTGAACGGGGCGCGGATGGTCAAGGCCTATCAGCGTGAAGATGCAGAAACTGGGCGAACGCATGAGGCATTTGATGGGCTTTATAACCGGCTCGTTGGGCTGTTGACCGGCCGCGCCAAGATTGATCCGATCCTTGAAGTTGTTGGTGGTGTTGCGGTTGGCGGCGTTGTTGCGCTGGCGAGCTGGCGCGTGGCTAATGGTGATATGCAGGTTGGTGATGTAATCGCCTTTATCACCACGCTTATTCTTTTGGTGCAGCCGGTTCGGGCGATCGGCACATTGAATGCGGTGACCCAAGAAGGGCTTGCTGCCTGTGAGAGGATCCTGACACTTTTGGATACGCCGCGCCGGATTACCGATCGGCCGGATGCGCTGCCGCTGACAGTGAAAAAGGGGCAACTGGTCTTTGATAATGTCGGTTTCACCTACAGCGAAGGCAGTTCTAGCGCCCTTGATGGCATCAGCTTTACCGCAAAGGCTGGGCAGACAATCGCGCTGGTGGGCCCTAGCGGTGCTGGCAAAACCACGGTGATTAATCTTTTGCCGCGTTTTTTTGAGGCAAGCAGCGGCGTGATAAAAATTGATGATCAGCCGATCTGTGATGTGCAGATTGCCAGCCTGCGCCGTGCTGTGGCGCTGGTCAGTCAGGAATCGGTACTATTTGATGATACAGTCGCGGCCAATATCGGCTTTGGTCGCGCCGGTGCCAGCCGCAAAGACATTGAGGCAGCCGCCCGCGCGGCGGCGGCTGATAGCTTTATCAAGGCCTTGCCAAATGGCTATGACACGATGGTCGGGGCAATGGGGAACCGGTTGTCCGGCGGACAGCGCCAACGTATTGCGATTGCAAGGGCAATGCTAAAGGACGCGCCGATTTTACTGCTGGATGAGGCGACGGCCGCGCTTGATGCCGAGTCTGAACAGCAGGTTCAAGCTGCTTTGCAAAAATTACAGTCTGGGCGCACGACACTTGTGGTCGCGCATCGGCTGGCAACGGTACGCAACGCCGATCTCATCCTTGTTTTGGAATCGGGGCGGATTACCGAGCAGGGAACACATGAAACGCTAATGGCGAAAAATGGTCTCTACAGCAAACTATGTCAGCTGCAATTTTTTGATGATGACGCGGCGCATTGATTTTGCCAGCTAATGATCTTGTGCATTTTTCTTCGTAATTTTGCGGGCTATTTTTTTGGCTATTTTTTGGCAACGCTATTCGCGGCGCAGAATGCTGTCGGTCAGCCTAACCGCCCAGCCTTGCGCGATAAAGCATGCCAGCATCTTCATACGGGATGTAGGCCTCAAAAAACGCATCAAGAAGGCCGGTTTTGGCAGCTTTTACATGACCATATTTCCATGCAAGCTGGGTCATGGCAACACGGGCAGGCTGCTGTTTGGCAATCAGCAGATACAGCGCCGACATCAAACCGGCGCGATCCGCCCCCGATTTGCAATGCATTAATGCTGGCGTTTTTAGTGCAGCGAACAGATCGCGTGCTTCATACAGCATATCTTTGGATGGGGCGGCGCGTGATCGGGCGGTAAAGTCCAGAAGAGTGATCCCCGCCTTGGCACAGGCCTCGGCTTCAAGCTGCCAGCCGCCATCTTGGCGTGGCCCCCGTAAATTGATAATGGTTTTGATGCCAGCCTGTCCCAGCGCAGCAATGCGCGATGGTCCGGGTTGATTGCTGCGCCAGATCCCGTCACTGACAAGGTGCTGATTATGCCAGCAAAGACGCAAAAACCCGTGATCTTTGAAGATCAGGTCAAGCCAGTCGACAACCCCGCGCCGCTGGCCCGACGGGGCGCGCCATTTCATGATCCGGCAACCATAATACTGTCAAGCCGAAGTGATGGTGATGCCACGCTGTCACGAAGATCAATGTCATTTGCCGCAGTTATCTGCATGAACATTTCCCCAAGATTGCCGGCAATGGTGGCTTCGGTAATCGGATGGGTAATTTGACCCTTGGAAATCCAAAATCCGCCGGCGCCACGGCTGTAGTCACCGGTAATCATATCAACTGAGCTGCCAATCATTTCAGTAATCAGAAACCCCTCATCAATCTCGGCAATCAGCGCATCTCGGCTCATCGCAGAATTTTCGATGTAGAAATTACTGGCACCGGGTGATGGGGCGCTGCCCAGCCCCCGCCGCGCATTTCCGGTTGGTGCCATTTCAAGTTTCGTTGCCGAGGCAAGATCGAGAAACCAGCCGGTCAAAACACCGTCATCAATCATGACGCGCCGGCTAACTGGCAGGCCCTCTGCGTCGAACAGGCGCGAGCCAAGCCCGCGTGAGCGCAACGGATCATCGATAAAATTAAGCCCGCTGCGCGTGACCTGCTTGCCAAGCCGGTCTTTTAAAAAGCTGGTACCGCGGGCGATCGCGGCGCCATTAATTGCGCCGGCCATCGTGCCGACAAGTGATGCCGCCACGCGCCGGTCATAAATCACTGGAAATTTGCCGGTTTTGGCCTTTTTGGCGCCAAGCCTTGCCACTGTCCGGCTAGCGGCATTATGCCCAACCTCATCAGCGGGCTGCAAGTCGCTTTCATAGACGGCGGCACTGTAATCATAGTCGCGTTCCATGTGCCCGTTTTGCTCGGCAATGACCACGGTCGAAACACCGTGCGATGACCGTTTATAGCCAGCTAGAAAGCCATTAGATGTCCCGATCAGCACATCGACGATACTGTGGCCAGCATCGGCGCCATCCGAGGTTTTAATGCCTTTATGCGATAGGGCGGCATCCTCGGCGGCGGCGGCGCGTTGGCGCAGGCTTTCGGCGTCCGGCATGGTCTCGTCATACATATCAAGATCGGGAATGACTTTGGCAATTTCGGCATCAGTGGCAAGCCGGACATACGGATCTTCGGGGGCGAGCTTGGCCATTGCGACAGCGCGTTCGGCGAGATTTTTAATATTTTCCGGATCAAGCTGGCTTGTCGAGATTGACGCGGTACGCTGGCCGACAAAAACCCGCAAACCAACATCAAAATCTTCTGATCGTTCGCTGGCTTCGACCTTGCCAAGCCGCAGGCTGATACTATTGCTCTGACCACGGGCCAACATGGCGTCAGCACCGTCTGCCCCTGCGGTTTGGGCGGCGTCAAGCAATTGGGCGATGAGGGTTTGATGATTTGTGTCCATGCCTTATCTGATACCCTGCATGATCGGATAATTCAACCGCTTGTCGCGCTGGCTGATTAGGTTTATGAATGCCCTATGGAATGTAAAGTCTTTATTGATGGTGAGGCTGGAACGACCGGTCTGAAAGTGGCGGAGCGTCTGCAACAGCATCCGCTGGTGCAAATCCTGCGCGTTGACGAGGCATATCGCAAGGATGCGGCGGCGCGTGCCGATATTATGGCGGCAAGTGATATTACCATCCTATGCCTGCCGGATGACGCAGCGCTGGAGGCGGTGACGTTGGCAGAACCGTCAAAAACGCGGCTGATTGACGCCTCATCGGCGCATCGCACCAATCCTGACTGGGTCTATGGTTTTGCCGAATTACAGCCGGGCCAGCGGGACGCAATAGCCACAGCGAGACTAATCACGAATCCGGGCTGTTATCCGACCGGATTTCTGGCATTGGCGCGGCCGTTGATTGCCAGTGGGTTGGTGGCTGATACAGCGCTGATCAACGTGCCGGCGGTTAGCGGCTTTAGCGGTGGCGGCAAGGCGATGATTGCGCGGCATGATGCTGGCGAGCTTGACCCTGCATTTAGTTATGGAACGAATTTGCAGCACAAGCATCTTGGTGAAATGACGGTTTATTCCGGCCTCAAGACGCCGCCTATTTTCATGCCGTCGGTTGGTGATTTCTTTGCTGGTATGCTGGTTCATATGCCGCTTCATGCCGATCAGTTTGCCGGGCCGGTTACCGCGGCAAAGATTTATGATTGCTTTGCCGATTGGTATGGCCAGTCGAACTTTGTGCGGATGGGGGCAGGTGCTGCCAATCATCAAGACACGCCGTCGATGCTTGCGGCTGATGCGCTGGCTGGCCGCAATGATATGGAACTATTCGTGTTTAGTGATACCGGCGAGCGACGTTTTTGGTTAACTGCACGGCTGGATAACCTTGGCAAAGGCGCGTCGGGTGCGGCCGTGCAGAATATGAATATTGCGCTTGGGCTTGATGAAGGTCTGGGACTTTTATAAAGGGGCCGTGCCAGCGTCTCCGGTTTGGGACCTCACTCCAAAATAGGGATCGGATCACGATGCGGTTGAACGGTAACGTTACCCTGACAGAAATTGCTGATGCGGCCGCCTATCTTGCGCCGATCAGTGAAATTGATCGTGCCCGCAAATACCCCTATCTTGCGCCCGAGGGCGGCTTTGTTCTGGCAAATGGGCGGCTATTTCATCTTGATGAGGCCCAGCTCAGCAATGATCATGCCGATGGAATTTTGGCGGGACGAACGCCGGTTTTGTCGGTTGGCTCAAACCGTGCGCCGGTTCAGTTGCTGCGTAAGTTTGGGATGGCGGCGACGGTGCCGGTGACGCCTGCAAGGCTGCATGATTGCGATATCGTCCATGCGGCGATTCTGGGCTATTACGCGGCCGTACCCTGCACCGCCTTTCCATCACCTGGTACCGTGGTGACGCTTAATGTCGCTTGGCTAGATGCCGAACAATTGGTGCAGATGCATCGCACCGAAGGTATTGGCGTTGCCTATGATTTCGTTCAGATGCAGGGCGTCACGCATCAGTTTAACCTGCCCGTGTTGCCGGTATTTGGCTATGCAGCCCGCGCTGGTGTTTTGGATTGCGGCGGGGGAGAACCTGCCGGTCTGGCAGCAATTCCAGCCGAAGGGCGGCGGTTTCAAACCCTAGATCAGCATCAGGCAGCAACTAGATTACGCCAGCTCGCCAAGATTGATGATAATCGGACAATGGCGCAGTTTATCGCTGATATGCAGGCAGATAAACCTGCTCGTGATGCGGTTATCGAACGGCTGCGTCCCTATGCTATCCAGCCGCAAAACCCGCCTTGGCACCTGCAAACAGTCACGATTGATGGGATCGACGCTTATCTTTAGCGCTATCTTTGCCGGTGCCGTTGCCGGTGACTTTGCCAGCGCCTTTGCCAGCGCCTCGTCAATTAACTCACAAACAGCCGGTCAAGCATAAGACCAGCAACGAGCCACAGCCCGGCATTACGATTTGATTTGAATAAAGCGAGTGCCAGCACAGCATCATCAATCCGCACCATTCGTATCTGGTTGCCAAGATGCAGCGCCATTGCAGCAAGACCCAGCCATCCGGTAAAAACCGGTTGCGGGTCATGCAATAACAGGCCAGCCGCAATCAGCAGGACGGCCAAACAATAGGCCGTCCCGACACCGGCCTTTATGTTGCTGGCAAGCGCGAGGGCGGATGATTTCACCCCGACCTTTTTATCATCATCTATGTCCTGAACTGCGTAGATGGTGTCATAGCCGAACACCCAAGCAGCACAGCCCGCATAGATCAGGATTAGGGATAAATCTGGCAGGCTGTTGGTAACGGCGGTCCAGCCCAGAAAAACGCCCCATGAAAATGTCAGCCCCAGAACGAATTGCGGAAACCATGTCACGCGTTTGGCAAGGGGGTAGAGTATCACCAGCGGCGTTGCCGCTAAGCCGACATAAACCGCCAGAATGGGTAATTGAACTAAAACCAGCAGGCCAGTCAGCCCAAGCGCGATCAAAAAAAGGCTGGCTTGCTGCATCGACATGGTGCCGGCGGCCAACGGGCGTGCGCTTGTGCGGGCGACCATCTGGTCAAGGTTGCGATCCCACATATCATTGATGATGCAGCCAGCTGCCCGCGTGACAATCGCGCCAATCAAAAACAACAGCATGAACCAAATTATGCTGATAAAGCCGGGCGCGCCAAGAGCAATGGCCCACCAGCCCGGCAGTAATAACAGCCACCAGCCAATTGGACGGTCAAGCCGTGATATATAGATATAAGGGTGCGATATTGGGGGCAGCCAACGCCACCAGCCATGTGACCGGATATCGGTATGAGTTTTCACTGAGTTGTTAACCATGCCATTAGTCATTAGCGAATTGAACGGTAAAAAGCAAAAGTGATTCGTCATGAGATTGCCTATCACGAGATAGCTTGTCACGGCGGATAATGAGCAGTACATATCACAGTATGGGTCAAACAGACATCAAAGCACGTCTTTTTGTGGATGCGCCGCTTGCAGACGGCGCCATCATCGAGCTGCCATCCGATCAAATGCACTATTTGTTGACTGTGCTTCGTCTTGGTGTTGGCGCGGTGATCGCTGTTTTTAACGGTGCAGATGGCGAATTTGCGGCGGTTATTTCGCAGGCGGCGAAAAAACAATGTTCGATTACCATTGGCGCCCAGCGGCGAGAGCAGGTTTATTGCCGCGATTTATGGCTGTTATTCGCGCCGGTCAAAAAGGCAAGGCTGGATTTTATCGCGCAAAAAGCCAGTGAATTGGGCGTCCGGGTTATCTGGCCTGTTCGAACTGATTATTGCCAGATCAGTCGGGTCAATGACGACCGGCTGGCGGCAAATGCAATCGAGGCTGCCGAACAGACTGAGCGGCTGGATATTGCCGAAATCTGGCCCTTTACCGGTCTCGATGAAGCGCTTGCCAGCTGCGAGGATGACCGGCTGTTGATCTGGTGTGACGAGGCCAGCGCCGGACATCCATCATTAAACATCACTGCCGCGCTTGCCGCCGCACCGCCGCATGATAAGGCGGCTATTCTGATTGGGCCCGAGGGCGGGTTTTCCGCGGCCGAGCGAGCCTATTTGCAAGCGCGAAATAATTGTTTGAAAATTTCTCTGGGGCCGCGCATATTGCGGGCCGATACCGCCGCTATTTCGGCGCTTTCTTGTTACCAGTCAATTTGTGGAGATTGGCAAAGCTAGGCATTTTGTCTGGCTGAAACCGGCTAGGGTGATTTGTTTCACGATGGCTTGAATGCAGGGGGGATACCGCATGGCAAACAATAGCACGATCATCACAGATGTCGGACAGCTTGTTGACTGGATCGCCAAAGGCGCAAAACCGTCTGCTGATTGGCGCATCGGAACCGAGCATGAGAAATTCCTGTTTCACCGCGATAGCCTGCGGCCGGTTGCCTATGAGGGTGATAGCGGCGTCGAGGCAATGCTTCACGCGCTGTGCAAACGCATCGGCGACAAGGCCACGCCAATCATCGAAAAGGGTAAAATCATTGGCCTGAAAGATGGCGATGGTGGATCGGTTTCGTTGGAACCGGGGGGGCAATTAGAATTATCTGGCGCGCCCTTGGCCAATCTGCACCAGACCTGCGCCGAGACCGGGCGGCATTTGCGTCATATGCGGGCAGTTTCGTCGGCGCTTGGGGTTGGAATGCTTGGCATCGGGTTTCAGCCAAAATGGGGCCGTGACGATATTTCATGGATGCCAAAGGGCCGATACCGGATTATGCGCGATTATATGCCCAAGGTTGGTACGATGGGGCTGGATATGATGCTTCGGTCCTGTACGGTTCAGGTTAATCTCGACTATGCGGATGAGGCCGATATGCGGCGCAAATTCCGCACCTCGCTTGCATTGCAACCGGTGGCAACGGCGCTATTTGCCAATTCACCATTCAAAGATGGCAAGCCGTCTGGCTTTTTGTCGAGCCGGGCCCATGTCTGGACTGATACTGATAATGCGCGCTGCGGTGTGCCAGCGTGTGTTTTTGATGCCAATTTCGGCTATGAACAATGGATTGACTATATTCTTGATGTGCCGATGTATTTTCTGCATCGCGGCGAAGATTATATTGATGTAGCGGGCAAATCTTTCCGCGATTATCTGGCCGGAACGCTTGCTGGATTTGAGGGTGAGCCGCCAGTAATGGCCGATTTTGAAGATCATATCACCACGGCGTTTCCCGAGGCGCGGCTAAAGCAATATCTTGAAATGCGGGGCGCAGATAGCGGGTCTTGGGCGAATATTTGCGCGCTTCCGGCCTATTGGGTCGGACTATTATATTGCGACGATGCGTTGGCCGAGGCCGAGGCACTCGTCGGTGATATTGGCCCTGATGATGTGATGGCGGCGCGGCTGTCTGTGGCAAAGGATGGACTTGGCGGCAAGCTTGGCGCGCATGATGTCTATGATCTGGCCAAAAGGACGGTTGATATCGCATCAATGGGTTTGCGTAATCGCGGTATTTTCGATGATGGCGGCAATGATGAAAGTGGCTTCCTTCAGCCTTTACGCCAGGTGATCGCAACGCAAAAAACCCCAGCCGAAGTCATGCTTGACCTCTATCATGGTGACTGGGCAGAAGATATTGATCAGGTTTTCACATCAAACCAGTATTAGCGCCCGGCAACGATCGGCGCCGTAAAACAGCGTGCTGAAGATAGTCTTGGCCGCACCATAAGGATCTTTCATATGCCTGTTTTATTGCTTGTGGTGTTTATCAATTTTGTTGGTATTGGCGCGCTTATTCCGGTTTTGCCCTACACGGTAATTGAAACCCTTGGCCTGTCGGCAACGGTGATGACATTGCTGTTGGCATCATTTGCCTTTGCGATGTTTTTATCAAATCCGCTTCTTGGTCGTTTGTCTGATCATGTTGGGCGGCGCCCGGTTCTAATGTTCAGCCTCGCGGTGAATGTTATGGCGCATATCTGGTTTGCCTTGTCGGATGATATTGTCCATATGTTTGCGGCGCGAATTCTGGCTGGTCTTGCAGCGGGCAATACAGGCGTCATTCAGGCAATGATTGCCGACCGCGTCGAGGCCAAGGATCGGGCCCGCTATATGGGGCTGTTTGGGGCGGCAATCGGAACTGGCTTTGTTGCTGGACCGGCGCTTGGCGGGCTGTTTAGCGGATTAGGCGATGGGCCACTTCATCAGGCACCATTTTTGCTGGCTGCCGGGTTTGGTGTGATTGCGTTCATACTGTCGATGCGATTGAGCGAGAGTGCGGCGGCTGCCCCAGCACAAAAAGCACCAACAGCGCCGCTTGGAGCGCGGTTAAGAACGGTTCTTCGCAGTGAATTGGCGCTCTATGCGCTGGCGTTTTTCTGTCTGAACCTGTCATTTGCGCAGGTAGAGGCCAGCTACATCCTGCTGCTTCGTGACTATCTTGGCTTTGGGGCAAAGCAAACCGGCTGGCTGTTTACCTATATTGGTGTCTGCATTGTTCTTGTTCAGGCCGGATTAATCAATGTTGCGGTGCGCTATTTAGGCGAGGTTGGCACGGTTGGATTTGGTGCCAGCATGCTGGTGTTTGGGCAGGTGATCACGGTGCTTTTGTCACTTGGTTTCATGCTTGGTAACACCTATCCGCTGGCGCAGATCGTCTTGACAACAACCGCGGTCTGTTTTGGCTTTGGCTTTAGCAATCCGGCATTATCAGCCGCGGCGAGTAATGCCGCCGGTAAAACCACCATGGGCGGCGCGCTTGGCACCGTTCAGGGGTTTGCTTCGCTTGGGCAGGTCGCCGGTCTGGTTCTGGCTGGCCCGTTATACCAGCTGGGTGGATCGCATTACCCGTTCGCTTTTGGCGCTGGCATCACCGCGGTTTTGTTAGGCGTTGTTTTCGTGCTTAAGCGGCGTCCACAGGTACGTTCAGCCTAAATCGGGCGTCAGCGGTTCGGTGCTGTTGCGCTTAAGCGGCTTCGGTGCCACCGACCGTAACGCCGCCCATTTTCACCGTTGGCTGGCCGACGCCGACCGGAACGCTTTGTCCCGCCTTGCCGCACGTGCCAATGCCACTATCCAGCTTGGTGTCATTGCCGATCATGGTAATCTTTGACATGGCGTCAGGGCCATTGCCGATTAGCGTCGCCCCTTTCACCGGCGCACCGATCTTGCCATTTTCAACAAGATAGGCCTCGGCCGCCGAAAAGACGAATTTGCCAGAGGTGATATCGACCTGACCGCCGCCAAAATTGACCGCGTAAATGCCCTTTTTCATTGAGGCAACAATCTCTTGCGGATCAGCATCGCCATTTTCCATATAGGTGTTGGTCATCCGCGGCATTGGCGCGTGTGCATATGATTCGCGCCGTCCATTGCCGGTTGCGTCAACGCCCATAAGGCGGGCGTTCTGACGATCCTGCATATAGCCTTTCAAGATACCATCTTCGATCAACACATTGCGCCGGCTTGGGGTGCCCTCATCATCGACGGTGATCGAGCCGCGCCGGTCGGCAATGGTGCCGTCATCAATGACTGTCACGCCCTTTGAGGCAACTTGTTGGCCAATCCGGCCACTGAACACCGAGGTGCCTTTGCGGTTGAAATCGCCTTCAAGCCCGTGGCCAACGGCCTCATGCAGCATCACGCCCGGCCAGCCTGCGCCAAGCACAACTTCCATTTCCCCGGCAGGTGTCGGCACGGATTGCAAATTTAAAACGGCAATCCGCAATGCCTCATCGACCTGAGATTGCCAGCTTTCCGGCGTTAGCCACTGATCGAGCATAACCCGACCACCAGCACCAGCACCGCCCGATTCCATCCGGCCGTTCTGTTCGACGGCAATCCAGATATTGATCCGCACCAAGGGGCGGATATCAGCAACCCGAATACCGTCGGCACGCATGATCTGGACGGCCTGCCATGATCCGGCAAGGCTGGCGCTGACCTGCTTGACCCGCGAATCCGAATCGCGGGCATAGGCGTCAATTTCCTGCAAAAGTTTGATTTTAGTGTCAAACGACGTCGCATTCAGCGGGTTTTGATCTGAATAAAGTGGATTGTTTGCACCCGCGCTAGGGGCCAGTGCCGCGTTCCCGCTATAGCCCTTGGTGACGGCTGATACACTGTCGGCAGCGCGTTTCAGCGCAGCTTCAGACAATTCGCCAGCATGAGCATAGCCATGCGCCTCACCAGCCACCGCACGAAGGCCAAACCCGCTTGACTGGTCGTAACTGGCTGTTTTCAGGCGGCCATCATCAAAGGCCAGCATTTCTGCATGACGCATTTCGAGAAATAATTCGCCATCATCACCACCAGACAGCGCATCACGGACAATTTTGCCAGTGCGCTGCAAATCTAGATTGGTGCGGGTAAAAAACAGTTCGTCGGTTTGCTGAAGCAGATCCATGATCCATCCTGACCAGACAGGTTAACGTAAATGATATGACTCGGGTGGATGCACCCGGCCAAACCTTCGATGATAGAGATGATGGGCTTGTTTGCGATGAAATTCAAGGCTTGAGCTTGGCTTCATTTCAGTCATGGCCGGTGGCAAGTCAGATTTTACGGCGAAAAAGGGAAAAAAGTTAAAAATTATAGCGACAGGCTGCCGCATGGGGCTTTTCTATTCAGCCCAAACAGTCTAAACAAATCCGGTTCGGTGGGTAGGTCTGTCGCCTGTGCCACCTGACCAGATGATTTTGAACGACAGATGACGAATTTTGGGAGAGGAATCCATGCCAATTTTGGCCAAATTCAATGCGCTACTCGCGCAGTTTCTTTCGGGACGCAAGGCAGCTAAACTCGCCGGTGTTTTATGTGGTGGTGTTGCGCTGGCTTTGAGTGCGACTGGCGCGGCTATGGCAGCAGCGCCCGTGCCGTGGCAGATGGATCTACAGCCACCGGCGGGATCACTCGCTGAGATGGCGACTGACCTGCATAATCTATTGCTGGTGGTCATAACGCTCATTTCGCTGTTTGTCCTCGCTTTGCTGATTTATGTCGGTGTGCGTTTCCGTGCGAGCCGTAACCCAAACCCGTCAAAGACATCGCATCACACCGTGATCGAAATCCTGTGGACGGTCATTCCGGTTCTGATCCTTGTTGGCATTGCGGTTCCGTCATTCCGTTTGCTCTATTACATGGACCGCACAAACGAAACCGATATGGTGATCAAGGTTACTGGGAATCAGTGGTACTGGAACTACAGCTACCCCGACGAAGGCATCGCCTTTGACAGCTATATGGTGGATGAGGCTGATCTAAAGCCCGGCCAGCCGCGCCTATTGACCGTCGACAACCCGATGGTCGTGCCAGAAGGCACCCGGATCAAACTGCTGATCACCGGTAATGACGTGATGCATTCGTTCTTTGTGCCGTCACTTGCAGTGCAGATTTACGCCTTTATCGGCCGCACGAACGAAGCCTGGATTGACGTGCCGGTTGGCGGCCAGACCTATTACGGCCAATGCAACCAGATTTGCGGCGTAAACCACGCCTATATGCCGATCGAGGTAAAGGCCCTGCCAAAGGCTGAATACGCCGCTTGGCTGGCCAATGCCAAAAAAGAATTTGCGTCGAACGAGGTCGTTCCTGCGCAAACAGAAGTTACTTTGGCATCAGCCAAATAATTAAGCGAAGAGGATTTACAAATGAGTGCTCAAGCCCACGCTGATCACGGCGCCCCTTCAAGTTTTGTGCGTCGTTGGCTTTATTCAACTAACCACAAAGATATTGGTACCATGTATTTGGTCTTCGCTATTCTGGCGGCCTTTATCGGTGGTGGCCTGTCTGTCTATATGCGCATGGAGCTTATGAATCCGGGCGTTCAATATATGGATAGTGGCCATGTTTGGAACGTGTTTACCACTGCACATGGCCTGATCATGGTCTTCTTTGTGGTGATGCCGGGTCTGATTGGCGGCTTTGGTAACTGGTTCGTGCCGATTATGATTGGCGCGCCGGACATGGCGTTTCCGCGGATGAACAATATCAGCTTCTGGCTGTTGCCACCGGCATTTATCCTCTTGTTGTTATCAGCGGTGATGGATGGCGGTGCTGGTGTTGGCTGGACAATCTATCCACCATTGTCATCAACAGCCGGCACGCCGGGTATGTCGATGGATCTGGCGATTTTCTCGCTTCACCTTGCTGGTGTGTCCTCAATTCTGGGCGCGGCGAACTTTATCACTACGATCTTTAACATGCGTACTCCGGGCATGACATTGCACAAGATGCCATTGTTCGCATGGGCAATGCTTATCACGGCATTCTTGCTGCTGTTGGCGGTTCCGGTTCTTGCTGGTGCGATCACTATGCTGTTGACCGACCGTAACTTTGGCACAACCTTCTTTATCCCTGAAGGTGGCGGTGATCCGATCCTGTTCTTGCACCTGTTCTGGTTCTTTGGCCACCCCGAAGTTTACATCATGATTTTGCCAGCGTTTGGCATCGTCAGCCATATCATCTCGACCTTTTCGAAAAAGCCGGTCTTTGGCTATCTCGGTATGGCCTATGCAATGGTGGCAATTGGTGTCGTCGGGTTTGTGGTCTGGGCGCACCATATGTATACGGTTGGCCTTAGCGTCGATACGCGTGCCTATTTCACCGCTGCGACCATGGTCATTGCGGTGCCAACAGGGGTGAAAATCTTCTCATGGATTGCGACCATGTGGGGTGGTTCAATCACCTTCCGCGTTCCGATGCTATGGGCGATTGGCTTTATCTTCCTGTTTACCGTTGGTGGTGTGACAGGCGTGGTCTTGTCAAACGCCGGTCTGGATGTAGTTTTGCATAACACCTATTATGTGATCGCCCACTTCCACTACGTCTTGTCGCTTGGCGCAGTGTTTGGCCTTTTTGCTGGATTCTATTACTGGTTCTCAAAAATGACCGGTTACGAATATTCAGAAGGCCTTGCCAAGCTGCATTTCTATGTCACCTTTATCGGCGTCAACCTCACCTTCTTCCCAATGCACTTCCTTGGCCTTGCTGGTATGCCGCGTCGCTATATTGACTATCCGGACGCGTTTGCTGGCTGGAACATGGTGGCGTCAATTGGCTCTTACATCGGTGCTTTTGGTGCAATCCTGTTCCTTGTGGTGATTGTTGAGGCCTTCATGGCAAAGCGCCGGGCCGAAGCGAACCCATATGGTGAAGGGGCAACAACACTGGAATGGCAAGTTGCGTCACCTCCGCCGTACCACACCTTCGACGAATTGCCGAAGGTCAAGTAAGGTAGGGCATAGCCCGTTTTTGAAAGGCATTTTGATGGCTGTTACATCAAACCAGCACATGATCAACGACACCGACGGCTTGTTTGAGCCGTCGGTTGCCGATTTTTGGTCACTGTTGAAACCACGGGTGATGAGCCTGGTCATTTTCACAGGCTTTGCTGGCATGTATGTGGCACCGGGTGCCGTGCATCCGTTGGTGTTTGCGATCTCGCTGTTTGCGATTGCCGCCGGGGCGGGTGCGTCGGGTGCAATCAATCAATGGTATGACCGTGATATCGACGCGATCATGACCCGCACCAAAACCCGGCCTATTCCAGCCGGTGTTATGGCGCCTGCCGAAGCGCTGACCATGGGTTTGGTTATCTCGGCGCTATCTGTTTTGTTGCTTGGTCTTGCGGCAAATTGGCTGGCCGCGGGGCTGCTTGCCTTTACCATTTTCTTTTATGCTGTTGTCTATACTGTCTGGCTAAAGCGCAGTACACCGCAAAACATCGTTATCGGCGGTGCGGCGGGCGCCTTGCCACCCGTGATTGGCTGGGCCGCGGTTACCGGCAGCCTGTCAATCGAGCCATTGTTACTATTTGCCATTATCTTTATGTGGACACCGCCGCATTTCTGGGCGCTGGCACTGGTTAAAAATGACGATTATAAGGCCGCTAATGTGCCGATGCTGCCGGTCGTGGCGGGGGCCTTGGAAACACGTCGTCAGATTGTAATCTATGCGGTTCTGCTGGCACCACTGGCCGTTGTGCCGTCATTTATTGGTATGGCGTCTGTCGGTTATGGCGTTATTGCCAGCATCGCTGGAGCGCTGTTTGTTGGGATGAGCGTGCACCTATATAAAACCGGCGATCACAAACACGCAATGCGCCTGTTTGCCTATTCAATCTTGTATCTGTTCCTGCTGTTCCTAGGGCTGGTGATTGACCATGCTATTCTTGGCTATCTGGCGGGAGCGGCCTGATGGAACGTCGCCGCCAGCCAAAGACCGCAACCGAAATGCAGCAGATGCGCAAAAAGCGTAATCTTGCGCTGCTTGCGGTAATTGGCGGATTGGTTCTGCTGTTTTATGTGCTGACCTTGGTAAAGATTGGCGGTGCAACATGATCGCGCCATCCAGCATGGCCGCACCGAACGGTAATCGCCGCACCTTGGCCATTTTGGGTATTCTGGTGGCGGGTATGGTTGGCCTATCCTATGCATCAGTGCCGCTTTATGAGCTGTTTTGCAAAGTGACCGGCTATGGCGGCACGACGCAGGTTGCCGATCAAAGCTCTAGTCAGATTGTGGCTGATTATCCGGTTGATGTGCGCTTTGATGCGAATGTGAACCCGTCATTGAACTGGAAATTTGTTCCAGTTGATCGGAAAGTAACGTTAAATCCGGGTGAGGAAGTGGTCATTAATTACCGCGCCACAAATATGGGCGATGTGCCCAGCACCGGCACCTCTACATTCAATGTAACGCCGGTCAAAGCGGGCCCATTTTTTATGAAGCTGGATTGTTTTTGTTTTATCGAACAGACATTACAGCCCGGAGAATCTGTCGACATGCCAGTACGGTTTTTTGTCGACCCAGAAATTGTGACGGATGAAAATGCTAATGACATTCGGGAAATAACCCTGTCATACACATTTTTCCCGGCACTTGAGAGCAACTCGGCTAAGAGTCGCACGCAATAATCGAGGAGAGGTGGCTGGATAAAACATTACCAGCCAGATTTTGAGGAGACGAACATGAGTGGTGCAAATAAACACCCCTATCATCTAGTAGAAGCAAGCCCATGGCCAGCGGTCGGGTCGGCCGCAGCCTTTACCGCGGCAGTTGGCGGTGTCATGTATATGCATGAAGTGGCCTATGGAGTTGCTGTTTTGGGACTTGGATTTGCGCTGGTTTTGGCAACCATGTTCATGTGGTGGCGCGACATTATCCGCGAGGCCGAATATCAGGGACACCATACGCCGATCGTTCAGATTGGTATGCGTTACGGCATGATGCTGTTCATCACGTCAGAAGTGATGTTCTTTGTCGCGTTTTTCTGGGCGTTCTTTGATCGCGCCATTTATCCGAATGACGGGGTATGGCCGCCAGAAGGCATCATCACTTTTGATCCGTTTGACCTGCCATTGATCAACACATTGGTTTTGCTTTTATCGGGGTGTACAGTCACATGGGCGCATCATGCGTTACAGCATGGCAACCGTAAGGATTTCATGACCGGCCTTGCTATGACCATTGTGCTGGGCGCGCTTTTCACCGGCTTGCAGGCGCTTGAATACAGCCATGCAGAGTTTGGGTTTACCGATGGTATTTATCCGTCAGTCTTTTACATGGCGACCGGATTTCATGGCTTTCATGTTCTTGTTGGTACGTTGTTTCTGGCAGTCTGCTGGTTCCGTGGCCGTGCTGGTCATTTTACTGCTGATCAGCATTTTGGATTTGAGGCTGCGGCATGGTACTGGCACTTTGTCGACGTTGTTTGGCTGTTCCTGTTTGCCGCCGTTTACTGGTGGGGTGGTTGATCATCAACCGCTTCAGGCATAATGTCTGCAGCTAGAATTTTAAAAAATCGGGGTGTCGGCGCTAGGGTAAATACGCGCTGGCGCCCTTTTTGACATGGCGATGCCATGAAGGTATGACAATGAAATTCCGCCCGTTTCTATGGTTGACGATTGTATCCCTGCCAGCATTGTTGGTGTTAGTTGGGCTTGGATCATGGCAGTTGCAGCGACTGCAGTGGAAAAATGACCTGATTTCCAGCTTTGAGGCACGTGCGGCCGCCCCCGCCATCGCGGTTCCGGCGGCAGATGCCGGCCTTGACGATGTTGAATTTCGGCGGCTGTCACTTGAGGGCGCGTTTCTGCATGATCGGGAAATATTCCTGACCGGTCGCACCTATGAAGGCAATGCCGGCTTTCATGTCGTAACACCATTTAAACTGGATGATGGACGGTTGATCCTGATCAATCGTGGTTGGGTATCTGAAGATTACCGTGATCCGGCCAAACGCAGCTTTTCGCAAATTAATGGGAAAACCTCGGTTGCCGGGATTTTGCGCCGTCCGGGGGTTAAAGGCTATTTTGTTCCGGAAAACGAGCCTGATAACGGCTTTTGGTTTACCCTAATCCCCGGCCAGATCAACCAGCATCTGGGGCTGGACGCTGCCGCTATCAACGCATTTTATGCCGATGCTGTGCGCACCTCAGACGTTGTGACATTGCCAATTGCGGCCAAGACAAAGCTGAATTTGAGGAATGCCCACCTCAGTTATGCGTTAACATGGTATGGTATTGCGCTGGCCTTAATCGGGGTATACATCGCGTTCCATTATCAGGCGGGACGGTTGCAATTCAAACGCGGCCAAAAGGATTAGAAATGGATTATATCAGCACGCGTGGACAAGATGGCCCCCTAGGGTTTGAGCAGGCGCTATTAAGCGGTCTGGCCCGCGATGGTGGTCTTTATCTGCCGGTGGAATGGCCGCGTTTCAGTTCGGACGAAATCGCCGCGATGAGAGGCCTTTCTTATGCCGATCTTGCGGGCAGGATCATGGCACCATTTTGCGATGGCGAAATCAGCGAAGCAGAATTAAGTGCGATGGCCGCTGATGCCTATGCGGCGTTTGATCATCCGGCAATCGCACCATTGGTGCAGCTAAATGACAATATTCACATATTAGAGCTGTTTCACGGCCCAACGATTGCCTTTAAAGATTATGCGATGCAGTTTTTGGCGCGTGCTTTTGACCGGGCATTGGCCAAGAAGAACCAGCATGCGGTCATTCTCGGCGCAACCAGTGGCGATACTGGTTCGGCCGCACTTGAGGCATTTCAGGGGCGCAAATCGGTAGATGTGTTTATTCTGTTTCCCGATGGCCGCGTATCGCCGGTACAACAACGCCAGATGACATCGGTGATTGCTGATGGCGCTTTTGCGGTTTCGGTAAAAGGTGATTTTGACGATTGTCAGGCACTTGTCAAAACCCTGTTTAACGATCATCAATTCCGTGATGCGGTTAACCTGTCAGCGGTCAATTCGATTAACTGGGCGCGGTTAATGCCGCAGATTGTCTATTATTTCTCATCGGCATTGGCTCTGGGTGCGCCCGAACAGAAAGTCGCATTTTCGGTGCCGACCGGCAATTTTGGCAATGTCTTTGCGGGCTATGCTGCGGTGCAAATGGGGCTGCCGATCGAACGTCTGATCGTCGCGTCAAACCAAAACGACATTCTGCCACGGTTTTTCGAGGCCGGAACAATGGCGCGTGAGGCCGTTGTGCCGTCGCTGAGCCCATCAATGGATATTCAGGTTTCGAGCAATTTTGAGCGGTTGTTGTTCGAACTGCTCGGCCGTGACGGCAGCAGGACAGCATCGGTGATGCATGACTTTGCGACGACTGGCCAGTTCAGCCTTGATAATGATGTTATGGCCGGGGCTCATCGCCTTTTTTCTGCCTATCGGTTGGATGATGCTGGCACAATTGCCGAGATTGCCACGACCGCGAAAAATGATGGCATGGTTCTTGACCCCCATAGTGCGGTGGGGCTGTCGGCGGCGCGGCGCGCTCATGCGGATGGCACGGTGCCAACAGATATACCGATTATCAGCCTCGCTTGTGCGCATCCGGCAAAATTTGAAACTGCGGTTGAAACCGCCACCGGCGAAAAGCCTGTTTTGCCGCCGCATATGGCTGACCTGATGACAAGACCCGAACAGATGCAGACCGTCGCCGCCGATGCAGATGCGGTAAAGGCACTGGTGCTGGCACGAAAGCGAAGCGCATGACAACAACAGTAACGGTACTTGGTAACGGTCTGAAAATCGCCACACGGGCAATGCCGCACACTGCCACCTTGTCAGTTGGGATATGGGTTAATGCCGGTGCGCGCGATGAGGGCGATAACGAACAGGGTATTGCCCATATGCTGGAACATATGGCGTTCAAAGGCACCAAACGGCGTGACGCGCAGACGATCGCGACCGAGGTCGAAAATGTCGGCGGTTATATGAACGCCCACACAAGCCGCGAGGAAACCGCTTATTATTTACGGCTGCTGCCCGAGCATCTCGATCTGGGTGTCGATATTCTTGCCGATATCCTGACCGAATCGACCCTGCCCGAATTGGAAATTGAACGCGAGCGCGGTGTCATCATTCAGGAAATAGGGCAATCGCTTGATACACCGGATGATCTGGTGTTCGATTTGTTTGCCGCGGCCTGTTACGAAGGCCATACATTGGGACGCCCCATTCTGGGAACGGTTGATAGTGTCTCGGCATTTCAGCAGCAGGATTTAGACGCATTTTTGCGCCGTCATTATGGTGCCGGGCAAATGCTGGTTTGTGCTGCTGGGGCGGTTGATCATGATGATCTTGTGCGCCGGATTGAACAACGGCTTGGTCATATCGGTAATGCCACATCGGCGGTTCGCCACGCCGCGCCTTGGGGTGGTGGCCGCAAGCTGGCAACGCGCGAGCTTGAGCAGTCACATATCGTCTTTGGTCTGCCTGCTAAAATTGACACAATGGCCGACCGGTTTTCACTGATGGCGCTATCGACCCTTTATGGCGGCGGAATGTCATCGCGGTTATTTCAGCAGGTTCGTGAAAAACGCGGGCTGTGCTATTCGATTTTTTCATTTTCCCAATTGCATTCAGATGGCGGCAGCTTTTCTGTTTATGCAGGTACATCAGCCGGTCAGGTTGATGAGATGTTATCAGTCTGTGCGGCTGAGTTAGCGTCGGTCGCAGGCGGCGTGGGTGATGATGAGGTGGCGCGCGCAAAGGCCCAAATCCGCGCCAATCTATTGATGAGCCGCGAGTCTGTTTCGGGCTGTAGTGATGCGCTTGCGCGTCAAATCATGCTGTTTGGACGCCCGCAATCTGATGCGGAATTGCTGGAGGCTATTGACCAGATAGATGCCAAGCAGATTGCCACGATGGCCGCCAATCTCATTGCTGGCGGCACACCAGCGATAGCATGTGTTGGGCCGTCTTCGAAAGTTATGTCAAATGCTGATCTGGCGGCGCGGCTTGCGGCCTAGGCATTGCCAGCTTCGCTAACATAATGTGCAGGATCAACGCCAAGCATTGCATAGGCCTTGTCCCACATATCATCACTATTGATGCCGAATAACAGATGGCTGCTTGCTGGCAGGTTCAACCACACATTGGCAGCCATTTCCTGTTCTAACTGGCCGGCGTGCCATCCGGCATAGCCAAGCGAAACAATAGAATGTTGCGGGCCAGTGCCGCTGATGATGTCACGAAGGATATTCACACTTGAGGTCAGGCCGATATCATGGGTAAGGGCAACACTTTCAGGCCGCATATGATCTTGTGAATGCAGCACAAACCCGCGCGTAGTATCAACCGGCCCGCCAATATAGACCGGCTGATCACCATGAAAGCGCGGCGTCTCCATTTCCAATGTTTTGCAGAGGCGCGCAAGGTCAAGCTGGTCAGTTTTCCGGTTGATCACGACGCCCATTGCCGCGCTTTGGTCATGCTGGCACATCATGATGACACTATGTTGAAAGCGGCTATCGTCGATATGGGGGCTGGCGAGGAGAAGCTGGCCTTGCAGGCTGGCGGCAGTCCTAAAGCGTGCCGCATAATGCAAAGGATCACCTTTCTGGCTTGTATCTTTTCTCGCCGTCATTATCTACATTAGACAGCAATCCCATCACAGGTAAAGCAAAACCATGTCACACCAGATTACGCCTTGGCCGCAGCTGATATGGATTTGGATTAAAAAATGATCAAGCCGCATTCATTTCAGCCATCATTGCAATGGCCTAATTTGCACCAGTACTGGCGGATGATTGGTTGTTTGCGTTTATCATCTCTGCTGCGGCTTTTTGGCGTTATCACGCTAGCTGCTTTGCTTGCTGCGCCCCTGCCTGCGGCTGCGCAATCTAGTGATGGGGCTGGCCCTTGGGTTGGCGATCCGGCGTTTGGTCAAGCGCGGTTGATCAGTGCAGTCACCGGAACTGGTCAGCTGGAACGATTGCCATTGGGGTTGGAATTTCGTCTGGCGCCCGGATGGAAAATATACTGGCGCACCCCCGGCGAAGCCGGATTGCCGCCAGAGTTAGATTTAAGGCTGGCAAGCGGTGAGGTGCTGCAAACCGAGATCGAATGGCCGGTGCCAAAGCGGTTTAATGCATTTGGGTTTGATAATTTCGGCTATGCGGAAACGGTAATTTTGCCGGTTGGGATTCGCGGTCATATGCCGGGCGCGGCGGTGCAGATCAGCGGTCAGCTGGAAGCGCTGGTTTGCGCTGATATATGTGTTCCGCTTGCTGGTGACGTCCAACTTGATCTGGCCGATGGGCCGGCTGAACCCTCGTTGATGGCGATGCCGATCGCCCAGTTTCAAGCAAAAGTGCCGCGCCTTGGTGCCGCCTCATCTCTTGAGATCACGTCCCTGTGGCAGGATGGCGCCCAGCTAAAGGCCGCCTTTCGCGCAGATCAATCGTCGATTGACGATATTTTTGTTGAAGGCGCGCCCGGCATTGCTTTTAAGAAACCGGTCATTGACGGCGATGTTGCGGTAATTGCGCTTGAGGGTGATGTGGGCGCCCCGCTGGCTGGACAGGCGCTTGATCTGACTGTTGTTGCCGGTGATGATTTTTTAATGCGCAAGATGGTTGTGGGCGCCTCTGCCGAAACATCATCTGCCAATCGTGACGGCAAGCCCGGCAAAATCTGGACTATTATCGCGTTGGCGTTTCTCGGTGGATTGATCTTGAACCTGATGCCGTGTGTTTTGCCGGTATTGGCGATCAAGCTGGCGGCGATTATCGAATCCTCTGGTCAAAGCCGTGGATTTGTCAGGCTGCGGTTTGGTGCCGGGGCGATGGGCATCATTACGAGCTTTGCCCTGTTGGCCGCAGGGTTAGCGGCGTTGCGGTTTGCTGGCGGACAAATCGGCTGGGGCATTCAATTCCAAAGCCCGGTATTTCTGACGGTCATGCTGCTGGTTCTGGGGCTGTTTACCCTGAATATGCTTGACCGGTTCTTTTTACCGGTGCCAGCTTTTTTATCGGCTGGCGCGGCGCGCGCTGGGCACAATAACGGTGGATCGGGTCGTGGCACAGTCCTATTCGGTGATTTTATGGCGGGGATGCTGGCGACCTTGCTGGCGACGCCCTGTTCGGCGCCGTTTGTTGGCAGCGCGGTCACGGTGGCGCTGACCGGCGATATGGCCCAGCTTTTTGCCGTCTTTATGGCGATGGGTGCAGGGCTTGCCGCGCCGTGGGGGCTGGTTGTGTTATTTCCGGCTCTGGTTGGGTTGTTGCCGCGCCCGGGCCATTGGATGGTCTGGTTAAAGCGCGCGCTTGCCGGATTGCTGATCATCACAATGATTTGGCTTGGCTGGCTTTTATTCACCGTACAAGGCGGCACGGCCGCAGTGCTGGTGCTTTTGTTGCTGATATTGCTGCTTGCGGCGATCCTGTTTCGCATCAAGCTGATGATGCTAGGCGCCAGCCTTGGCTTGTTTTTGGGGCTGATGTTCTTGCCAGCACCAGCGGCAGTTAAACAGCAGATGGCAGGAATTGATTGGCAGCAATGGTCGCCCGCGGCAAGTGCTGTTGCGCGGGAACAGGGTAAACTAGTGCTCGTTGATGTGACCGCAGATTGGTGCATTACCTGCAAGGCGAACAAGACGCTGGTTCTCGAGGCGGCGCCAATTGGCCCGCTGCTCAGAACACTGGCGAACGAAGACAAGCTGGTGATGTTAAAGGCTGACTGGACGCGCCCTGATCCGGCCATTGCCAGTTTTCTGGCAAGTCATGGCCGCTTTGGTATTCCGTTCAATATTATCTATGGCCCCAAGGCAAATGACGGCATAGTGCTGGGTGAATTGCTAAATGCCAATATGGTCGAGTCTGCGCTGATCAAGGCGGGCATGGCGCGCTGATACCTTGTTGGGCTTGCATCATTTAGGACTGCGGTATAAACAGCGGGGTAAATTCTTCCGCGTTCCTAATATTCCTCGAAAAAGGCGATCCGATGACTGACGAAAATCCGACTATTCAGCCTGGCCAACAGATTCCAGCTGCAACCATCCAAATCAAATCTGAAGGTGGTATTGATGCCATCGAAACCGCCGATTATTTCAAGGATTGCCGCGTGGTGATGTTTGCGCTTCCCGGCGCGTTCACCCCAACCTGTTCGGCCAAGCATTTGCCGGGCTATATCGAACATGCCGACAAATTCACGGCAGCTGGCTTTGACAAAATTGCCTGTCTGGCGGTGAATGATGCCCATGTCATGCGGGCGTGGGGTCTGGAAAACAAGGTTGAAGGTATCATTGATATGATCTCTGATCCGTTATGTGAATTTTCCAACGCGCTTGGCATTGCCCGTTTTATGGGGCCGGTGATGGGCCGCCGTGCGGCGCGCTGTGCCATGGTAATTGATAATGGCACGCTGACCCATATCTTCATGGAAGAACCAGCCGCGTTTGAAGTATCCAGCGCCGAGCATGTTCTAGCCAATATCTAAGTCGCGAATCTTTGGACTATAGGGGGCCTATGGCCCCCTTTTTTTGGGCAGATTTCGGCGATGCAGATCTCGGCGATGCAGATCTAGGCGATGGCCTCTGCCGCGCCGCGTGCGAGGATGTCACAACGTTCGTTCAATGGATTGCCAGCATGCCCCTTGACCCAATGCCAGCGCACCTGATGTCGCGCGACAGCCTCGTCTAACTGCTGCCATAAATCTTGATTAGCGACTGGCTTTTTTGCCGCGGTCTTCCAGCCATTTGCCTTCCAGCGGGGCATCCAATCCTGAACCCCGTTCATCACATAGCGGCTGTCAGTGTGCAGATCGACCAGCATCGGCCGCGTGACCGCATTCAGCCCCATGATCGCCGCCATCAATTCCATCCGGTTATTTGTCGTATCGGCCTGTGATCCGGTGATCTCACGCTCATTGTCCTGCCATTGCAAAATCGCCGCCCAGCCGCCCGGACCCGGATTTGACAAGCATGACCCATCAGTGTGGATTACAACCGGTTCTGGGGCATCCTGCGGCATTTAACGGCTCCTCTGGGGGTTGGGGTAGACAAGGTGTGATATTCAACCTTGGCGGGAATAATCAATCAAAACCATAGGCGCCAACGCCGGATACGGACTGATGAAACCGCAGTATCGACCAATATTCCATCGGATCTTTCGGGCTGACGAGCGCATCTTTTGGTGTGTGGAGCCAGTCATAGGCGCGTGTTAGGAAAAACCGCATTGCCGAACCGGCGGCCAAAACCGGAATGGCATTAATTTCGGCCTCGCTAAGCGGGCGTACCGACTGATAGCCGCGGATTAGCGCGCGTGATTTTGTCAGATTAAAACTGCCATCAGCATCAAAGCACCATGAGTTCAGGCAGATGCCAATGTCATAGGCAAAAATATCTTCGCACGCAAAATAGAAATCAATCAGTCCGGTCAGCTTATCACCGATGAACAGCACATTATTGGGGAATAAATCGGCATGGATGATGCCTTGCGGTAAATCTTGCGGCCATGAAGCAAGGATAGAGCTCAGGCGGCTTTGCGCCATTTCCTGCATTGAGGGGGTGATTTCATCGGCACCCGCACCAATGCTGTCGAGCAGTGGCTGCCATGATGCAGGGCCCAGCGCGTTTGCCCGGCGGCGGGTAATGCCGCTGGCGTGAAGATGCATCGTTGCAAGGCTGACACCAAGCGCACGGCATTTCTCGCGGTTCGGGTAACGCGACGAGGTGCCGTCAAGAAATGAGAAAACCGCACAAGGCCGCCCCATCAATTCCTGTAAAATGCTGCCATCACGTGCGGCAACGGGCAGGGGGCAGTTCATCCCCATGCCCGCAAGATGGGTCATCAGTTCCATGAAGAATGGCAAATCATCCGCATCGACCCGCTTTTCATACAAGGTTAGAATGAAATGCGCTTTATCGGTGCGCAGAAGATAATTGGAGTTTTCAACCCCCTCGGCAATGCCAGCAAAGCTGAGCACGTTGCCAAGATCATAGGCCGACAAGAACGTGGCTAAAGTCAGGTCATCTACTGTTGTGTAAACCGCCATAAAATCACTAGCCTGCTAAAATGGATGGCAGTTTGAAATTCACTGTTTCCCGAATTTTGCCATGCTCACTAACGTCAATCTGGTAACGCTGGCGAAGCGCGGCAACCACGTCTTCAACTAGGCTTTCAGGTGCCGATGCACCAGCCGATAATCCGATGTGATCGGCCGCATCAACAAGCGACCAGTCAATCGCCTGTTTATCAGCGATCAAAATAGCAGCCTTTGCCCCGGCTAGCTTGGCAACCTCGACAAGACGCTGGGAATTTGATGAATTTTCCGCACCGATCACCAGCATCAGATCAACCGCACCGGCAATATCCTTGACCGCCTTTTGCCGGTTTGTGGTGGCATAACAGATATCCTCGCCGCGCGGGCCAGAAATTTCGGGAAAGCGGAACTGTAGCACTGAAATAATCTCGGCCGTGTCATCAACCGACAAGGTGGTCTGCGTCGCAAAAGCCAGCGCAGCGCCGTCGGGCGGGGTTACCGTGCGGGCATCCTCAACCGTTTCGATCAGGGTCACATCTTCAGGATTAACCTGCCCCATTGTGCCCTCAACCTCGGGATGACCAGCATGACCGATCAGCAGAATATGACGGTGATTATCGGCATGGCGACGGGTTTCAATATGGACTTTGGTCACCAGCGGGCAGGTGGCATCGACCGCGATCATATTGCGGCGGGCAGCCTCATCGACAACAGCGCGAGCAACCCCATGCGCAGAAAAGACAACCGGTGCATCGGCTGGCACTTCATCCAGCTCGTCAACAAACACCGCGCCCTGAGCTGCCAGCCCGTCAACAACCGTTTTATTATGGACAATTTCATGGCGCACATAGACCGGAGCGCCAAATTTTTCCAGTGCGACTTCAACGATGCGAACAGCGCGATCAACGCCAGCACAAAAACCACGCGGCGCGGCAATGGTGAGTTTTTTAGGACTTGTTTTCATAACTATTGTTGTTGCCCATTTCCTGTGTTTAGGTCAATTGCTGTTCGGGAAAAAAAGCTTTATGTTGGGAATATGAAACAGATATCTTTTCTGGCCGTAATTGGCTGTTCGATCTTTCTTGCTGGCTGTACCAGTAAAGATGAGTTTGTCTCTTGTCCCGCGATTAGTGCGCCAGAACAAGGCACGCGTGCCTATGTGCGCTCGGATGAGACAAGGCAGGTGTTTGACGTTCGTCTGAACGGCGTGGATGCTGTCTGCACGCGGCATAAGTCGGGCGGCACAAAGATTGCGCTAAGGACGGGGTTAAAGGTCAAGCGTGACCTTGCTGCCGGGGCTGGTAATGACACGCTGTCGTTGCCGCTTATGACGGCAATTGTCGATCGTAACCAAGCTGTGACCGCGAATGAAGATTTCGGGTATCTGATTGGCTTTAGCAAGGATGATGCAGTGAAATATCCGGTGGTCGAGTTCGAACAGATCGTTCCGGCTGATGCGCGTCTGGTGATTAGCCTAAAGCCAGCTTACTAGGCGGACGTCACTGCCGGTAGCCCCAGCCATAAAAGAAACGCCATAAAAAAAACGCCAGTTCTTGCGAGCTGGCGTTTGTTTATTTCGCATTTTGAAAGGCAGGGATTAATTCAGCTTTTCAATCTCAGCAGCAGCTTTATCGACAAGCGCAAGGCTGGCTTTGTCGTCGAGTTTGCTGGTGATGATCTCGGTCGCTGTGGCGACGGCTAGGGCAGCTGCCCGTTCCCGTAATTCTGCAACCATGCTGGCCTCGGCCGCCTTGATCTTTGCATCGGCCTGTTGTTCCCGCCGTTTGACTGCGGCGATGGCGTTTTTCTCGGCTGTTTCGCGGATCCGCTGTGCGGTCGCTTCGGCTGACTGTAAAATAGCCTCAGCCTCTTTTGCCGCTTCACGGTGCAGACGCTTGTAAGTTTGCAACTCTTCAAGAGCCGCATCCCGTAACGCTGCCGCTTCCTTCAGCTCGTCACTGATTTTTGCCGAACGTTCGTCAAGCATACCGCCCAAAGCAGCGCCGACCTTACGCCAAACAAGCGCGACAAAGACCAAAAAGCCAACAAGCACCCATACCGATTCAAGAACGATTCCCTGTTCCATCAGTTTGCTCCCTGCTTGGCCAGTTTTGTGGCAATTGACGCTGCGGTTTTACCCGCCTGTGCACTGGTGGTTTTGATTCCGGCAAGTGCGGCAACTGCGTCCATAGCAGCTTCGGCTGCGACATCATTAAGATTAGCCAATGCTTCGGTTTTCGCTTTTGCCAATGCAGCTTCAGCGCTTGCAACCTTATCGGCCAGCTTGCGCGCGACTTTGGCGTCTGCTGCCTCGGCTTTTTTCGTGGCTTCCATAGCAGCTTGCTTGGCAAATTCAGCCGCATCGCTGCGGGCTTTCTCAAGGTCGCTCTCATATTCAGCACGGGTTTTGGCAGCATCAGCACTGGCGTTACGTGCCTTTTCAAGATCGCCGTCCAATGTCTGACGACGTTCTTCAAGAACAGCACCAATGCGCGGTGTTACCATTTTGGCCATGACCACATAGCCCGCACCAAACAGCACCACGAGCCAGAACAGCTGTGATGGCCATGTAGCAATATCAAGCTGGGGCAGGCCCGGCTCGCTGGCACCAGCTGCAAAAGCCTTTGCCGACATAAAAGCCGGAAGGGCGACTGCAATTGCGGTTAGCCGGTATCTTGTATTTTCCGTCATTTTTATCCCCTTGCCCGCCTGCCGGACTTGGTTCGTAAACGAACCACAAAGCCGGCAAGCAAGTCATGGAATGTTTGTTGCGAATTCGGGTCTTTTTTAAAGAGCGAACAAAAGCAACAGAGCAACAACAAGTGCGAACAGCGCGATGGCTTCAGTCAAGGCAAATCCAAGAATGCCAATACCGAAAACTTCGCCGCGAGCCGCAGGGTTGCGTGCGATAGAGGTTACAAGTGCAGAGAAGATGTTACCAATACCAACACCAACACCAGCAAGAGCGATAACGGCCAAACCGGCACCGATCATTTTTGCAGCTTCTACTTCCATAATCATAGTCCTTCCATGAGTTTTTACACAGTTTCGTTCAATTCACACCGCTGTAATTTACCAGCGGATTCGGTTGGGCCTCTGCGCCTAGTGTAGGTGCAGGGCGTCGTTCAAATACATACAAGTAAGGATGGTGAAGACATAGGCCTGCAACGCCGCCACCAAAACTTCAAGGCCAGTCAGGCCGATCAACGCGACAAATGGCAACAGCGAGCCAGCCATTGCAAGACCGCCTGCACCTGAAATCATCACGGCAAGGCCAGCAAAAACTTTCAGCATTGTGTGACCCGCCAGCATGTTGGCAAACAAACGAACAGACAGGCTGACAGGGCGGACAAAATATGAAATCACTTCAATCACGATCAAAAACGGGATCAGCACTTTCGGCGCACCGGCTGGTACAAAAAAGCTGAAGAAATGCAGACCATGTTTGCACAAGGCGATTATCGTCACGCCCACAAACACAAAGGCGGCCATCGCAAAGGTCACGATGATCTGCGAGGTAAAGGTGTATGAATAGGGGATCAGCCCAAGCATATTGCCAAACAGCAGAAACACAAACAGCGTGAAGATGAACGGAAAGTAAGGGCGGCCCTCACTGCCAACGTTGCTGCGCACCATTTCGGCAACAAATTCATACATCATTTCGGCCATACCCTGCATGCGGCCTGGCACCATATCGGCGCGGCGCATTGCGCTGATCAGGAAGATCGAGCTGACACCAATGGCAAGCAGCATAAACAGGCTGGAATTTGTGAATGAGACATCATAACCACCAAGCGACAGTTCGACCAATGGCTTGATCTCAAACTGTGCGACCGGTGAATGCATTCCTTCAGAATTGCTCATTGCCTGTCAGCTCCCTTAATCGTCTTTGCCTGATGAGTTTTTATGCTCATCGAAATAACCAGCGGCCAATCCACGGCCGGTAAATACACGCCATACATTCAACATGCCAGCGATCGCGCCCATAAAGAACATCACCAGCAAAAACAGCGGCGACGTCTCAAGCCATCGATCCAGCGCCCATCCGATAAAAGCACCAACCATAACACCGGCCACAAGCTCGGTCGCAACGCGCCCCATTATCGCTGCCATGCCTTCGGGAAGGGCGGATCGGCTGGGCCGGTCTTTTTCTTCCCGCTGCGCCTGCAGCTTATCCAGACGACGGTCAATATCCGCAAGACGTTCATTGTCTCTTTGCGAGTCTTTTTCGTTCATCTGGTTATCCAATCCTTGAATGCCGTTTTAGATGCGGCCGGATATGGCGGTTTGTACGAAGCTGTTCCTCTGCTTTTCCTTTACCGAATTAGGCAGGCATTTTGTCGCTGTTATCCCCAGCGACCGCCCCTGCCGAAATCGCGCTCAAAATAGGGGGGTGGGTTGGTCTTTGTCAAGCCTTCAATGGGTGTTCTTTTGCCGCAGATTTCTGCGGATTAGCTGGCTTGGGGAAATGGATTGTTTTTATCAGCCAAAAGCAGCCGCTAAGCGACCGCAGTGTCACGGATTCTCTCGGCTGTCTGCAGGTCAACCGACACCAGCTTGGAAATGCCGCGCTGTTCCATGGTGATGCCGAAAAGCCGGTCCATGCGCGCCATTGTCATGCGGTGATGGGTAATGACAAGGAATCGGGTGTCGGTTTGATCACAAATATCACGCAAAAGGTCACAGAATCGCACGACATTCGAATCGTCAAGCGGCGCATCCACTTCATCAAGAACGCAAATTGGCGCTGGATTGGTCAAAAAGACCGCAAAAATAATCGCCAATGCTGTCAGAGCCTGCTCACCGCCAGATAAAAGCGATAGTGATTGCAACCGTTTGCCGGGTGGGCTTGCCAGAATCTCTAACCCCGCCTCAAGCGGGTCATCGGCATTGGTCAACTGTAATTCAGCGTTACCACCGCCGAATAGCTTTTTAAACAGACGTTTGAAGTGATCATTCACTTCGCCAAAGCTTTTGAGCAGGCGTTCCCGCCCTTCACGGTTCAACTGGCTGATTGCGGAACGTAACTTGCCAATCGCTGCAATCAGATCGTCGCGCTCGGTTTCCATGCTGGTGATCCTCGCCGCAACATCCTCCATCTCGGCCTCGGCTCGCAAATTGACGGGCCCGATATTATCACGTTCACGGATAAGACGGTGAACCCGCTCTTCCAGAACATCCAGACCACCAAGCGCCGCACCATCCTCTACACCGGCAATTTCGGCAACCGCATCCGGGGCGCAGTTCAATTTATCCTGAATCCGGTCTTTTAATTCGGCCAGCGCAGCATTGCAGCGTTCCTCGCCAGCTTCGGCGCGGATTTGGGTTTCGCGGGCAGTCGCCATGGCGTTATCAGCATCACGCTGCAATGATTCGGCCTCGTTAAGGCTGGTTTCGGCAAGGCGCAGCGCGTCGGCAGCGCTTTGCCGGTTTGCCTCGGAAATCTCCAGCAGGTCACCGATTTCAAGTCGCTGTTTCGCGAGTGTTTCGGGAACAGCCTGCAGCCGCTGTTGTTCCTGATTACCATCAGCAAGTCGCGCTTCCAGCTCGGCGATGCGGCTGTTTGCGCCATCGAGGCGTTGTTGCCAGGCGCTGGCTTCCTGCGCGCAGCTGGCTTGGCGGCGGGTGGCGGTTCCGATGACATCAGCAAGGCGTGATTCCGCCTGCATCGCCTCGGCAAGTGCGGCCCTCGACGCCTCGGCAGCTGCTCTGGCATCGGTTTCAGCAACGCCAAGCGCAGCATCATCGGCAAGCGCAGATATTTCCACATCGCAGCTGGCAAGCGCTACCGATAATTCATCCAAGCTGGTGTTTAATTCGCCAGCACGCTCCCGACCAGCCGCTAGTTTCAACGCATCGGACTCGGCGCGGCGGCGGCTGTCACCAAAGGCTTGTTCCGCCTGCATACTGTTAGTACGGCAGTTTTGCACATTCTGGCGCGCGGTGCTAAGCGCGGTTTCGCTAGAACTGGCAATTGTGCCACTTTGATCAAGTTTTTTTGAAGCCTTGTCGGCATCATTTTGCAAGGCTTCAAGCCGGCGGCGTTGGCGAATCCGCTCGGCGCCCTTGTCAGATTGATTGGCATGACGCACAAACCCGTCCCAGCGCCATAGGCTGCCTGATTTGGTCACCACTGCTTGTCCCGGAAGGAGGCTAAATTGTAATGCCTCTGCACTGGTCGCATCATCAACGACACCAACGCCAGCAAGTGATGCGCTCAACGCCGGTGCGCCGCTAACAAAATTGGCAAGCGGGATCGTTCCATCAGGCGGCGACAGGCGCGGCGTGCTGCCGTTCCGCCAGAATTCCTGATTACCGCTGTCGACCGGCGCCGATAATTCATCCGCCAGATAACCGGCCAGCGCCGTTTCCATACCATCGCGAACTGATAATTGATCGGCGATGGGGGCTGATGCTTGATCACCAAGATCGGCCAGCAGATATTCCAATGCGTCAATTTCGGCCTGAAGGCGGGTCATGTGCGATTCGCTATCACGCTTGGCGTTTAGCGCAGTTTCCGCGGCGGTAGTGGCATCGGTCAGCGCCTGTTCAGCCGCTTCCAATGCTGACTTTGCTGTCATGAAATCAGCCTCGGCTTCTTGTTTTTCCCGATCTGACTGGCCGGCCGCTGCAAGCATAGTCTCAAGTGATAATTGCGACAGCGCGTTCGTTGCCGACTGGATACGGGCCTCTAAATCCTGTTTGCGGCTGGTTAGGCTGTTGCGGGTGGTCGCGGCGGCGCGAAGGGCGGCACTCGCCTCGGCGAGACTGGTTTCATTCTGGCTGGCAGTAAGGCGGGCGGCGTCTAGAATATCGCTGGCAGCTGCCTGTTTTGGCGCCGCCTCAGTGATCTGCATCGCCAATGCGTCGGTTTCCTCGGCAAGCCGTGCAATAGCCGCTTTTGCATCATCAAGAAGACTGGTCTCTCGGGCGATGTCTTGGGTTAACTGGGCTTGGCGGCTGGCAAGCTGGGCCAGCGCATCGCTCACGCGCCCTTCTTCGCGGTCCAGCTCTTCACGGCCAAGGGCGAGGCGCTGATATTCCGCCGCCTTTTCCGCCTCGGCAGCCCGCAGGGGCGGCAGTGAGGCGGCAATCTCGCTGCGTGCGGTGGCACTTCGTGCGGCGATTTCGGCGCGGGCGCCAACATCTAGTCGTGCCGCTGCCAACGCGGCTGTTGCCGCATCTAGATCCATTTGGCCAGCGGTCCAGCGGGCCAGCAGGAATTGCGCCTCGGCTTTTCGGATGCGATCGGCAACCGAGCGGTACCGCGCCGCTTGGCGTGCCTGTTTGCGAAGCGAGTCACGTTGCTCACTCAGGCCAGCAATAACATCATCCAAACGCTCAAGATTTGTCTCGGCAGCACGAAGGCGTAATTCAGCCTCATGTCGGCGGGCGTGCAGGCCGCGAATATTTGCCGCTTCTTCAATTAACGTGCGGCGGTCAACCGGCTTGGCACCAACAATCGCGCCAATACGGCCTTGGCTGACGATGCCGGACGATCTGGCGCCGGTTGCGGTATCAGCAAACAGCAACTGAATGTCACGCGCCCGCGCCGGTTTCGCGTTCACGTAATAACTGCTGCCTTTACCGCGTTCAATTTTGCGCGTTATTTCCAGCTCATCACTATTGTTGAATTCGGCTGGTGCCTGACGCAGATGATTATCAAGCTGTAGGGTGATTTCGGCGAGATTGCGCGCTGGTCGTTGTTCCGTGCCGCCAAAAATCACATCATCCATTTCGCCGCCACGCATCTGACGAGCCGAGCTCTCGCCCATGACCCAGCGCAGGCCTTCAACAATGTTCGATTTGCCACAGCCGTTTGGCCCAACGATGCCAGTCAGGCCGGAATCGATATCAACCTCTGCCGATTCCGCAAAGGATTTGAATCCGGCCATTTTCAGGCTTCGAAAAATCACATTAATAACCTGTTATTTTGGAACCTTTGGGTCAGGCGTCCGTTGCATTTATCTTGGCAGCGAAATCTTCATAGGACAGATCGCCAGAAATGATGGTTTTACTATTCACCACAAAGGATGGAGTCGATTTGACACTCCAGCGTTTATGCGCGTTTTGACGCATCTCAACAATCGCTTCGAGAAGTCGCCGGTTGCCCATAACAGCGTCAAAATCTGCCTTGCCCATTCCGGCCAACCTTGCCATCTGTGCAAGGGCCGACAGCGGGTCCGGATTACGAGCCCACCGATCAATATCTTTCAACAGCATTGAAACCATTGGGAAATATTTGCTCTCGGGCAGGGCGCGCGCCAATGCGTGAGCGCGCAGCGCGATCTGGTCTAGCGGGAAAGGCTGCATCTCAAAACGAACCATACCAGTGTCGATCAGCCGCGTTTTCACATCTGGAAACGTCTTGTTGTGAAAGCTGGCACAATGCGGGCAGGTCATGGAAAATAATTCGACAACCGTGATCGGTGCATCTGCTTTGCCGAGAACGCGGGGCGATGTCACATGCTCAATCGTTACCTCAGCCGCAAATCCTGCGGTTGGTACAAGCATCATCGCGGCACCTCCAAGGAGGAGCGAACGGCGGTCGGTGGTTAAATCTTTTAGGTTTTCTGTCATCATGGCCTGATCATAATCCAAGGGTAAAATCGGGGCAATGCGCGATTTCGTTGCAGGGCTAATTAATTTGGTAGTTGGCTTGTTGGTGGTTGGCTTGGGGAAATCTGGCTATCCATGTGGGCCATTCACTCTGGCTGCCCGCAGTGGTGATCAATGTTCAGCCGCATCTTGTTTTTTAGCCCAATCATGTGTTATCAGCGTCATGTGTTATCAGAATCATTAACGGGGCCGCCAAGCCGCCGCAGCGCGGCACGTAATTCCGGCGATTTGATATCTTTCAGCTTTTCATCAAGTGCCCAGATATCGGCCGCATCCGAAATTGCGGGGGTCTTTTGGTCAGTTGGCCCACTGCCCGGCGGGGCGGGTGTTTGGGCGGGAACAAGGCTTTGCACAAGACTGATGCGGCCAACCGCCTGATAGCCGAAGGCGGCATTCACCTGATCAATGATTTGGGCGGACATGGCTTGGGCCTGTGGCCCGCGTCCTGATGCGATCTGCAGCTTTAATGTTCCATTATTTCTGCTACCGCGCGGAAATTGAATATCTGCTGGCCGGCACCAGTCGGCAATATCGCCAACAATTTCGGTCCAATGTGAAATCAGGCGGCTGATCGCAAAGCCGCGTTCCTGCGCCGATGGGGCAATCATAGGATCTATCATCGTGGATAGCCGCCGCATTTTATTCGATCGGTTTTTAGGCGTTTTGACCATAAATTATTGTGCCGGTTTCGTTATTTGTTGATCTCGATAAGACGGGGGCTTCGGGTGTCTTGACCCGCTCGCCCAATACTCTAGCATGACCACTCTTCGAAGCAAATCATGGTGATTGCCGGATCATCGCAACAGCCGGTTAAAGGTAAAGCCCAAACAACATGAACCCAAACAATATGAGTGGCCGGGGCAGAACATCGCGTGGTTGAGACAAAGTTAGAGACATTTCCAATTGCCGCCCTTTATCGCTGGTACGACCGGCACGGGCGCGATCTGCCGTGGCGGCGACGCTGGCCTGAACTGGCGCCAGCCTATCATGTGTGGCTGTCCGAAATTATGCTTCAGCAAACCGTTGTGGCAACGGTGATCCCGTATTTCCTTGATTTTACCCGTCGGTGGCCAACGATAGGCGACCTTGCCGCAGCGCCATTGGATGATGTGCTGTCCGCATGGGCGGGTCTTGGTTATTACGCTCGCGCCCGCAATCTTCATAAAGCTGCCAATATGGTGGCAGATAGGTGGGGTGGCGATTTTGCCAATTACCAAAAACCGCAGGCTGATTCGGGCGCGCCGCAGGCTGATTCGGGAGATATCGTCGCTGGTTTGCGCCAGCTTCCGGGGGTTGGCCCCTACACAGCTGGTGCGATTGCGGCGATTGGCTTTGGGCGGCAAGCTGTGGTTGTTGACGGTAATATCGAACGACTTTTTAGCCGCTATTTTGCCATCGAGACGCCGTTGCCAGCGGCGAAGGTCGAAATTGCCGATGCCTATCAACGGATTTTGCCGGTAAACCGCCCCTCAGATTGGCCGCAGGCGTTGATGGATTTTGCCAATGCGGTCTGCACGCCGCGCCAGCCAGCCTGTGCGAGCTGCTGTTTTGCCTCGTCCTGTCAGGCATTGGCAAAAGGGATTGTTGATAAAGTGCCGGTTAAGCCCGCAAAAGCGGCAAAGCCAGTTCGCCGCGCCATCGCGTTTGTTGCGATCAATGATCGGGGAGAGGTTTTCTTGCAGCGCCGCCCAGAAAAAGGTCTCCTTGGCGGTATGCTGGCATTCCCCGAGACTGGTCTTGCCTCACAACAGGCCGATCGCAGCCTTAATCAGGATAATGCGCCATTTCCGGCCGATTGGATTTTGCTTGATGAGCCGGTATTGCACATATTCACGCATTTTGCGCTGGAGATGAAAATCTGTATCGCCCGGGTGAAAGATGCCCCTCTCAGCAATACCAGCAATGCCAGAAATATCAGCAATACCAGCAATGCCAGTCATTCTGGTCATTGGGCGCCGCCACGTCCAGCTGATCTGCCAAGCCTGATGCGCAAAGATTAATGATTGAAATGCCGCATGCCGGTGAATACCATCGCAATACCGGCAGCATCCGCCGCTGCAATCACTTCATTATCCTTGACCGATCCGCCGGGCTGAATAACTGCGGTTGCACCAGCTGCGATTAATGCTTCTAGACCGTCAGCAAACGGGAAAAAAGCGTCCGATGCTGCGACCGAGCCGATTGTACGCGGGTCTGACCGGCCATGAATTGCCGCGATATCTGCGGCCTTTTGAACGGCTATACGTGCAGCGTCTACCCGGCTCATCTGACCGGCGCCAATGCCTGCGGTACTGGCGTCATTGACAAACACAATGGCATTTGATTTCACGTGTTTGGTGACTTTCCACGCAAATAGCATATCGGAAATTTCGGCCTCGGTTGGGGCGCGTTGGGTAACGATCCTAAGGTCGTCCACGCCGATTATGCCGGCGTCACGAGATTGTGCCAGAAAACCGCCAGCAACCGATTTAATCTTGATTGCGCTGCTGCTGCGATCTGGCAGGGCGCCGGTGATCAATAGCCGCAGATTAGGTTTTGCCGCCATAATGGCCTTGGCCTCATCGCTCGCTTCGGGTGCGATCACAACTTCGGTAAAAATACTGGCGACAGCTTTAGCAGTTTCAGCGTCAAGCGGCCGGTTCATCGCGACAATGCCGCCAAAGGCACTGACCGGGTCGCAGGCCAATGCGTGCTGCCACGCGGCGCCGAGATTATCACCGCTGGCAACGCCGCAAGGGTTGGCGTGTTTGATGATGGCAATCGTTGGCTGGTCAAACTCGGCAACCAGCTCAAACGCGGCATCGGTAGATCGCACTGTCATAGGCGGCGGTGCGGGCAAATGTTTTGGCGGCGAGACGCTGTCGAAGCTCAAGCTCGGTACCGCCATTTTTGTCGATGGCGTCTGCAACGCTGGCATAGTCGGCAGGGTCACAAAGAACGGTCAGGAAATCATGGTTCTTTGCCGCCGCCCGCAGCATCGCAGGCCCGCCAATATCAATTTTCTCAACAAGCGCCTGCCGGTCACGCGTTTGCCGAAGCGTCTCCTCAAACGGGTAAAGATTAACCACCAACAAGTCGATGCCCTCAATGCCTTGGGCGCTCATTGCTGCAACATGGTCATCGAGGTCGCGGCGCGCCAAAAGGCCGCCATGAATCTTGGGATGCAGTGTTTTCACGCGCCCGCCCATGATCTCGGGAAAGCCAGTTACCTCGGCAACATCTGTAACGTTTAGACCGGCATCACGAAGCAGGCTGGCGGTACCGCCGGTTGACAGAAGTTCAATTTTCGCCGCGGCAAGCCGCGTGGCAAATTCAATGAGGCCGGTTTTATCAGAAACCGATAGAAGGGCGCGGCGAATGGGAATAGAGGCGGGAGATGTCATAATATTGGGTGCCAATCCTGCGTGGCAGAGTTTGTGGATTTAACGCGGCCTTTATGGCCGAGCTTGGCTGGAAAGGCAATTGCCGATCTTGATAAAACAGCTGCCCCCTGCGTCGGTGCCGCTGATCACGGGAATATATGGCTAGTTGCGGCGCCAGCCAATGCCGCAATACCAAGAAGCCAGAAAATGCCGACATTGCGGCCAAAGGCAAGCCATGCACAAAGCGCGGTAATTCCGATGACGCGAAAGTCAAAACTTGCAAGATCAGGCAGCAAAACCCGGATCATTCCAAACGCCATGATATCGGTCTTGGCAAACATTAAATGCAGCGTGAACCAAACAAATAAATTGGCAATTACCCCGACAACAGCCGCCATGATGCTGGCTAATGCGCCTTCAAGTCGTGGCTGATGGGTTAGCCAGTCAAGATAGGGTGCGCCAGCAAAAATCCATAAAAAACAGGGAACAAATGTCGCCCAGAGTGCAATCGCGGCACCGGCAATACCAGCGATGATGCCAGCCTGTTTGAATGCTGCCAGAAAGCCGACAAATTCGGTCACGAGGATCAATGGTCCGGGCGTCGTTTCGGCGAGGCCAAGCCCATCCATCATTTCGCTTGGCTTTAGCCAGCCAAGCTGTTCGACAACCGCCTGCGCCATATAGGCAAGCACAGCGTAGGCACCGCCAAATGTCACCACCGCTAGCTTGCTGAAGAAATAGCCAATTTCGGCCAGTAATGGCGCCTTTGCAAAAAGATCAATCGCCAATAGAGGGGCCCACCATACGACGATCCAAATCAGGATCATTTGGATTGTGTCCTGCGTTTTCGGCAATGGTGGCGGTGTGGTTGATTGGCGTTGGCTGGTGCTGACAAAACCATAAATTGCCGCCAGCGCAATAATCAACGGAAATGGCAGGGCAAGGGCGAAAATACCGCAAAACCCCAAAGCCGCAATGACCCATTGATGTGCTGCACGCAAGGTCTTTTGGGCAAGGCGGATCAGGGCTTGTGCCACAACCACCACAATGGCTGCCTTTACCCCTAAGAAAACCGCATCAACAAGACCAAGGCTGCCGAAATAAACATAGATCAACCCGAGGCCAAGCATAATGAAAGCGCCGGGCAACACAAACAGCAAGCCGGCAATCAAGCCACCAAGAACACCATGCATCCGCCACCCCGCATAGGTCGCAAGCTGCATGGCTTCGGGCCCGGGAAGCAGCATACAAAAACTCAAACCGTTCAAAAACTGAGCTTCGCTGAGCCAACGGCGTTCGGCAACAATCATTCGGTGCATCAGCGCAATCTGCGCCGTTGGACCGCCAAAGGATAATAAGCCGATTTTGCCCCAGATCGCACTTGCCTTCAATAAAGGGGGGATCGGCGATGGTGGCGCGGTCGAAATTTTGGCCGAGATTTTAGATGAGGCTTTCATCAAAGATATAAACTTTCCGTCACTATCATCGTTTTGCTGTGGAATTCTTCGGCCGTGGGCAGGTTTTTACGAGCAGCGACCAGATATTTTAAGCTTGGGTCATTTTAAACTTGGGTCATTTTAAATCGGGTCATTGCGTTGAAAGGCCCATTTCACATTAACCGCGCCAATTGACCGGATATCGGCAAGCGGCGCATTTAAGACAATTTGCTGGCAGTTCATACGCCCGCTTGGATCAAAAAACAGCGATGTATCCAATGATACCGCCGCGCTGCAACGGAATACCCAGCCAGCCCGATTACCCCGAATCTTTATCAAAATCCGCTGATCTCGAAGCATAGCCGCGGTTACGCGCGGATGTAAATGAAACCGAATAACCGCCAAACGGGCAATTTCGCCCGGTGCGCCGGTATATTCTAACTGGTCAGCACCACGAAGATTGCCGCCGCCGGTCGACAGATAAAGTTTACGATGATGAATGATACCGTGTGATTGCTCATAGCCTTTGTGGCTGGCAACAGCCAACAATCCGCCTTCGGCTGGCCCCATTTCAATATTGTCAACTTCAGCAAACCGGCCAGCATTAAAATCAGACGAGTTTTGCCCATCAAGGGTCAGCGTGGAATGGGCCTTGGTTGAACAGAGCAGGCGTTGCAAATTTGGATCATTGCTGGCCTGTCCCGGATTGATAACCAGTAAATTTTGTCCAACAGCAAATTCAAACCCCAAGGTGCCAAGCCCGGCTACCTCGGCATCGGCTTCGGGCTTGCCGACATCCATAATGATTGTCGAGCGGCCTGACGAAAACCGCAAAAAACCGCTATGGGGTGGCAATCGTTCGATCAAGCCACGCCAATTGTTCGAGTTCATTGGCAAGGCCGGTATTCCGAATTTCGATCAGGTCGCGCATGACCGCCAGATGCTTGTCCGCCATCCGGCTTTTATGGCCGCCATCGGCATAGAGCATGCCATCAACCAACGGCACCAAAAATTCCATCAGATTGTCGAGATCATCAGCATCAGCACCAAGCGCAGCCTCGGCAATGATTAATCCGCGCAGTGCGGTTACGCGGGCGTTGTGATCATGCAGACGTTTCCAGTCAATCGCTAAACAGCTTGCTTGCAATCGAATAGACTCGCTGATTAGCTGCTGAAACGCCTCATCACCAGACCGGCCATACCAATCGTAACAAAACACCAGAGTGGCAAGCCGCTGTCCCATGATATCGGGCTGCCAGCTTTTGGCGGTCCAGCGGCTGTTCAGCTTTAGCCAGTTGGTGATCAAACTTCGTGCGCGGCTGCGAGCCTGACTGCCGCCAAAGCTGCGCAGGTCGCGCAGCCAATCAAAATTGTCAAACCCTTCGCTGGTGACCCGCCAGCTTGATCCGCTGGTCATGATCTGCGAGCCTGTACTGGCTGATCCGCGCCAATGATCGGCAAAGCCGGTGATGGGCTCAATCTTATGGGCGGCGCGCAAACTCCACAAAAACAGGCCCGAATGTCGAAACAGCTGCTCAAGTCTGCCGACTCGCCATTTATCCGGTTTTTTGCTGAGTTTTGCCATAACCGCCTGTTTTTACGTTCCTGTCGTTACGCCCCTGCTGCTGCGCCCCTGTTGTTACGTTTCTGTTGTCACCCCCCTGACGGCGTGACTATCCGATTATGCTATCCTAACGATATTAACCGCGCGATAAAAAACCCATCAACCCCGCCAATGTCTTCATAGTCACTTGGTAGAATGCGAACATAGCCCTGATCGGTGATCGAGCGCGCAAATATGCCAGCCTCTTCAGGCGTGACCGGATCAATGGCAAAGCGTCCCTCGGCCGCATCCATAACGGCGTCGATAATGTCTTCGCCTTCTTCTGGTTGTAGCGAACAGGTCGCATAGACCATGCGGCCACCAGCCCGAAGCCAGCCAAGCGCCGTGGTCGCAAGATTCCACTGAATTTGTTGTAATGCAACGATATCTTCGGCTTCACGCTGGTTCAAAATGTCAGGTCGCCGCCGCACGGTTCCAGTTGCCGAGCAAGGAGCATCGACAAGCACTGCATCAACAGGTATTTCGGGGGTGTAGGCAGCGCCATCAGCAAGCACCAGAGTGGCTGGAAGTTTAAGCCGTTTCAGATTGCGGCGCAGACGGTCAAGGCGTTTGCGGCTATTATCAATCGCGGTAACCTTTGCGCCAGCCGCAATCAACTGTGCAGTTTTGCCGCCAGGTGCCGCACATAAATCAATAACATCTTTATCAGTAATCTCTCCAAGCAAGCGCGCTGGCAGCGCTGCGGCGGCATCTTGTACCCACCATGCACCATCCTCAAACCCGGCCAGTAATGACGGGTCGCCATCAAATTCACGGCGCAGCGTATGATGGTCAATGACGCGGGCCTCCAGCTTTGCCGCCCAGCCCTCGGCATCGGCCTTGACTGAAATATCAAGCGGTGGCGGCAGCATCGCAAGGCCGGCGATTGCCGTTGCTTTTTCAACGCCCCAATAATGCCGCCAGCTTTGTTGCAGCCAGCCCGGCAGATTATCCATATGGCTGGTCGCATCAAACAGGGCTTCACCTTCGCGGGTGAGGCGGCGCATCACCGCATTGGCTAGTCCGCATAGCCGGTCAAATCCGGTTTGGCGCATTAATTCAACAGTGCTGTCAACGGCGGCGTGCGCGCCGGTTTTTAGCAATAGGATCTGTGCCGCGCCCATCAGCAGAACAAAATTGGCATTGGCCTGCGCACCGAACGGTTTGCGCGAAACCAGCGGGGCAAGCACCTTTTCCAATTGCCCGCGATGCCGCAGGCTAGTTGTTGCCAACAACCGCACAAAACGGCGCTCTTGGCTTTACCCTTGCCTGCGGCATCGGCGGTATTTCTGCGCGGCCTATTCGCGTCGTTTTTCGATGCTGGCTGGCGTGAAGGCGGCACCTTTGATGCGCGGTTTTCGCTATTGTCTGATGGTTGCGGTTTGCTGGCGCGCCCGGACGTTTCCAAACGCAGCAAAGGTTTGTCGAGGCGTGTCGGGGTCGATGGGGTTTTTCGATCAGGCATTGAAAATTCCGCTGGATCAGCCGCATAATATAGCTGATATCTTGTTTTTGGCAGTTTAAAGGGGCATATACCCAAATATGGAAAGAGACAAGAAAAACACGCCATTGCCGGCCGCCGAGATGCAGCCAGAGCTGGTGCAAAACACAAATGATCCGGCCAAACAGAACGATGCTGGTGAAATGCCGCCCGAAATTAATGGCCCAAAAGGTCCTGAGCCAACGCGCTATGGTGATTGGGAACAAAAGGGACGCTGTACCGATTTTTAGGCGTTTGGCTATTTGCCTGACCAGTAGGTAAGATGAAGCGATGACACGGGTAAAATCGGGTATTTTAGTAAGTGCGGCATTACGCTATGCAAGCGCTAACCTGATCGATTGTGTTCTGACGCGCCGTGGTGATGCTGATGCTGGCGCGATTTTTGTGCATATTGATACGCTGGATGGACGGCATAAACTGCTGGCACGCAGCCTTGATTTCGATGGCAATTATGTGTGGCGGGTTATCACCAGCACAGAATGGGTCGATGCTCAAGCCGCCGAGGACAGGCTTGCTGCTGAAATGAAAATGGATAATGATGCGTTTATCGTTGCCATATGTGACGCAAAGGCGCGTAATCCGTTTGATCTGCTGTGAGTTGGCAATTGCTGCAAGGATGCGTATAAAGCCCTCATGACCAAGCACCAGAAAACAGATGCCATTGACCGCCGCCTTTGTGTGGCCCCAATGATGGATTGGACTGATCGGCATTGCCGCGTCTTTCATCGGCATCTTGCGCCGAATGCGCTGTTATTTACTGAAATGGTTACAGCGGAGGCGATTATCCATGGCGACCTTGAAAGATTGCTTGGTCATGATTTGATCGAGCATCCGCTGGTTCTGCAGCTGGGTGGCAGTCAGCCGGAACGGGTTGCCCATCTGATCGTGTGCAATCGGGCAGGTTTGGTGCCTGCCTGATGGCCGAGCCCGAATTGGTGGCGGAGTGCTGTGCGGCGATGATGGCGGCAAGCGCGCTGCCGATCACGGTCAAATGCCGGATTGGCATCGACGATATGGACGCCGAGGCTGGACTGGACCGGTTTATAGATCTGGTCGCAGGGGCCGGGGTTGGGGTGTTCTATCTTCATGCCCGCAAAGCGTGGCTAAAAGGATTGAGCCCCAAGGAAAACCGGAATATTCCGCCGCTTGATTATGATCGGGCCCGCCGCCTTGCATCGCGCCGCGATGATCTGGCAATTATTTTGAATGGCGGCTTGGAAACGACTGACCAAATCGCTGTTGAGCGGGATGGGTTTGCTGGTGTCATGCTTGGGCGTGCAGCCTACCGGACGCCTTATCTTTTAACTGCAATTTCCGATGATTTTTTTGCCGCAACGCCGCCAAGTCGGCAACAAGTGGCCGAGGCCATGGCCGACTATGCCGACAAAATGACGGCAAATAATGTTCCGCTTCATAGTATTACGCGTCATATGCTTGGGCTTTATGCAGGGCAGCGCGGTGCCAAACATTGGCGCCGGCAACTAGGCGAGCAGGCGCGCCTTGCCCAAGATGGCGGCGGCTTTATTCGCCAGACTGTTGAAGAATGCGAAATCTTGGCCGCAAGATTGGCAGCATAGAGGTTGGCTGCATAAAGGTTGGACGATTTATATGTTGTGATGGCCTCTGCGGTCGATGCAGGACTTACCGAATAATGTCGATGTTTGAAATGATGGAATGGTTAAAAATATGAACGATCAAACCCCGTCGGTTAAATCTGACAACGCGGCTAGCCCGCCGTCAAATGGGCGGCGTATGCTGCTGGATTTTGGCCCTCTTCTGCTGTTTTTCGGTGCCAATTACCTCTATAGCGATCTGATGTTTAGTGTGAAGGTGCTGGTGGCGGCAACCGTGGTTTCGCTGGGCATAAGCTGGGTTTCTGAGCGGCGAATACCGATGATGGCCGCGTTTGGCTGTGGCGCGCTGGTGTTTTTCGCCGGATTGACGCTATATTTTGACAATGAGCTGTTCATCAAGATCAAGCCGACCATCCTGACCTTGATGTTTGCCGCAGCGATTGCCGGAGGGCGCGCGCTCGGCCGGAACCCGCTTGCCGCGATCATGGGGACACAGATCAAGCTGACCGATGCGGGTTGGCGCATGATGAGCTGGCTGTGGGTGGCGATGTTTGGCTGTTCAGCGCTTGCCAATGAAATTGCGTGGCGGACGCTCAGCACTGATGCATGGGTGACCTTTAAGGTGTTTGGTCTTACCGGTATTTCGCTGGCCTTTATCGTGATTAGCTTGCCAATTATTCATAAGCACCAAATTGTGGATTAATCACCAACGCGACGTCATGATGGCAATGTGGCAGCATTTTGCCGGGTGAAATGTCGTAAAATACGCGCTTTTGTCGATCCAAGTACATATTCGGTCGGCCTGACCTTACATGGTCAAGTTTAGTTTCTTCACATAATTTGAGATTAGAATGAAGAGGGTCAGCGTCACTGCTAACCAAGTTTTAGAATGTGTTACATTTTGGGTTGCCGGAATGAAATTCGAGGCTAGACTGCGCGGACGCCGAGCGTCCAGCCAAGAGTTGCGTTAGGGCTAAATGGTCACGGCAGAGAGCTGCCGGTAAAAAAGGAAATGATCATGGCTGATGAAGATGAAATTATTCTAGCTGATTTGGATGATGATGAACTTGTCCAGCAGATGCATGACGACCTTTATGACGGTATGCAGGATGAAATTGTCGAAGGTGTCGAAATTCTACTCGGGCGGGGATGGACACCTTATGATGTCCTGACCAAGGCTCTGGTCGAAGGGATGACCATTGTTGGCATCGATTTCCGTGATGGCATCTTGTTTGTGCCCGAAGTTTTGATGGCGGCGAATGCGATGAAGGCTGGCATGGGTATTCTGCGTCCATTGCTGGCAGAAACCGGTGCGCCGCGCGTTGGAACCATGGTAATCGGCACGGTCAAGGGCGACATCCATGATATCGGCAAAAACCTTGTATCGATGATGCTTGAGGGTGCCGGTTTTGATGTGATTGATCTTGGCATCAATAACCCGGTAGAAAACTATCTTGACGCGCTGGAAAAGCATAAGCCTGACATTCTTGGGATGTCGGCACTTTTAACCACCACTATGCCCTATATGAAAGTGGTTGTGGATGCGTTGGTCGAAAAGGGCATCCGTGACGATTATATCGTTCTTGTTGGTGGTGCACCATTGAACGAAGCCTTTGCCGAATCGGTTGGTGCCGATGCTTATTGCCGTGATGCGGCGGTGGCCGTCGAAACCGCCAAGGAAATGATCAAGGCTAAATTGGAACGTGAACAAGCAGCAGGCTAAAGCTGGTAAGCCAGCGCATCTGCACTTAATTGCGTGCGGGGCGCTGGCGCGTGAACTGCTTGTGCTGATAAATCAATTGCCAGAAGGCGCGGTTGAATTAACCTGTCTTCCGGCATCATGGCATAATCACCCTGAAAAAATTGTTCCCGGATTAAAGAAAAAAATTGCGGCGGCTCGTCGTGACGGGATGGAGATTGCCGTTGCCTATGGTGATTGCGGCACTGGTGGTGAGATTGACGCGCTTTTAGAGGCTGAAAACATTGCCCGGATTGCTGGCCCGCATTGTTATGAGATGTTTCTTGGCAAGCCAGATTTTGACGCTGAAATGGACCAGGCGCTTGGCACGTTTTTTCTAACTGATTACATGGTGCGCCATTTTGAACGGATTGTAATGAAGGGCATGGGGTTGCGCCAGTATCCGCAATTGCGCGATATGTATTTTGCGCATTACACGCGGGTTCTCTACATCGCGCAGACAAGGTCCAAAACATTGCAGGAAAAAGCGCAAAAGGCAGCGTGTGAGCTAGGGCTTGATTACGAATATCGTTATACCGGCTATGGCGAATTTAGCCGCTTTTTGAAACAATTTGCTTAAAGTTGAATTTAAGTTTGACCGTGGGCGTAGATCTGCATAATGGCCGCGCCCATATAGGTACGGTCGATAATTTTACCCGAAATACAAAAAGGAGCGCCTTATGGCAAATTTGATTACCCTTTTTTGGCGTGATATTCCGGCGCAGGTGATTGCTGAACGTGGCCGCGGCCGACAGCGTGAGCAGGCCAAAATCGAATTGCCGCGACGCTTTGCGATTGCGATTGATGCGGCGGCGATGCGCGATGGTGCCGACTCGACCGATGATTATCTTGCCGAATGGCGGCGCTCGGCACCTGAGGAATGTGGCGAGGATCTCGACGCTGAGGCAGCGGCCAGAGCAGCGGCATTGGATACAGAATATACGCCCGAAAGGGTGCGGGCCTTGGTGGAAAATGGCGGCAAGGCCCCAGCATAGGCGATATTTCAATTGATGTCGTAATCGGCAAACTGAAAGACGCTAGCAAGCCATCTTGGTTTAGGCCAAGCGGCCATTCTGCCGAAAATCAAGTCGATGCTAACTGCCTGTTTTGCCGATGGCGATTGTCGGTCTTTTGGGAATTAGATGACCAGTGGCATCAAGACAACTTGCGAGATAAAGACAAACTGCGGTATTTGGGGGGATAGAATGATAGCTGAAAATGTGAGGTTTAATATGGCGGCCAGTATCCAACAAATCCGGCAAGCGGCCGAAGGCTGGTCAATCGAGGTAACCCCAGCAGGCGCGACTAAAATCGACAGTTTCGCTGCCTGTCTTGCCCCCGGAACAACGGTCAATGTTACTTTTCTGCCGGGGTCTGACCCGCTGGAAACGGTGGCGGTCACAAAGCGGCTTCACAATGAGGGTATGAAGGCGGTGCCGCATCTGGCGGCGCGTTCGCTACGCGATGCCGATCAGCTTGATACGCTGCTTGCGGCGTATCGCGCCGAGGCTGGTGTTGATGAGGTGCTGGTAATTGGCGGCGGTGTCGACAAGCCGGTTGGTGCGTTTGATAATTCGATGCAGATCCTAGAAACTGGTCTTTTGCAGAAACATGGTATCATGACGGCCGGTGTCGCTGGCCATCCAGAGGGCAGCCCCGATATCAGCGAGGCAGAAATTGCCGATGCGCTGGCGGCAAAAAATGCCTTTGCCAAGCGCGAAGGCATGACGCTCTATATCGAAACGCAATTCTGTTTTGAGGCACCGATTGTGCTGGAATGGGAAAAGCGGGTTCGGGCTGCCGGAAATGAACTGCCAATTCGCATTGGTATTCCGGGGCCTGCCACCATCAAGACGCTGTTCCGGTTTGCGCAGATCTCTGGCATTGGGCCATCAATGCGCTTTATCTCGAAACAGGCACGTAATGTGGCGAAACTGATGACGGTGCAATCGCCGCATCTGTTGCTGTCTGATCTGGCACAGGGCATGGCAAGTGATCCTGATTGTCTGATCGAACATTTTCATTTCTACCCATTCGGCGGCTTTGCCAAGACCGCTGCCTATGCAAATGCAATTGCGGCAGGTCATATTCAGCTTTTGCCAAAAGGCGGGTTTGACGTTGTTGGATCGGCGGCCTAAGGTGGCGGCAATTTCAGGAGATATTTATGACTAAGACCCTTATTTCGTCGCATAAACAGGAAATCACCATTGGCTTTGACTCGCCTTTTTGCGTGATTGGTGAGCGCATTAACCCTACAGGGCGCAAGCTGCTAGCGGCGGAAATGGCTGCGGGCGATTATTCGCGCGTGCTGTCCGATGCCGTTGCCCAGGTCGAGGCGGGTGCCACGATGTTGGATGTGAATGCTGGGATTCCGATGGCAGATGAGCCAGCGATTCTCGCCAAGGCGATCCAGCTTGTCCAAGATACGGTTGACGTGCCACTGGCGATTGATAGTTCAATTGTTGCCGCACTTGAGGCGGGGCTGGCGGTTTACAAAGGCAAGCCGCTGGTCAATTCGGTCACTGGTGAAGAAGAGCGCCTAGAAGTTGTGTTGCCATTGGTAAAGAAATACGGCGCGGCTGTTGTGGCGATTTCGAATGACGAAACCGGTATTTCCGAAGACCCTGATGTGCGTTATGAGGTTGCCAAGAAAATTGTCGAACGGGCTGCAGATTACGGTATTCCGCGTGAAGATGTGGTTGTTGACCCGCTGATCATGCCGGTTGGGGCGATTAACCTTGCTGGCCGCTCGGCGTTGGATTTGATTATCCGGCTTCGCAATGAACTAAAGGTCAATACCACCTGCGGTGCGTCCAATATATCCTTTGGTTTGCCGAACCGGCACGGTATGAACGCCGCGTTCTTGTCGATGGCAGCCGGTGCTGGCATGACTTCGGCCATTATGAACCCGCTTCATGCCGAGGAAATGACGTCGATCATGGGGGCCAATGTGATGAACGGAAATGACCCAGAGTGCCGGCGCTGGATTCAAAAATTCCGGGAACCGGTTGTGCCGGGTGAAGGTGGGCGCGAACGACGCCAGACCCGCCGCCGTCGCAATGCCTAATTAACGCGCGTTTTGGTGATAATCCGATGATCGAGAGCAATGATGAGGCTAATCAAATGACCGGCCCGATCGAGGCTGATCAAGTCGCGCCAGCTAATCAGGTGAAGATTGTCTTTACGCCATCGGGTCGTCAGGGATTTGTGCCGGTTGGAACGCCGGTATTAACCGCGGCGCGCCAGCTGGGTGTTGATATTGACTCGGTTTGCGGCGGGCGGGCGATGTGTGGTCGTTGTCAGATTGACGTTGGCGTTGGTGAGTTTGCCAAGCATGGGCTGAAATCGGCGGCTGATCATCTGGCTGAGGTGACCGCTGTCGAGACTCGTTATGCTGATAAACGCGGCCTTATCAATGGGCGGCGGCTATCGTGTCAGGCAAAATTGTTAAAGGATGCGGTGATTGATGTGCCGCCTGAAAGTCAGGTGCATAATCAGCTGATCCGCAAAGAGGCCGATGGGCGGTCTATTGAGATGGACCCCATTGTACGCTTGTGTTTCATCGAGGTGCGTGAACCCGATATGCATGAGCCGTCCGGTGATCTGCGGCGCGTAATCGAAGCCCTAATGGCACAATGGCCGGATCGCGTTAATGGTGAAATTGCCTGTGATTTGCACGTCCTGCGACAGCTGCAGCCGGTTTTGCGCCAAGGTAAATGGCATATTACCGTTGCGCTTCGTGATGGGCACCAGATTGTCGCGATCTGGCCGGGGTTAAAAGAACAGATTGCCGGTGTTGCGATTGATGTGGGGTCGACCACCATGTCGGCGCATCTATGCGACATGGTAACCGGAACCGTTTTGGCCTCAACCGGTGCGATGAACCCGCAAATCAGGTTTGGCGAAGATTTAATGAGCCGCGTTTCCTATGGCATCATGAATCCGGGCGGTGCGGCGGAAATGACCACGGCGGTTATTAACGGACTGCAAGGCTTGATTGATGGTGCGGCAAAGCAGGCGGGTCTCAGCAGTGATGATATTGTCGAGCTGGTGCTGGTCGGAAACCCGGTAATGCATCATTTATTGTTGGGGATTGATCCGGTTGAGCTTGGCGGGGCGCCATTTGCGCTGGCAGTTGATGCGGCATTAGATGTGCGGGCGCATGAATTGGGTCTTGCGATAAATCCGGGCGGGCGGGTTTATATTCTGCCATGTATTGCGGGTCATGTCGGCGCCGATGCGGCGGCGGTAGTGCTTGCCGAGGCGCCGCAAAAAGTTGATGAAATGACCCTGATTGTCGATGTTGGAACGAATGCCGAGATTGTTGTTGGCAACCAGAACCGGCTGTTAGCGGCGTCATCACCAACCGGACCGGCCTTTGAAGGGGCGCAAATCTCATCAGGCCAGCGCGCTGCCCCCGGTGCGATTGAGCGTATCCGCATTGATAAGGCAACGCTTGAGCCGAAATTCCGCGTCATCGGCGTTGATCTGTGGTCGGATGAGGACGGGTTTGACGCTGCAGTTGCGAAAACCGGTGTCACCGGCATTTGCGGGTCGGGGATTATCGAGGTGCTTGGCGAGATGTATCTGGCTGGAATTATCACGATGGACGGGGTGATTGACGGCACGAAAGCGGCTGTAAATAGCCGGATTGAGGCGGACGATCGCACATTTACCTATCGCATTACTGATACGGTTAGCGTTACCCAGAACGATGTTCGTGCAATCCAGCTGGCCAAAGCCGCGCTTTATGCAGGCTTTCGTTTGCTGATGGATAAAATCAACATTCGCAAGGTCGATCGTGTTGTGCTGGCAGGTGCATTTGGAACGCATATTGACCCGAAATACGCGATGATACTGGGGATGATCCCGGATTGTTTGCTGGAGAATGTAAGAGCCGCTGGTAATTCGGCTGGTGCTGGTGCGCGCCTAGCCTTGTTGAATCAGGCAGCGCGACGCGAAATTGAGGCTGTTGTTCGGCAGATTGAAAAGATTGAAACCGCCGTCGAGCCATCGTTTCAGGATCATTTTGTGAAGGCGATGGCGATCCCGCATAAAAGCGACCCCTATGCAAATCTTGCCGCGGCGGTTGACCTGCCCGAACGGATTTTGACCGATGAGGATGCACCAGCACTGGCAGGCGGGCGGCGGCGCGGCGGCCGGCGGCGCTAGGCCTCTAGGCGATGGCGGTTAAACGATCGCGGTTAAACGATGGTGATAAGGGTATGACCGGCGATTATCTGTTTACTCAGATATAGACCGGTTGGTGTCTTGTAATTTGGCAAGATGCGCAGCGGCTCGCTTGGCGTTTCGCCAGCTTGCGTAATTCAGCCAGCCAAGGCAGATCACGGCAAAGCCATAGCTTGTCCAAATATAGCCACCAAAGCCGCCCATATCAAAAAATTCGGCCATTATTCATCCCCTCCCGGGCGCAGCATCAGCGCGGCAATGCGGCGCTCTGCTAACAAGCTGCGCATCCGCAAGATTACCAAAACCGCAAAATAGGCATGGGCGGCGACAAGCATTAGCACTAACGGGGTCAACATCGATGGATCAATCGCCGGACCGCCGCGACGCAGCAAGCTGGCTGGCTGATGCAACGTGTTCCACCAATCGACAGAGAATTTTACAATCGGCACATTAATCATCCCGACAAGCGCCAATAAAGCGGCTGGCCGGCTGCCACGTTCCGCCCGATCAAACCCATTGGCAAGCGCGATAAACCCCAGATAGAAAAAGAACAGGATCAGCATCGAGGTTAAGCGGGCGTCCCATACCCACCATGCACCCCACATTGGCTTTCCCCATAATGCGCCAGTGACCAGCGTTAACAGCGCAAAAACTGCACCGACTGGTGCAATGGCGCGTGCCGCAACATCGGCCAGCGGGTGTCGCCACACAACATAGAACAGGCCGCAAAGACCAAGTCCGACATAGCCAAACAACGCCAGCCATGCCGCGGGTACGTGAATATAGATGATTCGCACCGTATCGCCTTGTTGGTAATCGGCGGGCGCAACAAACAGGCCCAAATATAATCCGATGGTACCAGTAATCACCGCAGCGGCGACCAGCGGCCATAAGAGCCGGTTGGCAATGCGCATAAATCGTGACGGATTCGCAAGATAATCAAACATGGTGCCGACATATACCTTGTTTTTCGGAGGCTGGAAAGATACCGGAAATTTGGGATGTAGATCTCATCACTCTATAACCCGGTTTCAGTTTCGCCAATTTCAAGAGCGCTTGCTGCGACCAAAGGAGCCAAGGCCAATAGCACGGCAAAAACTGCGCCTAAAAGCATCAGATGCGGGCTGATGATGCCATCCTCGCTTTGCGAGGCTAGCGTGCCGAAAATCAGCAATGGCACCGCTAGCGGCAGGATTAACAGCGCCATTAAGGCACCGCCGCGCCGTGCGCCTTCGGCCAGTGCCGCTCCTATCACCCCCAGCAGGGTTAATCCCATACTGCCGATCAACAATGCGATCAATAATGGCGGCCATTGGATGGTTGGAATATTTAGCATAATCGCCATAACTGGTGTCATGATTAACAGCGGTAATCCGGCGGTCAGCCAGTGCGAGATTGCCTTTGCCAAGGCATACCAGCCCAGCCCAAGGGGGCTTAGGCTAACCTGATCAAGCCAGCCATCGCGCACATCTTGGGCAAACAGCCGGTCAAATCCAGCCAGAATAGCTAGCAATGCAGCAATCCAAACAACCGGTATCCCAAGTGGATCAAGAATTGCTGAATTTGCGCCAATCGCCAGCGGAAATAAGGCGATAATGATTACAAAAAAGATCAGCATGACCCCGAGGTCTTGCCGGTTTTGCCACGCAATCATCAAATCGCGTTCAATTTGTGCTAGGAACGGGCTCATCCAGTTTTCCCTTGCGCCGACGCTGACGAGGTTTCGGGCATTATCCCGGCAAGGTGGAGCGAGCGTGGTGTTGCTGCTGCTGCAAAATCGAGATGGGTTGCCGCCATCACCATACCGCCGCGATCTGCATGACCGGTTACAAGCTGGTCAAGACTGTCATTTGAAGCCCGATCAAGGCCGGCATTCGGCTCGTCCAAAAGCCACAGGCTATTGGGCGGGGCAAGCGCCAATCTGGCAAGCGCAAGCCGGCGTCGCTGGCCGCGTGATAAAACCCTTACCGGCAGGTCGGAGAATCGGTTTGCGGCAAAACCGGCAAGCGCTGTGTCAATGTCGCTCTCGGGTGCCAAAAGCCCGTTAACCTTGGCCCAACCGACAAGGTTTTCGCGGCCAGTAATGGCGCCGGACAACCCGTCAGTATGGCCAACATAAACCAATGGCACCGAACAGGTGATTGTGCCCTCGGCAGCGCTAAGCCGTCCGGCAATGGTGCGCAGTAACGTTGATTTACCGGCACCATTAGGCCCGGTAAGGCAGCAAATTTCGCCAGCCTGTTGCCGGAACGATAATTTGCTGATGACCAGCGCCATGCCACGAAGCACGCTTAACTGGTCAATGCGCAGACCATCTTCACCGGTCGTGTTGGTGGGCGTCATGGCGTTTCTGGTTTGGGTCTGATTATCCATGATCCATTTCTAGCCGCGCTTGGCCGTGCTGGTCTAGGGGCTTTGGTGTCGCAACGGCGTTTTAGCCGCATGATTGGCGGCAAATACCCTCTGGCAAGTTCTGCCTGTTTTGGCTATAACAATGCCTGACCGCTTTGAGGCACCCCTCGAGTTGGCCGTTTCAATTTATTGTAGGGTTCGACCTGGAAAAGGAGAACGCCATGTCAGAGACATTGCGCGATGCATGCCGTGCCAGCCTAGATGCGGCCGGAAAAACATATCATTATTATTCGCTAGCCGAATTGGCTAAGACCTATCCAGCGCTGGATAAGCTGCCTTACTCTTTGAAAGTTCTGTTGGAAAACCTGCTGCGTAACGAAGATGGCAGTTCGGTCACGAAGGCGGATATTGAAGCCTTGGCAAACTGGGCCGAAAATGGTGAAAAAGGCGAGATCGCGTTTCGCCCATCGCGTATTCTTTTGCAAGATTTTACGGGTGTTCCAGCCGTTGTCGATTTGGCCGCAATGCGTGACGCGATGCAGGCAATTGGCGGCAACCCTGAGAAAATTAACCCGCTGTCACCTGTCGATCTGGTGATTGACCATTCGGTTATGGTTGATCATTCGGGCGGCGAGGATGCGGCTGCAAAGAACGTTGCACTTGAATTCTCGCGCAATCAGGAACGCTACGAATTTTTACGCTGGGGCGCAGGCGCGTTCGATAATTTCCGCGTTGTGCCGCCCGGAACAGGCATCTGCCATCAGGTCAATCTCGAGTTTCTGTCGCAAACCGTCTGGACGCGCGAAGACGATGGCAAAACCTTTGCCTATCCTGACTCGGTTGTTGGTACTGACAGTCATACCACAATGGTCAATGGCCTTGCTGTTCTTGGCTGGGGTGTTGGCGGTATTGAAGCTGAAGCAGCGATGCTCGGCCAGCCAATTTCAATGCTGGTGCCAGATGTAATCGGGTTCCGTCTTGATGGCAAATTGCCCGAAGGCGCAACGGCAACCGATCTGGTGCTGATGATCGTTGAAGCGCTTCGTAAACGCGGCGTTGTTGGAAAATTCGTTGAATTCTTTGGCCCTGGGCTTGATCAATTGTCGTTGGCCGACCGCGCAACGATCGCCAATATGGCACCGGAATATGGCGCGACCTGCGGCTTTTTCCCGATTGACCAAGAAGCGTTGAATTACCTGCGGCTAACCGGCCGTGATGATGACCGGGTTGCGCTTGTCGAGGCCTATGCCAAGGCACAAGGTATGTGGCGCGAATCAAACGCGGCTGATCCGCATTTCACCGATAGCTTGTCATTGGATCTTGGGTCTGTGGTGCCGTCACTTGCCGGACCAAAACGCCCGCAAGACCGTGTGACATTGCCTGACGTTGCTGCGTCATTTGCAAGCACATTGGCCGAAAGCACTGGCCGAACTCAGGCAAAATCTGTGGCCGTCGATGGTGCCAATTATGAAATCGCCGATGGTGATGTGATGATTGCAGCGATCACCTCATGTACCAACACCTCGAACCCGTCAGTTCTGGTGGCGGCTGGTCTGGTGGCAAAGGCCGCACATGAAAAAGGGATGAAGGTCAAGCCATGGGTGAAAACCTCGCTTGCGCCCGGCAGCCAAGTTGTATCGGCCTATCTTGATGCGGCAGGTCTTACCCAGCATCTTGATGCGCTTGGGTTCAACACGGTTGGTTATGGATGCACCACCTGTATCGGTAATTCTGGCCCGCTTGATGAGGCAATCGTTTCGGCTATTGACGAAAATGAACTCGTGGTCAGCGCGGTGCTTTCGGGGAACCGTAACTTTGAGGGCCGGGTCAGCCCGCACGCTGCGGCTAATTATCTGGCATCGCCGCCACTGGTTGTGGCCTATGCATTGGCAGGGTCGGTTACCAAGGTTTTGAGTGATGAGCCGCTTGGCACTGATAGTGACGGTAATGATGTCTATCTAAAGGATCTGTGGCCGAGCAATGAGCAAATCCGCGCGGTGGTTGATGCGGTTATTTCCGCTGAAATGTTCCGGTCACGCTATGCCGATGTGTTTAAAGGCACCAAGGAATGGCAGGCAATCCAGACATCTGGCGGCCTAACCTATAATTGGAATGATGGATCAACCTATGTGCAGAACCCGCCTTATTTCGAGGGCATGACCCGCGAAATTTCAGAAACCGCAAGTGACATTACTGGTGCGCGTGTTCTGGCACTTTTGGGTGATTCGATTACAACCGATCATATCTCGCCTGCTGGTGGTATCGCCCGCGATACACCGGCTGCCGATTTCCTGACAAGCCATCAGGTTCGGCCGGTTGATTTCAACTCATTTGGTGCGCGCCGCGGTAATCATCAGGTGATGATGCGTGGAACCTTTGCCAATATCCGCCTGAAAAATATGGCAGCCGCCGGTACCACAGGCGGATTTGCCCGCCATGTACCATCGGGTGATATTGCGCCCCTGTTTGATGTAGCGTCACGCTATGCGGATGAGGGGACGCCATTGGTGATTGTTGGTGGCAAGGAATATGGCACTGGTTCCAGCCGTGACTGGGCGGCCAAAGGCACTTGCTTGCTTGGCATTAAGGCGGTCATCGTCGAGAGCTTTGAGCGGATCCACCGTTCTAACCTGATCGGTATGGGTGTGTTGCCGTTGCAGTTCCCGGCCGGTGTTACGCGTGAAACTCTTGGTTTGACTGGTGACGAGGTGATTAATCTCACCGGGCTTGCCGATGGTGTCTCGCCGGGCATGACGGTGAAAGCCACCTTTACCTTTGCCGATGGGCGCAGCGAAACCGTTGATCTGCTGGCACGGATCGACACTGATGGTGAAGCCACCTATTTCAAGAATGGTGGCATCCTTCAATATGTGCTTCGCCAGCTCGCCGCGTAAACAGGAAACAAGAAATATCCAGTCCACGCGGCGGCGGTAAAGCCGTTGTCTGACGGATTGGCTAAGATTGCCCCGCGCTATGGTTGTATATGGCGCGGGGTTTTTCGTGTCGGCACTTTCTTATTGCCTTATCCGGGGCTATTTGGCTGGATTTTCGCTGGCGAGGCTGCCTATAGTGGCGGGGTATATTCTGCTTTAGTGATATGGAAAAGCTAGCGTCAAATGTCGATCTATTCATCTCAAAATCTGACGCTGGTTCTTGGCCCGACCAACACGGGTAAAACCCATCTCGCGCTTGAACGGATGACCGGCTATGCCAGCGGCATGATCGGCTTTCCGCTGCGGCTGCTGGCGCGTGAAAATTATGATCGGCTGGTTGCCAAGATCGGTGCTGATAAGGTCGGGCTTATCACTGGCGAGGAGCGTATTTTGCCTGCTGGTGCGCGCTATCTTTGCTGCACGGTTGAATCGATGCCGCTGGATGTCAATGCCGATGCCGAGCTTGCCAAGCGCCGGTTTGATTTCATTGCCGTTGACGAGGTGCAGCTTGCCGGTGACCGTGAGCGTGGCCATATTTTTACCGACCGTATCCTGCATGCAAGAGGCGCGTTTGAAACGATGTTCATGGGGGCAGAAACTGCCGCCCCGCTGTTAAAGGCATTATTGCCAGATGCGAAATTTGAATTCCGTGACCGGATGTCGCGGCTAAGCTATGCTGGATCGAAAAAGCTGACACGCCTTCCGCGCCGCAGTGCCGTTGTCGCCTTTAGCGCCGCGGATGTTTATCAGATTGCCGAATTCATCAAGCGTCAACGCGGCGGTGCTGCGGTGGTTATGGGGCGGCTTAGCCCGCGTACCCGCAATGCACAGGTCGAATTATACCAGAACGGTGATGTCGATTTCCTGATTGCGACTGACGCCATTGGCATGGGGCTTAATCTTGATCTTGGCCATGTTGCCTTGTCTGCTGACGTCAAGTTTGATGGGCGGCGGATGCGCAAGCTGTTGCCATCTGAAATGGCGCAGATCGCTGGCCGTGCTGGCCGGCACATGAATGATGGCAGTTTTGGTGTAACTGATGGATGCCGGCCATTAGAGCCAGAGATGATTGATGCGATCGAACAGCACCGATTTGCCCCGCTTCGCGCCTTTTACTGGCGAAGCCGTGATCTTGGCTTTGCTTCAATTGATCAGCTGCTTGCCTCGCTTGAGGCGCCGCCGCCATTGCCGTTTCTGTTTCGCAAAGGTGATGCGTTGGATCATCAGGCACTTACAGCACTTGCCGCCCGTCCGGAAATCCGCGCTGCGGTCTCTGGCGCGCGTGACGTGCGGCTTTTATGGGCGGTGGCGTCGATTCCTGATTTCCGGCAAAGCCTCCATGAAAACCATTATGAAATGCTTGCCAATATCTTCAAAACGCTTGTGGCACAGGGGGTTCTTGGCAATGATATGGTTGCCAAGGCCATGACCCAGCTCGATCGGATTGACGGCGATATTGATACATTAATGACGCGCCTTGCATATATTAGAACTTGGACATACATCACGCATCGTTCTGACTGGACAGATAACCCCAACGAGTGGCAGAATCGCGCTAGGTTAATTGAAGACAGGCTGTCTGACTGTCTGCATAGCCGGCTGTCAGAGCGCTTTGTTGATAAGCGTGCCGCGCATTTGAGTCGAAGATTGAAGGAAACGAAAAATTTGATTGCCTCTGTAAAAGATGATGGCACGGTTCTTGTTGAAGGTGAGGAGGTCGGACGGCTTGACGGTTTTACCTTTCATCCGACACTGGCCGATGGTGAAGATAAAGCCCCTATTCTAGCTGCTGCGAGACGCGGGTTACCCGATGAAATAGAACGCCGGGTTCGGGCCTTTGTGGCGTCGGCTGATCCGGCGTTTCGGCTTGGGTCTGATGGGGTGGTAAAATGGCGCGAGGCCGAGGTTGCGCGGCTGGTTAAAGGCGACGGGCTTTATGTGCCGCGCCCCGAACTTGTGACCAGTGATCTGCTGTCGATCGACCAGACCCAGCGTATGGTCCAGCGGCTGGTCGCCTTTGTCGCCGCGCACGTCGAGACAGTTCTTGGCCGGCTGACCATTCTGGAAACGCCTGATGCAGCGCCGGTTAGCGAGCCAAAGACCAAGCCCGATGCGGTACCAAATGCGGCGCCAAATGCGGCGTCAAATGCGGAAACACCCAAGGATGCGGGTGCGGATACTGGTACGAATACGGGTGCGGATGCGCCGGCTGCAACGTCCGACAATATGCCTGTCAATGTGCCAGAAAAAGATGCTGGTGCGATCGCTGCTGATCAGGCACCGGCTGGGTTAAGTGGGGCGGCCAAGGGCATTGCCTTTATTCTGTTTGAGCGTCTTGGATCAGTGCCGACTGCCGAGATCGGGCATCTATTACGAGCGATGCATGAGAGTGACAAGCCGCGTTTGGCGCGGTTGGGGCTGCGGTTTGGCGTCGAAACGGTCTATATGCCCGAATTATTGAAGCCGGCGCAGATCGAATTGCGTAGCCTGTTATTCAGTCTTGCTAATGGCCAGTTCTATGACGCTACCCCGCCACCTGCGGGCCGGGTTGCGATTGACTCGGTGGCTGACGTTCCGGATGCCTATTGGTTGGCAGTTGGGTATCGGCGGCTGGGTCAGCGGGTAATGCGCGTTGATATGGTAGAGCGTGTGGCCATGCTGGTTCGCACTGCCGCGCGTGAAGGGCCGTTTAAGATTACCGAAGATATGCTGTCTTTGGCCGGGGCAACCCGCGAACAGATGGGGCAGATGCTGCTTGATCTTGGCTGTGCTGTGGTTGGTGAAGAGCCGGCCGAAGATGCAGATAAGCCCGCCTTGCAGATTTTTGAGCGAAAGCGGAAAGCGAGGCCGCCGCGTAATGATAAAGCGGGTGCGCCAAACCAGCCCCGTTCAGGCAAGACAAAGACTGACCGCAACGCCGATAAACGGCGCCACAAACCGGCTGGCAACAAACCGGCTGGCAACAAACCGCAATCGGCCTCCCGCCGGCCGGCCGAAAAACAGCCTGATCCGAATTCACCCTTTGCGGTTCTGGCTGCGCTGAAAACAAAAGTCTGAGACGATGAACGCTGCGGCGCCGGAAGCGGTCTTGCGGCTTGATAAATGGCTTTGGTATGCGCGGTTTTTTAAGACCCGTAGTGCCGCCAGCAAAGCCATTTCCGGTGGGCGGTTTCGGCTGGATGGGCAGGTTATGGCAAAGCCGCACCGACAAGCGATTTGTGGGCAGGTATTGACCTTTGTGCAAGGAACAAGGGTTCGGGTTATAAAAATTGTCGCGCTTGGCAGTCGTCGGGGGCCGGCACCTGAGGCGGCGTTGCTTTATGAAGATTTGGCACCGGCACCGGCAGTGCCAGAAAAATTGGCCCCTAAACCGCTGGAATTTGAGGCGCGCGGTAAAGGCAGTGGACGACCAACGAAACGCCAGCGTCGGGAAACTGACCGGCTGAAAACAGGATTAGAAAGTGATGAGAGTTAAATGCTAAATCGAGTTTCCGAATGGGTTAAAGGTTTTGCCAGTGATGAGGCTATTGTGCCTTGCGAGGACGCAGAATTTGCGGCCACCATTACTGCGCTTTTGGTCGAGGCAGGCATGGCAGATGGCACGCTTGACGAGCGTGAACGTAGCCGCATTCTGCATTTGATGACGGAACAGCTGGAGCTTGATGCGGATATTGCGAATGCCCGTTTAGATGAGGCAGTTGAGGCGCATGAATCGCGGATTGAGATACACAGTCTTATTCGCCAGATCCGTAGCGATACTGAAATGGAAGACCGGATTATTATTCTGGAAATGATCTGGATGGTGGTGCTTGCCGACAACCAGATTGACCAGCACGAACAGCAATTGATGCGGCGGCTTGCAGGTCTGCTCTTTATTGATGATGTTGCCTCAGGCTTGGCTGCAAAGCGGGCACAAAAACGTCTTGGTCTTGCTGATTAGCCGCATCTGCGATAGATAGGTAAAAGAGCTGGGATGAAAGGGCTTCGTCGCGGCTTTTTCAAAAAATGAAATTAGAGGAGCAAGGCCACAGATGACCTACATCGTCAATGATAACTGCATTAATTGCAAATATACCGATTGCGTTGAGGTGTGCCCGGTAGATTGTTTTTATGAGGGCGAGAATATGCTCGTTATCCACCCTGATGAATGTATTGATTGCGGTGTCTGTGAACCTGAATGCCCGCCTGAGGCGATTTTGCCAGACTCTGAACCTGAAGCGGAAAAATGGCTAGAGCTTAACCGCGAAATGTCTGAAATCTGGCCGAATATTGGTCAAAAGATTGAGGCGATGCCTGATGCCGAAAAAATGCAGGACGAAACCGGAAAATTCGACAAATATTTCAGCAAAGCTGCGGGTAAGGGCGCTTAAATAAATCCTTATCCCCTTGGCATCCCTATGCTGTGGGCGTGGCCTAGATCGCTTTGCTGGTCAGGTGATTGATTTTTCCGCAAAATTAAGCTATGGTTTTTTTCAGAAATTAGAGATGAAGCCGGTGCGCACGGACTTTTGGGCGTGCGTCTCGACTATGCTGTTTTGCTGATCAATGCTTTGGTCAACGCATCATCTTCGTCATGGTTTATTTTTAAGGCTGGTGAGACGCAAAACGGGTTTGCAAGTCGCAGCGCTGAGGGAAAAAATGGCACGGAAAAGTGAGAGTTCGTTTGAAGAGGGCGATTTTGTTGTTTATCCAACACATGGTGTTGGCCGTATATTAGGCACAGAAAACCGCGAAGTTGCAGGAATTAAGCTCGAAATGCTCGTCGTGCGGTTTGAGCATGACCGGATGACATTACGGGTGCCGATGGAAAAAGCGCGCAGCTTGGGCTTGCGAACCCTTAGTTCAAAAAAACAGATGGAACAGGCCATTACAACATTGCAAGGCAAGGCCAAAGTGCGTCGCACCATGTGGTCACGCCGTGCACAGGAATATGAAACAAAGATCAAATCAGGTGATCCGGTTTCAATCGCCGAAGTCGTCCGTGACCTTCACCGCCGCGGTAACCAGTCAGAGCAATCTTATTCTGAGCGCCAGATGTATCAGGCTGCGCTTGAGCGTTTGGCTCGTGAGTTCGCCGCGATTGAAAAGATTGATCAGGATGCTGCTGCGCTTCGTCTTGAAGATCTTATGGACGCTGCCTAGCCGGCAGGATTGGCAACCGCTGGTTTGCGAAAATATGCTGGCGTTTGCCAGCGTCAGGCGGTTTAGGGCTGCAACGGCGACCATAGGTGTTAAGGGATTATATGAGTCCCATTATATGCGGGCAGCTCGGCTGCCCGTTTTGCCGCGGTGGACCCCTTGGAATTTTGCGCTCATCAAGCGTGATGGGATGCCGGCTATGCTTGCTTGGAGTGAGTTCTTTATATGGTAAATGCGTTTATTCAAGAGCGTGAATTATTTCCCCCGTCGATGCCATTCCGTAGCGGCTTTCTTCAGCGTGACAATCACGAAATTTATTATGAACAATGTGGCAGCCGCGACGGCCAGCCCTTGCTGTTTTTGCATGGTGGTCCGGGTGCGGGGACAGCACCGGCGCACCGGCGCTTGTTTGATCCAAGCAGATTTCATGTGGTGTTGTTTGATCAAAGGGGCTGTGGGCAATCACGCCCTCATGCCAGCCTCGAGGATAATCAGACTGATGCTCTGATCGGTGATATTGAGGCGCTGCGCCAGTCGCTGGGGATCGACAAATTTATTTTATTTGGGGGCTCATGGGGCAGCACGCTGGCGCTGGCTTATGCGATTGCTTATCCCGAAAATGTGGCAGGGCTCATTTTGCGCGGTATTTTCCTTGGTACGCGCGCCGAAGTTGACTGGTTCCTGAATGATATGGGGCGGTTTTTCCCCGAAGCTTATGACAGGTTCATCGGCCATCTCGATGCGGGCGAACGCGGTGATGTGCTCACCAGCTATTATCGGCGGCTTGTCGACCCCGATCCAGCAATTCACCAAAAAGCTGCAGAGTTCTGGGCCTCTTATGAGACATCCTGTTCGACCTTGCGTGCGGGCAACCGGCATATGGGGGGGGCTGGCGCGCTGACAATGGCGCGGATTGAGGCATATTATTTTATGAATGACTGTTTTATGCCCGCCAATCATATCATCGAGAATGTTGGGCGTATCCGCCATTTGCCAGCGACGATTGTTCAAGGTAGGCATGATGTTATCTGCCCGCCAATTACCGCCACGCGCCTCGCGGCAAAATGGGGCCGTAATGCCAAACTGCAAATCATTGATGCGGCTGGGCATTCGACGTTCGAGAGTGGGATTGCCCACGCCTTGATGGCGGCGTTGGACGAAATCTGAACAAATTCAGGCCGCCAATACTGTTACTATTTCATTAAAGCGACATATCATATCGCTCTTGTTGGTTCCTGCTAGCGCAAACAGCCGGTTCTCGACAGTGATTTTGTGTCAATTCTGGAATAGGGGTAACTGTAAATGGCCGTCTCAAGGGATGATGAAGTCGAGCGCAACTTTCGTATCACCAATAATAATGCAATTGATATGCATGTTGGCAAACGCGTGCGGCTCCGGCGGACACTGCTTGGAATGAGTCAGGAACAGCTTGGTGCCGAATTAAATATTACCTTTCAGCAAGTGCAAAAATATGAACGCGGTGCTAATCGGATCAGTGCGTCACGCCTGTGGGATATTAGTCAGATTCTTGATGTGCCAATAAGCTATTTTTTTGATGATATGTCAGAAAACACGATGCGCAGCTCGCCGCGCTGGGTCAGCCGCGGTGATGTTATGGATGCGATGACCAGCCAGCCACTCAAAGACCCAATGGCACGACGTGAAACGCTGGAATTGGTACGCGCCTATTACACGATTGAAAAGCCAGCCGTACGCAAACGCATCGCTGAAATGGTGAAATCAATTGCCACAACGCTAGCTGACGAATAGTCTAATCCCATAATCTTGATGGGATAAATGTAATGAATGAAACGCCAGCAAAACCACCTGCTCTGGAAAAGCTGAGCTTTGAAGATGCGCTTCGTGAACTCGAGGGCATCGTCGCGTCGCTTGAACGCGGCGAGGTCTCACTCGAAGATGCGATTGCCGCTTTTGAGAGAGGCACTGAGTTAAAGTCGCATTGTCAGGCGCGCCTCGAAGAAGCCCGCATGAAAGTTGAAAAAATTAAAGTGCCAGCGACTGGCGGCGCACCTGATAGCGCCAGTGATTTTGATCCGGGCGAGGCCTGATTTCTGCGAATGGTTGAATTTCAACAACAATTACAGCGTGATGCTGTGGCCTGTGAGGCACTGTTGAAGCAAATGATCGCAAAGATGGCTGGGCCGGCAGGTCGGCTGAATGCGGCGATGAATTATGCAGTGTTGAATGGCGGCAAGAGACTGCGTGCGGCGATGGTTCTTGGCGCGGCCCGAATGGCCCGTGATGCGGATAATGCCTTTAACGCGGATGATGCCCGTAACGCAGATCACGCAGTTGGTGTGGATCGCATGAATGGCGCGCTTCGCACCGCAGCTGCGATTGAATGTTTGCATGCCTATTCGCTGGTCCATGATGATCTTCCGGCGATGGATGATGCTGATATGCGGCGTGGGCAACCAAGCTGTCATCAGAAATTTGATGAAGCCACCGCTATTCTGGCTGGTGATGCTTTGCAAACAATGGCGTTCGAGATCCTGGCCGATGATGCAACGCACGCAGATCCGGCAATACGAGTGCGGCTGATCACCGAATTGGCACAGTCATCTGGGCTGGCCGGTATGGCGGGTGGACAGATGCTGGATTTAGAGGCCGAAACGCGGCCTTTTAACCTTGCGCAAACCGTTGAAATGCAAATGATGAAAACCGGCGCATTAATCTCATGTGCGGTGACATCTGGTGGCATTGTTGGTGGCGCGGATAGTGCGTTATTGGCCGCACAAGCTGCCTATGCAAAAAATCTTGGGCTGGCGTTTCAGATTGCTGATGATTTGCTGGATCATGAAGGTGATGCTGAACTGCTTGGCAAGCCTGCTGGGCAGGATGAGGCGCGTGGTAAGGCGGGATTTGTGGCGTTGATGGGGGCAAAAGCCGCCGCAACTGAAGCCAAGCGTTTGATTGATGAAGCAAATCAAGCTCTTGTTCCATGGCAAGGCGCAGGTGACTATATGAGAAATCTTGCTTTATTCGCCATTACGCGCAAAACGTGATAAAGATAATATGTCATGTTTCATGAGCGCGGGCGCGCTTGCTGTTGACCACGGCAATGGACGAGACCATATATAATCATCTGCGCAAGGCTGGGTGAACGGCCACGTACAGAAACATGAATATGTGATTGCAAGCGGCGGTGCGGCACGCCGGAACGAAACCATCAATTGCCGGTTTAAAATTATCTGGTTTAGGATTACGGGACATTAGGGTTGATGCGGACACCATTGCTTGATCACATAACCAAGATTGATGATGTTCGGCGTCTTAGCGAGGCTGAATTGCCGCAGCTTGCCCATGAACTGCGGTCGGCGACGATCTCGGCTGTATCAAAAACTGGTGGTCACCTTGGCGCAGGGCTTGGCGTTGTCGAGCTGACGGTGGCGTTGCATTATGTGTTTTCTACACCCGAAGACCGGTTGATCTGGGATGTTGGACATCAGGCCTATCCGCATAAAATCCTTACCGGTCGACGCGATCGCATCAATAGCCTGCGGCAAAAGGGCGGCCTGTCGGGTTTTACCAAGCGCAGCGAGTCTGAATTTGATCCCTTTGGTGCGGGGCATTCCTCGACATCAATTTCGGCTGGCCTCGGTATGGCGGTTGCCAGCGAAATGCAGGGGGTTGCGCGCAATGTGATTGCGGTGATCGGTGATGGTGCGATGAGCGCCGGCATGGCCTATGAGGCGATGAACAATGCCGGCACGATGAATAACCGGCTTATCGTCATCTTGAACGATAATGATATGTCAATTTCGCAGCCGGTTGGCGCGATGAGCAGCTATCTTTCCCGGCTGATTACATCACAGCCCTATCATTCAATCCGTGATTTAATGCGTGAAGTGGCAAGCCATTTTCCGGCCGAGATTGAACGCACCGCGCGGCGGGCCAAAGATGCAGCGCGTGATCTGATGGGCGGTAACTCGGTCTTTAGCCAGCTAGGTTTTACTCATATCGGGCCGATTGACGGGCATGATATGGGGCATTTGCTGCCGGTACTTAAAAATCTGCGTGACTCGGCCTCGCACGGGCCGGTACTGGTGCATGTGGTGACAGAAAAAGGCCATGGACACCCATTTGCCAGCCCGTCTGCGGAAAAATATCACGCGGTACCAAAATTTGACATTATCACCGGTACCCAGCAAAAATCAGGCGGCAATCTGCCAAGCTATACGTCGGTTTTCGCACATAGCCTTATCACCGCTGCCGAAGCTGATCCGAAGATTGTGGCGATTACTGCGGCAATGCCGTCCGGCACCGGTCTTGATAAGGTCAAAGCCCGTTTTCCAAGCCGTGTTTTCGACGTTGGTATCGCTGAACAGCACGCGGTTACGTTTGCGGCGGGGCTGGCGTGCGAGGGGATGAAACCATTTTGTGCGCTTTATTCGACCTTCCTGCAGCGCGGCTATGATCAGCTTGTGCATGATGTTGCGGTGCAGAATCTGCCAGTGCGGTTTGCCATTGATCGGGCTGGGCTGGTCGGGGCTGATGGGGCAACCCATGCTGGTGTTTATGATTTGGCCTATTTGTCTTGTCTGCCCAATATGGTCATTATGTGCCCGTCTGATGAGGCGGAATTGGTGCATATGGTTGCGACTGCGGCTGCCTATGATGACGGACCGTCGGCATTGCGTTACCCCCGCGGTGAAGGCGTTGGATGCGCCATGCCAGACGTGGGTAAGGCGCTGGAAATCGGCAAGGGGCGGATTTTACGCACGGGCAGTGATCTGGCGATTTTGTCGCTGGGTACAAGGGCCGCGGCTGCGCTTGATGCGGCTGACCGGCTTGTCGCCGAGGGTGTCAGAGTCACCGTTGCGGATGCGCGGTTTGCCAAGCCGCTGGACACTGATCTGATTGATCAATTGGCGACGCAACATAAGGCGTTGATAATCGTCGAAGAGGGTAGTCCGGGTGGATTTTCTGCCCATGTGATGAGCTATCTTGCGAATGAGGGCCATCTTGATGGCGGGCTAAAGGCGCGCGCCCTGACCTTGCCGGATGCGTTTATCGACCATGACAGCCAGCAAGGTCAACTGGCCATGGCCGGTCTCGATGCTGATGGGGTCTATGCGGCGGCGACAAAAATAATGCCGCGGCCCACAATAACGACCGATGGCCGGACCATCAAAGGCACCACGGCATAATGCGGTAAATGTCGGGCGCATCGTTTCTTTCGCCATATATCGGCTGTAAGGGTTTGTCAGGCGTGGGAAAATCACGAAAGCCAAATAAGGATATCATACAGGCTGAAGCTGGGCTGGCGTCAAAGCTGCGCGCTGATGCGTTGTTGTTGGCGCGCGGACTGTCCCGGTCGCGTGACCGTGCCCGCGACCTTATTGCCGAGGGTGCGGTTCTGGTCGATGGTCAGCCGGTTCTAAAAGCCTCAAAGCTGCTGGAAATAGAGTGCAATCTTGAGGTGACATCGACGGGTAATCCGTGGGTTAGCCGGGCGGGCATAAAGCTGGCGGGTGGGCTGGCGGCATTCCCGATGATTGCTGTAGCGGGCCGTTATGCGCTTGATATAGGTGCCAGCACTGGCGGCTTTACCGAGGTGTTGCTGTCGCATCATGTGGGTCATGTGGTGGCGATTGATGTTGGCAGTGGGCAATTGGCCGCCGGATTGGCCGCCGATGCCCGTGTGACTGTGCTGGATGGCACAAATGCGCGTTATCTTCGACTTGACATGCTGCAGCAGCCGCCACAGCTGGTTGTGTGTGACGCGTCATTTATTTCGTTGAAAAAGGTGCTTGTGGCAGCGATGGATATGGCCGCTGCCGGTGCTGATCTATTGGCGCTGATCAAACCGCAATTCGAAGTTGGTAAGGGCCTTGTCGGCAAGGGCGGGATTGTCCGCGAGCCGCATCTGCATGACATGGTTATTGCCGATATCGAAGGCTGGCTGGTCACTGAAATGGGGTGGCACCATATTGGCACTGTTCCATCCCCGATTGATGGGCCTGATGGTAATCGCGAATTTCTGCTGGCTGGCAAAAAGCCCGAATAGGCGCGCCGGATCAATCTAGCCTGACCAGAGGCTGCGGACTTACTCTAGAGGCTGCAAACCTGATCAGAGATTAAACCCGCATTGTGCTCTGTGCCGCATCAACAGATCAGCCAGCACCAATGACATCATCGCTTCGGCAACCGGTACGCCGCGAATACCAACACAAGGGTCATGCCGCCCTTTTGTCACAACATCGACATTCTGGTTGTCACGATCAATCGAACGCCGCGGCGTCAGGATTGACGATGTTGGCTTGATTGCGACCCGCACCACAATTTGCTGGCCGGTGGAAATGCCGCCAAGAACACCGCCAGCCTGATTGCTTAGGAAGCTTGGCGAAGCGAGATTGTCACCAGCCCGCATTTCATCACTAGCAACGCTGCCATCAATGGCTGAAAGCGCAAAGCCGCCGCCGATTTCAACACCTTTGGCTGCATTAATGCTCATCATCGCTGCGGCCAATTCGCCGTCCAGCTTGCCATAGATTGGCTGACCAAGGCCGACCGGAACACCATCTGCAACAATCTCAAGAATCGCACCTGCTGAAGATCCGGATTTGCGTACGCCGTCTAGATAGGCCTCCCATTTAGTGGCGGTCGCCGCATCGGCACAGAAAAACGGGTTATTCTGCCGCTCGTCCCAATCGATCTTGCTGCGGTCAATGGCGTGCGGGCCAATCTGGGTTACCATGCCGCGAACCTGGTAAACATCACCAAGGACGGCCTTTAGGAACTGATCGGCAATGGCACCAGCCGCAACTCTGACAGCGGTTTCACGCGCAGATGAACGGCCACCACCGCGATAATCGCGATTGCCATATTTCATTTGATAGGTGTAATCAGCGTGCCCGGGGCGAAACTGGTTAGCGATCTCGCCATAATCTTTCGAGCGTTGATCCTTGTTGCGGATCAAAAGAGCGATCGGGGTGCCGGTAGTTTTGCCGTCAAAAACCCCTGATAGAATCTCGACCTGATCATCTTCTTGCCGCTGGGTAACAAACTTAGAGGTGCCGGGGCGCCGGCGGTCAAGATAGGGCTGGATCACCGCCTCGCTTAGCGGCAGGTTTGGCGGCACGCCATCAACAATACAGCCAATACCCACACCATGGCTTTCGCCAAAGCTGGTTACATTAAATAGCGTGCCGAAACTGTTATCTGACATCTTAGACAACTGAAATATCAGGGGCGTCGACAGCTTTCATGCCAACAACATGATAGCCGCAATCGACGTGATGGGTTTCGCCGGTGACGCCTGATGCGAGGTCGGACAAAAGATACATACCCGCCCCACCAACATCCGCAAGCGTGACATTGCGCTTAAGCGGTGAGTTATACTGGTTCCATTTCAAGATATAGCGGAAATCGCCAATGCCTGACGCAGCAAGCGTTTTCATCGGGCCGGCAGACAGGCCATTCACCCGAATATTACGCCCGCCAAGATCAACCGCCAGATAGCGGATCGACGCCTCCAACGCGGCCTTGGCAACGCCCATCACGTTGTAATGCGGCATCACGCGCTCGGCGCCGTAATAGGTAAGGGTCAGCATCGAGCCACCATCATTCATCATGGCGGCGGCGCGGCGTGCAACGGCGGTAAAGGAATAGACTGAAATATCCATCGTGCGCGCAAAATTATCGCGGCTTGTATCGACATAGCCGCCTTTCAATTCTTCCTTGTCCGAATAGGCAATTGCGTGCAGCACAAAATCCAGCGTACCCCATTTTTCCTTCAAGGTCGCAAAAGTCGCATCTATGCTGGCCTCATCGGTTACATCGCATGGCATGACAAGATCGCTGCCAACTGACGCAGCAAGTGGTCCAACACGCTTTTCTAATGCCTCACCTTGAAAGGTGAAAGCAAGCTCAGCTCCCTGTTCGGCAAGCTTGGCCGCAATACCCCAAGCAATTGAACGGTCATTGGCAACGCCCATGATGAGGCCTTTTTTGCCCGCCATGACGCCAGATGATGATGCTGTGTTTGACATAAGTGACTGCCCTTTTCATCGAAAGATAGTTATACGAGTTATTGTTATGCGCCGATGGCCGGAGTTTACTCCAACACAGGCCAAACATACAAGTGATGCCGTGAAAATCACGGATCATCACTGATATGTTTGTACTTAAAAAGGGTTGCTGCTTGGATTAGCGGAGTGAATAGCTGGTACGGCGGACCACTTCGACGCGCGAACCAACAGTCAATGGGGTTTTGCTCTCCAGCTTGACGATCTTGCCATCAAGTTCGATATGGTTGCGGTAACCAGTAATTTCGCTGATATTTTCCTCAACCATCACTGTGGTTACGCTGCAAGATTCCTGCTGCTTATAACCGACCACCCGGTTATTTTTCTGGTTTTTGGCATGTTCACGGCCAAGCAATGCGCCAGCAACCGTGCCCGCGGCACCAGCCCCTTCATTATCGGACAATTTATTACCAACAGCCGAGCCGATCAGACCGCCTATAATCATTGAGCCAAGGTCTGACTTACCCTCGCTCTCGGCATAAATCGGCACATCGACAGTACGGCAACTGCGCTGATCAGTTGGTGTTTTGCGAATGTAGGTCGATGTTAGCGTGATGGTATCCACCACTGTGCCAACAACTGTTTCAATGCGTGTCTCTGCGGCCGCGCTGCTGATCGCAAGTGATCCGGCAATAATTGCGGCGGCGGGCGCAAAGCGACAGCAAACTGGCATTTTTTTTGTCATTTTGGTCATGTTACACCTCTTGAGTTTCGGGGTAAGGGTTCGCGGTAATGTTTTGGCCCATGTTATGGCCTATCTTTTGGTCCAAATGTTTGGTTCCAGTCGTGCTGGTTCCGGTCTTTTCGCTGACAGCTGTGGCGCCGATAACGGCATAGCCGGTATTCACCTGCGTCATGTCAAAACGATTTTAATTCTTTATACAATAGTATCATGCCGCATGATTATGGCAAATCTATGGTTGGTTTCGGCATTGGAATGAAAGAAAGATCAAAATTCGGTCTGGCTTGCGTTGCTTCCTGCCAAGCAAGCCCCTACATCTAGGTGAAGCGCGGTGCGAGGTGGTGCGGTGTAATTATTACGCGCCTAACTTGTCTGGTGCTGCATCTTGTGGCCTGATACTGCATCTTGCTGATAGGTTAATTTTAGATCGTTTAAGTGGAGACAGCCCCTATGGAAATTATCGTCGGAACCGACCCTTTCGCCCTGTTCCAAGACTGGTATGACGAAGCTGTCAAAACCGAGATCAATGATCCGGACGCGATCGCGCTAGCCTCGGTTGATGCTGGCGGCATGCCGTCGGTGCGGATGGTTCTGTTGCGGCGTTGGTCGCCTGACGGGTTTCTGTTTTTCACCAATTATGAAAGCCGCAAGGCGGATGAATTGCTTGCCACCGGCAAGGCGGCCTTTTGCCTCCATTGGAAAAGCCAGCGGCGTCAGATAAGGGTTGTCGGCGATGTTGGCAAGGCGACCGCCGCGCAATCGGATGAATATTTCAATAGTCGTGGACGCGGCAGCCAGATTGGCGCTTGGGCGTCGGCGCAGTCCCGCCCGCTGGCAAGCCGCAGCGCGCTTGCGGCCGAGGTCAATCGCTATGAAGCACAATTTACCGCCGCGGTTGACCGCCCACCACATTGGGGCGGCTTTTGCCTAAAACCGCAGGAAATTGAATTCTGGCATGATGGCGAACACCGGCTGCATGACCGTTTCCGGTTTCTTCTGCAAAGCGATGGCAGCTGGGATATCAAGCGCTTAAACCCGTAACCGGCTGATTACGCAGTTTCGCATAGTGCTAAAAAACGCATGGTCGGGCGGGTTTTTGTCTGATTGCGGCACGCCGCGCCTGTTTTTGTCAAAATACGGTCGTTTGCTAGACGCTTTTCGCCAATTTTTCCTCGTAGACTCCGCAAATGAGCGGGGTAGCCGTTTTTGGCACGCCGCAGATTTAGCTTAACTCTTTGCAGGAGACCTAGCATGAAGTCGCATGCGCGTGTTGTTGTTATTGGTGGTGGCGTTGTTGGTGTCAGTACGCTGTATCATCTGGCGAAAAAAGGCTGGAGTGACGTCGTTCTGGTTGAACGCAAGGAATTAACATCAGGCTCAACATGGCACGCTGCTGGCCTGTTGCCGTTGTTTAATATGTCATACTCGGTTGGCCAAATTCACAAATATTCGGTCAAGTTTTATCAGGAATTGCAGGAAGAAACCGGCATGAATGTCGGGTTCCGCAATGTTTCCAACATCCGTCTGGCCAGCAATCAGGACCGGATGGATGAATATCGCCAATATGCCGGTGTTGCCAGCACCATCGGAGTCAAGGTTGATTTTCTGACCCCGGAACAGGTTCTTGATTATTGGCCAATGGCAAATATAGAAGGCCTTGTCGGGGCCATTCGCCATCCTGAAGATGGTTACATTCAGCCAGCCGACCTGACCCAAGCGCTGGCGCGGGGCGCGCGAGACCGTGGCGCGGAAATTTACCGGAATACGGCGGTAACAGCGATTTCACGAACCGATGATGGCTTGTGGAAAATCACCACTGATAAGGGCGATATCACCTGCGAGCATGTGGTCAGCGCAACCGGTAATTTTGCGCGAAAAACCGGTGCGATGGTGGGGTTGAATATTCCGGTTATTCCGGTCGAACATCAATATATTGTTACCGAAGCGCATCCCGATATTCAGGCACGTCATCGTGATGGCAAGCATGAGATGGGCGTCCTTCGCGACTCTGAGGGACAATGGTATATGCGTGAAGAGGCTGGTGGCCTGATCCTTGGCCCCTATGAAAAAGGCGCGCCAGTTTGCTATATGGATGGGCCAAGTGACGATTCGGAATATGAGTTATTCCAAGAAGATCTTGAGCGCCTTGAGCCGCATATCGAGTCGGCAATGCACCGTGTCCCAGCGTTTGGCGAGTCTGGGGTGAAAAAGGTTTATAATGGCGCGATTGCCTATACGCCTGATGGCAACCCGATTGTCGGGCCGGCGTGGGATCTGCCAAATTTCTGGCTGAATGAGGGCCATAGTTTCGGCATTACCGCAGCTGGTGGTGCCGGTTGGCAGCTTGCCGAATGGATTGTTGAGGGCGAGCCAACGATTGATATGTTGGGGGTCGACCCCCGCCGTTATGGCAGCTATGCCACCCAGTCCTATTTAAAAGTAAAGAACGAAGAAGCCTATGCGAATGTCTTTGTCACGCATTTCCCGGATGAAGAACGAACCGAAGGCCGGCCGCTTCGCACCGCCCCTTGTTATGACCGGCTAAAGGCGCTGGGCGCCGTCTTTGGACAGAAATTTGGCTGGGAGCGGGCTAACTGGTTCGCGCCCGAAGGGGTGCCGCAGGAAGATCACTGGTCGTTCCGCCGGTCAAACTATTTCGAGCATATCGGCAATGAAGTTCGCAATGTGACTGAAAATGCCGGTTTGCTTGATATGTCGGCATTTGCCAAAGCGCGCATTTCTGGCCCCGGTGCCGAGGCGTTTCTGGATTATCTTGTTGCCAATAAACTGCCCAAGAAAGTCGGACGGGTGGCGCTGTGCCATGCGTTGACCGAACGCGGCGGTGTGCATTCTGAATTTACCATCCAGCGCGAAAGTGCGACGAGCTTTTATCTGGTTTCTGCCGGGGCGGGGCAGCGGCTTGACCATGACTGGATTAAAAAACATATGCCGGATGATGGTTCGGTTCGGTTTGACAATCTAACCAATGCGATTGGTGTTCTGGTTTTGGCAGGCCCGAAAGCGCGAGATATTCTGGCGAAAATCACCCGTGCCGATTTATCGAATGCGGCGTTTCCATGGCTGTCTGGCCAGATGATTGATGTCAATCTGGCACCAGCAATGGCAATCCGGGTGAATTTTGTTGGCGAGCTGGGCTGGGAGCTGCATCATCCGATTGAGTATCAGAACCATATCTTTGATGCATTAATGGCAGCGGGCGCCGAGTTTGGGTTGAAGCCATTTGGTATTCGCGCGATGGATGCAATGCGGCTGGAAAAATCCTACCGCCTCGTCGGCACAGAATTATCTATCGAATATGCGGCGCTGGAAAGCGGGCTGCATCGCTTTGTTCATCTTAATAAGGGTGACTTTAAAGGTCAGCGGCAATTGACCGAATGGCAGGAACGCGGTTTTGCCAATTCGATGGTCACGCTTGAGGTGCATGATACAACCGACGCTGATGCAATTGGCGGTAATCCGATCATGACCGAGGATGGAACTGTCATTGGCCGTGCGACAAGCGGCGGTTATGGTTTCCGGCTTGGAAAATCACTTGCCCTTGCAATGGTGCGGCCGGATTTGGCCGTTCCGGGAACCAAATTGATGATTGATATCCTTGATCAGCGTTTGCCGGTTACCGTGCTTGAGGACTCACCCTTCGATCCAGATAATTCGCGGCTGCGGGCCTAGCGTTTTAAAACGACACCTAATGAGGATGTGTTAAATGACTGAGACAAATTCACCAGATCGCAAAAGCCGCCGTGGTGGCGGCCGCGATGCACGCCGGAGCGCGCGGTCATCGGGTAACCAGCAAGCCGCAACCCCCTTTATTACCCGCAAGATTGCGCCGTTTGATATCCTCAGCGACGAAGGCGCCGAGATCATTGAAAACAATGCCGAAACGATCCTTGAGGAAATTGGTATCGATTTTCGCGATGATCCCGAAGCCTTGACCATTTTGCGTGATGTTGGCTGTGATGTTCAGGGCGAGCGCGTACATTTCCCGCGTGGCCTTGCGCGCCAACTTTGCGCAACCGCACCCTCTACCTACACTCAACATGCCCGCAACCCGGAACGTTCGGTTGAGATTGGCGGGATGAACACGGTTTTTGCCCCTGTTTACGGCCCCCCATTCGTGCGCGACCTGAATAATGAGCGCCGCTATGCAACGATGGAAGATTTTCAAAATCTGGTAAAGTTGGCCTATATGCATCCGGGTTTGCATCATTCTGGCGGTACGATCTGCGAGCCGGTTGATCTGCCCGTGACCAAACGCCATCTCGAGATGGTCTATGCGCATCAACGCTACTCCGACAAGCCCTATATGGGGTCAGTCACCGCGCCAAGCCGCGCCCAAGACTCGATTGATATGTCAAAAATCCTGTTTGGTGATGATTTTGTTGCCAATAACACGGTGCTGACAAGCCTGATCAATGCCAATTCTCCGATGACGTGGGATGACACCATGCTTGGGGCGTTAAAGGTCTATGCGCGGCATAATCAGGCGACGGTGATCTCGCCGTTTATTCTGGCTGGTGCGATGTCGCCAGTTTCGGTTGCCGGTACGCTGGCACAAACGCTTGCCGAGGCGATGAGCGGAATTGCGTTTGCGCAGGCCGTTAATCCGGGAACGCCGGTGATCTTTGGAAGTTTTGCAAGCTCGATGTCGATGCAAACAGGTGCGCCCACATTCGGCACGCCGGAACCGGCAAAAGTGCTTTATGGATGCGCCAAGCTAGCGCGTCGTCTAGGGGTGCCGTTCCGTTCAGGTGGATCTTTGACTGGATCCAAGACCGCCGATGCCCAAGCGGCTTATGAATCCACCCATACGCTGATCCCGACACTGATGGGCGGTACCAATTTTGTGCTGCATTCAGCGGGCTGGATGGAAGGCGGGCTGGTTGCCGATTACGCCAAGCTGCTGCTTGATGCTGACCAATTGACGATGATGCCAAAGCTGGTCAATGGTATTGATCTCAGCGAAAATGGACAGGCGATGGACGCACTTCGGGAAACTGGCCCGGGTCAGCATTTCTTGGGGTCAGCCCATACGCAGGCAAATTTTGAAGACGCTTTCTGGCGCTCGCAAATGGCTGATAACACCACGTTTGAGCAATGGTCATCTGAGGGCAGTGTTGAAAGCAGTGCGCGTGCGCGCAAACGCGCTGGTGAAATGTTGGCGGCTTATGAAGCGCCGCCAATTGATCCGGCAATTGACGAGGCGCTGCGCGCCTTTATTGACCGGCGCATGGCAGAATTACCTGATACTGATTACTAGGCTGTAACCGGTTTTAGGTGACGAAAAAGCTGGTAATAAAGGCTTTTAGCAAGGGTCAGGTTAGTAAGGGTCAGGCGGCAAAGTGATAGCCATATTCCAACGCTGCATCAGCCAGCCAGCGTTGGATATAGGGCGCAAAGCTGGTGCGGCATATCACGATAAATTCATCATCTGACAGTGCCATCAAAGTAACGCCAGCAAGCGCCAGCAAACTTTGCGCACAGCGGCCAGCTGGGAACTGTGACGGGTGCAAATCTAGCCCGCAGCCCTTGGCCAGAACGGCGCGGGTTTTTGGCCCACTGAGCGCCAGCGCACATAGGCTGTCGCTGACGTCCGTTATGGCATAATGCTGTGATGATTTGATCGTGCTGGTCAGAGTATCCTCTAATTGCTTTTCCTTGCCCGCCTCGCACAGTAGCAAATATTCATCTGGGCCAAGCCACAGCACGTGCCGTTCGCCAGCCGATTGAAACTGGTTGGCCTTTGGCGGGAAGGGGCAGCCGGTCGCTGTTTTGATTGCAGCGGCGAGGTTTTTGCTGCCCCGTAGGTTCAGCTTGCCAAGATGGGTGATTTCCCGAAACACAAGCCCGGCGTCACCACCATTTGGGTTGGCGCTGCTGCTGCTGGCAATGCCTGCCAGCGCTGGTTGGCCAGAAAAATCAGGTCTGCTGTTGGATGAGTTAGCCATCGATACGCTCCCCCTTTGGATCAAAAAATACTGGATCAACGATTTTGGCCTCAAGCACCGTGCCATCAAGCATGGGGAAGAATACAGTCTCGCCTTTTCGCGCATGGCCGCCCTTTAGCATGGCCATCGCAATCGAGCGTCCACAATTTGGTGAAAAATAGGACGAAGTGACCTGCCCTAACATTTCCATCGGCATCGGCTGATCAGGATCAAGAACCGCATGAGCGCCTTCAGGAATAACAGTTGATGGCTCGCTGCATAGCAGCCCGACAAGCTGTTTGCGATTGTCATATGCCATGGTTTCACGCGCCAATGCCCGCTTGCCGATAAAGTCAGATTTGGTTTTTGAGACAATCCAATTCATGCCAAGGTCATGCGGCGTTACCGATCCATCGGTTTCCTGCCCAACGATGATAAAGCCTTTTTCTGCCCGCAAAACATGCATGGCCTCGGTACCATATGGGGTAATGCCATGCGGTTTGCCGGCCTTCATCAGATGCGTCCATAACGCCAAGCCATGGCGTGCCGCTACATTGATTTCATAAGACAGCTCGCCGGTAAAAGAAATGCGGAATATACGCGCCGGAAGCCCGCCAATATGCCCTTCCTTCATCGACATGAACGGAAATTCTGCCGGTGAAAGGTCAAAGTCGATACCCGCATCTTGCAGAATTTTACCCGCATTTGGCCCGGATAAAGTCGCAACTGCCCATTGTTCGGTGACTGATGTCAGATAAACCTCTAAATCGGGCCATTCGGTTTGCAGCCATTCTTCCATCCAGTCCAAAACCCCGGCCGCACCGCCAGTGGTTGTTGTCATATGGAAATGGTTTTCACCAAGCCGGGTTGTTACCCCGTCATCCATGACCATGCCATCGTCTTTTAGCATCAGTCCATAGCGGCATTTGCCGACGCCTAGCTTGCTCCACGCATTGGTATAAAGGCGGTTAAGGAACTCTGCGGCATCGCGTCCGCGAATATCAATTTTGCCAAGCGTCGAGGCATCAAGAAGACCGGCAGTGGTGCGCGCTGCCGTGACCTCGCGGTTAACCGCGTCATGGATGGTTTCATCACCTTGCGGGTAATACCAAGCGCGCATCCACTGGCCAACATGTTCAAATTTTGCGCCATTTGCACGGTGCCACGCATCCATGCGGGTCAGGCGAACCGGATCAAAAAGATCACCGATATCGCGGCCAGCAATCGCCCCAATATTTGACGGTGTATACGGCATCCGGAATGTGGTTGTTCCAACCTCGGGAATTTCATTGCCAAGCGCATCAGCAAGAATAGCCAATGCGTTGATGTTGGACGTTTTGCCCTGATCGGTTCCCATGCCAGTTGTGGTGTAGCGTTTAAGATGCTCAACCGACTGATACCCTTCGCGCGCGGCAAGCGATACATCGCTGGCGGTCACATCATTCTGGAAATCAACAAAGGCTTTTGGCCCGCGTCCCGCCCCATGCCCGTTTGGAATTTTCCACGCGGCAAGCGGCTTCCAGTTTTGTTTGGCACTGACAACATCAGGTGCTGTAAGGGCGGTGGTTTTATGACCAGCCGCCGCGGCCGCCTTGGTGCCGGCGCGGATTGCCTCTTTCAGGGCGGTGGCAAGATCAAAGCTGGCGTTACAAGCGCCGATGTTAAAGCTGGGCTCATGCGTGGCTGATGGGCGGAAACATAATTTGGCGTCATCCCACTGTAATTTACCACGTGCTTGTGAATGAAGGTGAACCGCAGGTGACAGGCCGCCTGACATGGCAATCAGATCGCAATCGCGATGCAGAATATCGCCAGAAATTGCCGTAACACTGTCGTTAACCGGTGCAATTTCAACCCGCGCAACCCGCCGATTACCGTAGGCGGCAATGATCGCATGGCCTTGCAGAATTTCAATACCAGCGTTCCGCGCGGCAGTGATCAGCGGGCCTTTTGCGTCGTTGCGAAGATCGGTAATCACCACATCAGCGCCAGCATGGCAAAGATCAAGGGCGGTCCGATAAGCATCATCATTATTACAGACCACGATGGCGCGCCGTCCCGGGCAAACACCATAGCGATTGATATAGGTCCGCACGGCACCAGCCAGCATAACGCCCGGAAGATCATTGCCGGCAAATACCAATGGCCGTTCATGCGCGCCTTGCGCAATGATGACCTGCTTCGCCCGCACTTTCCACAGCCGTTGACGCGGCAAATGCGCCGGACGGCTTGGCAGGTGGTCGGTAACCCGTTCATTCAAGGTCAGGTAATTATGGTCCATATAGCCGAAAACCGTGGTGCGGGGCAGCAAGGTCACATTCGGCATTGCGGCCAAATCAGCCAGCATAGTGCTGATCCAGTCTAGCGCGGGAACATCCCCAATTGAAATATTGGCCTCACCAAGCAGCCAGCCGCCAAATTCGTTTTGCTCATCAGCCAGAATAACCCGGGCGCCGCCCTTGGCGGCCTGCATTGCAGCCATTAATCCAGCCGCCCCGCCGCCTGCAACCAGAACATCGCAATGCGCGTGGGTTTTTTCATAGCGATCAGGATCATTATGATCATCTGCCGCTTTGCCAAGACCGGCGGCATGGCGAATGACATGCTCATAGCTCATCCACATAGAGGCAGGCCACATAAAGGTTTTGTAATAGAAACCGGCGGGGAAAAACCGGCCAAGCACCGAATTAATCGCGCCAATATCGAACTTCAATGATGGCATGCGGTTCTGGCTTTCCGCATACAAACCATCAAAAATCTCAATTTGTGTGGCGCGTAAATTCGGCTCTGCATAGGCTCTTTTGCCAAGCCTGATCAGCGCGTTCGGCTCTTCAGAACCGGCTGATAAAATACCGCGGGGGCGATGATATTTAAACGAACGGCCAACAAGGTGAACATCATTAGCAAGCAATGCCGATGCCAGCGTATCACCGGCAAACCCGGTGTAGCTGCGGCCATCAAAGGTGAATTGCACGGGCTTGTTACGATCAATTCTGGCGGTGGCATTTGGACGCGTCATTGGCGTGGCGCTGGATGAGTTTGAACGAAATGCCATTATTTCGACCCTCCAGCTTTGTTGCGTGATGGAAGCGCGGCTTTTTCTGCAGCCGTATCACGGCGCCAGCTCGATTTATACGCCGCCTTTGGGGCAGTCTGTTTTGGCAAGCTGCCCATCGGATAGATTTCGATGATTTCGTGACTAACCGTATCGCGCGCCACATTAAACCAGCGCCGGCATCCGGCACTGTGCCGCCAGCGTTCCAGAAACAGCCCTTTTGGATTATCCCGCATAAACAGATAATCGGCGAAATGCGCGTCAGAAATTTTGTTTTCGGCGAGGGGGCGGGCGATATGCGCCTCGCCGCCACAGGCAAATTCAGCTTCGTCGCGAGGCCCACAAAACGGGCAGGTGATAACTAGCATAATATTTTCCTCAAACCCGGTCTAATGTGCAACGCCAGCGGCGCCATGTTCATCGATCAGCAAGCCTGTACGGAACCGATCTAATGTGTAAGGCGCGGCAATTTTATTTGGCCGGTCATTGGCAATCAGATCGGCAAATACATGACCCGATCCGGGGGTTGCCTTAAACCCGCCAGTGCCCCAGCCACAATCAAAATACAGCCCCTCAACATCGGTTTTGGAAATGATCGGCGAAGCATCAGGGCAGGTATCAACAATGCCGCCCCAATGGCGTAGCATCCGCAGGCGTGACAGTACCGGAAATAGCTCAACCGCTGCTGCCAGCATATGTTCTGGAACCGGGAAAGAGCCACGCTGGGCGTATGAGTTATATTTATCAACGCCTGCACCTAGCACCATCTCGCCCTTGTCAGACTGGCTGATATACATATGCACCGCGTTTGACATAATCACCGTATCGAGGATTGGCTTGATCGGTTCGGACACCAACGCCTGTAACGGGCGGCTGGCAATGGGCAAACGGATGCCGGCCATCGCTGCGACAACGCTGGAATGACCAGCAACAACACAGCCAACCTTTTTGGTTTTGATAAAGCCGCGACTAGTCTCAACGCCGACGATCTTGCGGCCTTGACGGCGCAGTGCGGTGACTTCGCATTTCTGGATGATATCAACGCCCAGATCATCAGCGGCGCGCGCATAACCCCATGCAACGGCATCATGGCGCGCGGTACCGCCGCGGCGCTGAAGGAAGCCGCCCATAACCGGATAGCGGATCGACTGGTCGATGTTAATTGTTGGCACGAATTTTTTAATCTCGACAGGGCCAAGGATTTCTGAGTCAATGCCGTTTAACCGGATCGCATGAACGCGCCGTGACATTTCCCGCAACTCATGCTCGCTGTGCGCAATGGTTAATACCCCGCGCTGACTGAACATGACATTAAAATTCAGATCCTGCGACATGCCTTCCCACAGCTTCATCGAATGCTCGTAAATCGCCGCAGATTCGTCCCAAAGATAGTTCGAGCGAATAATGGTGGTGTTACGGCCAGTGTTACCGCCGCCAATCCAGCCTTTTTCAATCACTGCAATATTGGTCATGCCATGCACCGCAGCAAGATAGTATGCCGTCGCAAGCCCATGGCCGCCGCCGCCAATAATCACCGCATCATATTCAGCCTTAGGTTCGGGGTCGCGCCAGGCACGCTGCCAGTCCTGATGATAATTCATCGCCTTTTTGGCAAGCGCAAAAGCTGAATAGCGCGGGGTGCCGCCCGGCAATCCGCGTTGACCACGATCTGGCTGATTTTGTGCCATGTAACCCACCCTTTGATCTTTGTAAAAGCCGCCACGATGACAGCGTAAACATTGTCGCTAATTTTTGCACTGCCATGCTGCGCATTTCGCAATAAATCCCTAGCCCAGCAACGACATCAGGTATAGCCCAATCGACATGATTGCCTCCGGTTTTAGGCTGCAAGCGTGGTGCTTGTCAATTCGCCGATCATAAGCCGATAAATTGGCTTTAGATCGCGGCCTTAATCATGCCTTTTCAACGCCCGCTGCTTGACCTCAGGGGCTTAGTTGCGGCACTGTTAAATCAAGGGTGCCGGCCGCAACCAATACCGGATCCAGAGCCATTTTCAACATCAAGTCAGGACAGTCATTATGGCGGTTATTAATTCGATTGCAGACCGTGAGCAGGATATGAAGGCGTGGCGACATTTACTCCATCAACATCCTGAAACCAGTTATGAAGAAGTGTGGACATCTAACTTCATTGCTGAAAAGCTGCAGTCATTTGGCATTGAAATCCATCGCGGAATGGGCAAAACCGGCGTCGTTGGGGTGTTGCGTGGCAATGGTGATAGCACGGCTGCTATTGGTCTTCGTGCAGATATGGACGCGCTGCCAATGCAGGAAATGAACGAATTTACCCATGCGTCGAAAACCCCGGGCCGAATGCATGCTTGCGGCCATGATGGGCACAGCACAATGCTTCTTGGTGCGGCGCAATATCTTGCGGAAACACGAAATTTTGATGGCACTGTCTATTTCATCTTTCAGCCAGCCGAAGAAGGTGGCAAGGGCGGCGAGGCGATGATTAAAGACGGGCTGTTTGACCAGTTCGACATGCAAACCGTTTGGGGAATGCATAATTGGCCGGGGATGGATGTTGGTAAAATTGGCGTGCATAGCGGTGCTTGTATGGCGGCGGCGGATATGTTCGAAATCCACATCACCGGATCTGGCGGTCATGCGGCGATCCCTGATCTGGCAATTGACCCGATCCCATGTGGGGCGGCAATTGTGCAATCGCTGCAATCAATCGTCTCACGGCGCGTCGCGGCGTTGGAGCCTGCTGTTGTTTCAGTGACAATTTTTGAGTCTGGCAGTGCGCTGAATGTGATTCCCGGTACCGCGAGGCTTGGCGGTACAGCGCGGTCATTTTCGCCGCATATCCGTAAATTACTAGAAGACTCAATCCGCGAGGTTGCGACATCAACAGCCATGGCCTATGGGTGCGCAATTGAGATTGACTGGCAACCGGGCTATCCACCAACGGTCAATCATGCTGACGAATCATCCCGCGCCGCGGCGGTTGCGGCGCATATTCTGGGAACAGAAAATATTATCACTGATCTGCCGCCATCAATGGGAGCAGAAGATTTTGCCTATATGCTGGCCGAAAAGCCGGGATCCTATATCTGGCTTGGTGCTGGACCAGCTAAAAATGGTGCAATGCTGCATAATGACCGGTATGATTTTAATGATGATGTGCTTGCTACGGGTGCTAGCTATTGGGCGCGGCTGGTCGAGAGCGAGCTGCCCAAATAATCATCGGTTTTATGATTAATTCCGGTTGCATAACGCCCAATAAGTGATTTTGAATTTGCTAGCGGCCGGGGCTGCCATATCACTTTGCGGCGTCTCTTTGCCTCTTTTCAGCGATAGAAAATCTTGACTTATATGCCATTCTAAACTAGAACAAAACATGAACAAAATATGCATATATGAGGCGAGAGGTAGGCGATATGCAGCGGGTGAATCAGCCTATATCAACAGCAGAAACATCTGGGTTAATGCTGTCTAATCATCAGATTAGAAACGAAAAAAATAAATATGATTTGGCGCGCTTGCGCCAAGAAATGGCGTTGGTTGACGGGCATAAGAAAGGTGCACGTTTACCGCTTGGCATCGATTCGCTGGATCAGGCGTTAGCCGGTGGATTGGCGCTTGGCCGGGTGCATCTTTTGTCAGGGGCGATGCAGGCGCATGGGGCGGTTAGCGGCTTTACCATAGCGCTTCTTGCTGTGCTGCAGCATCATGCCCGCCAACAGGCTGAAACAACCAGCCCAGCTGGTGCAGGCGATAATGGCCTGATTGTCTGGTGTCCGGCTAGCCAGCGTGGCGGCAATGGTATGCTGTATGGGCATGGGTTGGCGGCGGCTGGACTGGATCCGGCGCGCCTGCTGATTGTTGATACGCCAAGCCCATCACGGCGGCTGGCGGCGCTTGATGATATTCTGCGCACCGAAGGCGTGGCCGCGGTTGTAATGGAATATGACGGGGTACAGAAATCTGCTGATTACTGGATGCGACTGGCTAGGCGGGCACAGCTTGCAGCCGAGGAAAATGGCGCAACAGCCTTTTTGCTTGGTGCCCCGATTGGCGGGTCTGGGTTTGAAACAGCATGGCAGATCAAACCGGCGGCTGATCTTGATATATGGTCAAATCCTAACGGCTTGCAGCATAATATCTGGGATTTAAGCCTGCAACGTGCGCGGGGTGGCCGGCCCTATATATGCCGGGCGGGCTGGCAGGCGGGTGGTGATCATTTATATGCTGTTGATCATGTCGATATATCAACCAATGCGCCAGTACAGGCCGAATTGGCAATCCATCAATGGCCGGCAAAGGCTGCCGGATCAAGGCAAATTTCGGCAAAGCTGGCGCAGGCATGGCCAGTCGCGACAGATCAAACGCCCCACAAGTCAGAACCGAGATATGTGATCCGGCGGCTGATCATGCCGATCTGCAGCATCTTGCATTATGGGCGCGCCGCTATAGCCCCCTTACCGCTGTTGATCATCAATTTCATGGAATATGGCTTGATGTTGCGGGGGGTGAGCATCTTTTTGGCGGGATGCGGGGGTTGCTCGCCGATTGTGCCAAACGCCTTCATAAAAGCCGTCTTCGTGTGGTCATGGCAGCGGCGCCAACTTGTGGTGCGGCATGGGCGTTGGCGCATTATGGGCGTCCATCGCAGCGCCTGATGACAGCCGTAAAAACGGCGCCGGAAATAACACGATCTAGCTTTAGCCGCGCCCGCTTGCGCCGCCATTTGGCACCATTACCAATCGCCGCATTACGGCTGAATGCCGCGATAACGGATCATATGCAACGGGCAGGTTTAAGGGTTATTGGCGATATTATCGGCCTTGCCCGCGCGCCATTAGCGGCGCGTTTTGGGCCTGATTTACTGCTTCGGCTTGATCAGGCGCTTGGTGATCAGGATGAAAGCTTTACCCCGATCAGCCCGCCCAAGCCGCTTTATATATGCCGTCGATTTGCCGAGCCAATCGGCGCCCCTGATGATGTCAAGGCGATGATCCGTCAGCTGGCAAGGGATGTTGCGGCCTTGCTTGAACAAACCGGAATGGCGACACGTCGTTTGCGGCTTGGCTGGCAACTGGTTGATGGAATGGTGTTTGCCCATGATGTTCACCTCTCGCGGCCAAGCCGTGATGTGCATCTGTTTCACCGGTTGCTGGCGAATGCGAGCGATAAGATCAATCCGGAATTTGGTCTTGAAATGGGGTGGATGGAATCGCTTGATTGCAGCCCGCTTGCCCCGCTTGATACGGCCTTGCCGCGGCTGACGATAGAGCGTCAGAATGATGCCATTTATGCCACACATAACGAGGCTTATGCCAGCCTTGTTGACCGGCTGGTGGCGCGTCTTGGCTATGGTGCGGTGGTGCGTCTTGCACCGCAAAGCTGTTGGCAGCCTGAGGCAGCGCAATCATTTGATTTGCCTGATCCGCACCGAATTTTGTCTGATTGCGGCCAGAAAGCTGGCTGGCTTGGTAATCCGGCATCAAGAACCGCACCGCCGCGACCTATACGCCTGCTTGCCTATCCGCAGCCGGTTGATGTTGTGGCGCTTTTACCCGACCATCCCCCAGCTCAATTCATCTGGCAGCGGCGTGTCCATAAGGTCATTCATGCAACCGGGCCGGAACGGATTGCCCCTGCATGGTGGCAGGCACCTGCTGGTACCCGTACGCGTGATTATTTCCGGTTGCGGGACGATCAGGGGGCTGGGTTTTGGCTATATCGTGAGGGCTTGCCAGAACGCCATGAAACACCAGCCTGGTTTCTGCATGGATTTTTTGCCTGATGATGCCAATACGATCACCAATACGATCATCAGCACAGCCCGAACGGCATGCGGTGCTTGGCTGTTATAGCAATTTTACCTTTTTAAAAGGCGCCTCGCATCCTGATGAAATGGTGGCAAAGGCGGCCACGCTTGGATGGGCGGCGATTGGCATTGCTGATGTGAATTCATTAGCCGGTATTGTGCGTGCGCATGTTGCGGCGCGAGATCATCAGATCAGGCTGATTGTCGGGGCTAGATTGCGGCCTGTCGATGGGCCAGATATTCTGGTGCATCCTTTAGACCGTGCTGGGTATGAAGGATTGTCTATGCTGCTAAGTGAGGCCAATATGCGCGGCAGTAAGGCAGCACCAATTCTATATCTTGCTGATATTGCCCGTCTGCCGGCAAGTACCGCATTGCTGGTCATGCCGCCGCGCCATCCCGATGCGCAGTATCAGGCGCATTTGCAAACCATTCAGCAAATTGCCAAGGGGCATTTATTTGCCGGTTTATGTCTTTATCGTGATGGCGCTGATGAGGCGCGGTGTCAGATGTTAATGGCAGCAGCAGCGGCGTTAAAGCTGCGTGTGGCAGCGGCGGCAGATGCGCTTTATCACAGCCCCGATCGCCGTCCGCTTGCTGACGTGCTGACCTGTATCCGCGAGAAAAAACAGCTTGATAATGCGGGCTATCTTTTATCGCGCAATGCTGAACGTCATTTGATTGATTGTGATGAGGCGGTACGGCGTTGGCGGCAGGTGCCAGAGGCGCTTGATGGGGCAAGGGCGCTGGCTGATTTGTGTCATTTTTCAATGGATGATCTGTCTTATGAATATCCAGACGAGCTACAGCCCGGTGGGCGAACCGCCATGCAGGAACTTGCTTTTCAGACTTGGCGTGGTGCAGAAAAACGTTATCCCGATGCAATCCCTGATCAGGTGAGTGCCTATTTAAAACATGAATTGATATTGATCGAACGATTGAATATCGCGCCTTATTTTCTAACTGTATTCGATATTGTGCGCTTTGCGCGGGGGCGCGGTATTTTATGTCAGGGGCGTGGTTCGGCGGCTAATTCAGCAGTTTGTTACTGTCTTGGTATCACCGCGGTTGATCCGGCGCGATCGCGGCCTTTATTTGAGAGGTTTGTCAGTGAGGCACGTGGCGAGCCACCGGATATTGATGTTGATTTTGAACATGAACGCCGCGAAGAGGTCATTCAATATATCTATGCGAAATATGGCCGTAACCGTGCCGGACTTGCCGCTAGCGTTATCACCTATCGGCGGCGTAGCGCCTTTCGTGAAGTTGCCAAGGTGTTTGGTCTTAGCCGTGATGTGCAAGCGGCTTTGGCCGGCGAAGTATGGGGGCGTGAAAAAACCGGTCTTGATGATAATGCGTTGGTGGCGGCGGGGCTGGATGCACAGGATCGCCGCCTGCGCTTGGTGCTGCAATTAGTCGCTGATATTAGCCGGTTTCCACGACATTTATCGCAGCATGTTGGCGGTTTTGTCATCACCCGGGGGCGGCTTGACCATTTATGCCCGATCAGCCCAGCTGCAATGGCGGGGCGTACGGTCATTGAGTGGGATAAGGATGACCTCGACGCGTTGGGATTGCTAAAGGTGGATGTGCTGGCGCTTGGCATGCTTAGCTGTATTCGACGTTGCTTTGATCTGTTGCGGGTTCATTATAATCGGACAGTGACGCTGGCCTCAGTGCCGCCTGAAGATGCTGTAACCTATGATATGCTATGCCGGGGCCAATCGGTTGGTGTCTTTCAGGTGGAATCGCGGGCACAAATGGCGATGTTGCCGCGGTTACAACCACGATGTTTTCATGACCTTGTGGTGCAGGTGGCGATTGTCCGTCCGGGGCCAATTCAGGGCGATATGGTGCATCCCTATTTGCGGCGGCGCGCCGGTCTGGAAAAGGTTGACTATCCGTCACCAGCCCTGCGCGAGGTGCTAGAGCGCACGCTTGGGGTACCGCTTTTTCAGGAACAGGCAATGCAAATTGCCATTGTTGGCGCAGGATTTTCGGGAAGCGAGGCCGATCAATTGCGCCGCGCCATGGCGACGTTTAAAAAACAGGGTGATATCGGTCATTTCCGTGAAAAGATGGTCACTGGCATGATCGAGCGTGGCTATGATGAAGATTTCGCTCTGCGCTGTTTTCGCCAGATCGAGGGCTTTGGCACGTATGGATTTCCAGAATCCCATGCGGCGAGTTTTGCTCTTTTGGTGTATGTTTCGGCATGGTTGAAATGCCATTATCCCGATATTTTCATCTGTGCATTACTAAACGCCCAGCCAATGGGATTTTATGCGCCGTCACAACTAATTGCCGAGGCGCGGCGAAGCGGTATTGCAATTCGGCCGGTCGATGTGAATTTTTCCGGCTGGGATCACCGTCTTGAAACCGACCCCGATAATAAAACAGGGCATCATGCCTTGCGACTTGGGCTGCGGCTGGTCAAAGGGCTGCCTCGCGGTGAAGGTGAACGGATTGCGGCTAGTCAGGTGATCGGCAATCATGCCGTTAAAGGGCGGCAAGGTCTGACCTTTTCCAGCCTAGATGATGTGATGCGAAAAGCCGATGTGTCAGCTAAATCATTACAAGCGATTGCAGATGCTGATGGGTTTTCCAGTCTGGATATGGACCGGCGACAGGCATTGTGGGCGGCGCGTGGGCTGGCGCGGCACCGGCTGCATGATATGCCATTATTTGCTCATGCCGGCCGCCAGCACGAACGGCTTGCCGGCGACGAGCCGGTGATCACCTTGCCAAAGACCCCGCTTGGTGAGGCGGTGGCTGAAGATTACCGCAGTCTCGGCCTGTCATTAAAGGCGCATCCGCTTGACCTGTTGGCAAAACCGCTTGGTGTGGCGGGGTGGCAGCTTTGCAGCCATGTGCAACAAGCGCCCGATGGCAAACGGCTTCGCATCGCCGGTCTTGTAACTATGCGTCAACGACCCGGTACGGCCAGTGGCACCGTATTCATAACGCTTGAGGACGGGCAGGGCACAGCCAATGTGATCATCTGGCCCAAATTAACCGAAACTTACCGCGAGGCGTTGTTGCGTGCGCAGATTTTGGGACTGGTTGGCCGCGTACAACGCCAGCAAGCGGTAGTGCATTTTATTGCCGAGTCACTGTTTAATCTGAATGGGTTTTTGCGTCATATTGATGCCAGCACTGGCACGAAGGGGGCGGTGCGGATGAAAAGCCGCGATTTTCATTGATTCTTAATCCTGTAACTGCAATTAACCGCGGCTGGATGAATGAACCGCCAATGATGCGGGCCGCCAGCTATGCAAAGGTGCAACGCTAGCCGCGCGATGTGGCGTTGATTGCAATCGCAATGCAAGGCCGACCCGCAGCAAATAGCGCGGCGCATGCTGCACGTGCCTGATCTTCTTCTAAATCATTAAACCGAACTCGCCATAATGGAATGGCACCGCGGGTTACGAGGTGCAGATTGGCCGGCGTCATACCAAGCACATCATCCGCCGTTCGCCGCGCCACAATGGCGGCACGATGAGCCGTAACGCGCTGGGTAAAATTGCCGATCTGGACGCTCCAGGTGGTTTTGCTGATGGTATCGGGATTAGTGGCGCTGGCGACATTAAGATCGATAAATTCAGGGTTATCACTAGCGTCTGGCGCTGGTTGGGGATTGCGTCTGGCTTTGCTGATCGGCAGGGATTCGGGCAGTTTAAGGCCGCGATCGGGCGGTGCCACCGGCAGTGTTGGCGGCGGCGCAAGGGCGGCGCGCCGGACCCGAATGGTCTTTGCTCGTTTGAATTGATTATCCAGAATTTGCATCATGTGGCGGTCACGGCTTTTCGAGGTTTTGCCACCGAATACGACGCCAATTAGCCGAACACCATTGCGCTCGACCGTGGCAACAAGGTTGAACCCTGATGCGTTGATGTAACCGGTCTTGATGCCGTCTGTGCCCCGATAGTTTGCCAGTAATCTATTGTGATTGCGATATTTCCGACCCTTCCAATTAAAGCTCTGGGTGCTAAAATATTTATAGAATTGTGGAAAATCACGCCGCATTGCCGCTGCCAGAACGGCCATGTCGCGTGCCGTTGATTTCTGCCGACTGTTTGGCAGGCCGGACGCGTTCATAAATGTGGTGCGGTTCATCCCGAGGGACCGCGCCTTCCGGGTCATGCGCTTGGCAAATTTACGCTCGGTGCCGGACAGTTTTTCGGCAACCGCTGTGGCAACATCATTGGCTGATTTTGTGACCAGCGCATAGATGGCTTGCTCGACGCTGATCGACTGGCCCGGTTTTAAATATAGTTTCGATGGTGATCGGCCAGCGGCTTTTCTCGATATGGGAATGCGGCTCTTCAAGGTTATACGCTCGGCTTCGATATCCTCGAACATCAGATAAAGTGTCATGATTTTGGTCAGCGACGCCGGATAACGCAGATTGTCGGCGTTTCGCGAAAACAGAACTTTGCCACTAGACTCTTCGATAACGATTGACGCGTATTTACTGGCTTTGGCAGGGGATGCAGTCAGGCCAAAATTTGCCAGCATTAATGCGGTTATGGCGATTATCAGCGACGGATTTATGGCTCTGGGTAGCCGCAGATATGACAACAGCACGCGATAGCAACGCATCAACAGTAAAGCCGCGCCCTGAAGCCAGTCTATGGCCGCGAGGGGGGTTTGCGTGATTGGCGGCGGTTTGGCCAGGCTCAATCGTGCCATTAACGCCTGCCCCATAACAAATAAAACATAATACCCCTAACGTTGCTGGGCGAATCATAACGCAATTAGGATTCTATTCAAGAATCTTGCCGAATTTAGGGCGATTAACTGATCTTGCGGCGTAATATCCCAAAATCTGATGATATTTTTCCCGCTCACCCCCTTTTACCACTCGGCCGCAATACCAATATCAGAAGATGAGACGGCATTCCTCGTTATATGCTATGTTAGCAACATATGAACAAATTGATCGAAGGTTTGGTTGAAATTCGATGGAGAATGATGACGATAAGAATGGCAATGGTCAGCTAGTCCTCGACAGCCGTACCAAAACGAAAAAGCCATCAATGTATAAAGTCATTATGCTTAATGATGATTATACGCCGATGGAATTTGTTGTGCATGTCTTGCAAAAGTTTTTCGGCCGTTCATCAGGCGAGGCAACCCAGATTATGTTGAACGTGCATCAGCGTGGTGTCGGGGTTTGCGGTGTTTATAGTTTCGAAATTGCCGAGAGCAAGGCGCAAAAAACCATTGATTATGCGCGGAAGAATGATCATCCGCTGCAGTTGCAACTGGAAAAGGAATAGCTAAGATGTTGTCACGCGAACTCGAGGAAACATTGCGCCGCGCCATGTCAAACGCGGCAACGCGTTCGCATGAATTCGCCACTTTAGAACATCTTTTATTGGCGTTAACCGAAGATAGTGACGCGTTGGAAGTATTGCATGCTTGCAATGTAGATATCGAGAAGCTGGCGGCCAAGCTAGGTGAATTTATCGAGATCGAGCTGGCATCAATCGTCGATCCGAATGGCAATGTCGATGTCCAGCCAACGGCCAGTTTTCAGCGGGTTATCCAGCGGGCGATCATCCACACGCAATCATCGGGGCGGGACGTTGCCACCGGTGCGAATGTGCTTGTGTCGATTTTCTCCGAGCGTGAAAGCCACGCTGTCTGGTTCCTTAAATCCCTGAATATGACCCGCCTTGATGCGGTGTCCTACCTTAGCCATGGTGCCGAAAGCAGCGTGACAAAAAGCACTAGCGATGAGCAGAATGCTGAAACAGGTGGCGGTGATGAAAAAGATCCGCTGAGCCAGTTTGCGGTGAATCTGATCAGTAAGGCGGCGGCCGGCAGAATTGATCCGTTGATCGGCCGTGACCGTGAATTAGATCGAACAATTCAGGTCTTATGTCGGCGCACCAAAAATAACCCGCTTTATGTGGGTGACCCCGGCGTTGGAAAAACCGCAATCGCCGAAGGGCTTGCTTTACGCATTTATGAGGGCAATGTTCCTGAAGTGCTGTCAACGGCGGTGATCTATGCGCTGGATATGGGGCAGCTTCTTGCCGGTACCCGCTATCGTGGTGATTTCGAAGAACGGCTAAAGGCAGTGATGAAAGCCGTGGCCGATGATGTGAATGCCATTCTGTTTATTGACGAGATTCATACGGTGATCGGTGCCGGTGCGACATCTGGCGGGGCCATGGATGCGTCGAACCTGTTGAAACCCGCGTTACAGGAAGGCACGCTTCGCTGTATCGGATCAACGACCTATAAGGAATATCGTGGTCATTTCGAAAAAGACCGTGCATTGGTGCGCCGGTTTCAGAAAATCGACGTTGCCGAGCCAACGATAGCCGATACGATCAAGATTTTGAACGGATTGAAAAGCCGCTATGAAGATCATCACAAGGTACGCTTTACCGGTGCCGCATTAAAAACTGCGGTTGATCTATCGGCGCGCTATATCAATGACCGAAAATTACCGGATAAGGCCATTGACGTGATTGACGAAGCGGCCGCCGCGCAGAATCTGCTGCCGCCATCTCGCCGCCGTCAAACCATCGGGCAAAAGGAAATTGAGGCGACCGTGGCAACGATGGCGCGGATCCCCTCGAAACATGTTAGCCGTGACGATAAGGCAGTGCTGGCCTCGCTTGAGGGTGATCTAAAGCGCATGGTGTTTGGTCAGGATGATGCGATTATCGCGCTGGCATCGGCGATAAAACTGTCACGGGCTGGTCTGCGCGATGCGGAAAAGCCGGTGGGCAATTACCTGTTTTCGGGGCCAACAGGGGTTGGTAAAACCGAAGTCGCACGCCAACTCGCCGAAGCACTTGGGATCAAACTCATGCGCTTTGATATGTCGGAATATATGGAGCGTCATACCGTATCGCGTCTGATCGGTGCCCCTCCGGGCTATGTCGGTTTTGATCAGGGCGGGCTGTTGACTGATGCGGTTGATCAGACACCGCATGCGGTGCTGTTGCTCGACGAAATTGAAAAGGCACATCCTGACCTGTTTAATATTTTGTTGCAGGTCATGGATCATGGCAAATTAACCGACAATAACGGCAAGGTTGTTGATTTCAGAAATGTGATCCTGATCATGACAACAAATGCCGGCGCGCAGGAATTATCGAAATCGGCCATTGGCTTTAATCGCACGCATAATGAAGGTGCTGATATCGAAGCCATTGAAAAGATGTTCACGCCCGAATTTCGCAACCGGCTGGATGCGATTATTCCGTTCGCGCCGCTTGGCAAGGACGTCATCCGTTTGGTCGTTGATAAATTTATCATGCAGCTGGATGCGCAGCTTGCTGATCGGAATGTTGAGATTGAATTGAGTGCTGCGGCACTGGATTGGCTTGCCGAGCGCGGTTACGACTCAAAATATGGCGCGCGGCCGTTGGCGCGTGTGGTGCAGGAACATATCAAAAAGCCGCTGGCAGATGAGATGCTGTTTGGCGGGCTTGTTGGCGGCGGATTGGTCTTTGTTGATGTCGTCGATGATGGCCTGTCGGTAACGGTTAAGGCACCGCCACAAAAGGCGATTGCCGGTGGCCGCAAACGTGCTGCATTGCCTGCACCTCAGGATAATTAGGGTCTCTTGGTGCTGACTAGCCGGCTTTAAACGGGCTTGTCATCGCTATATGGTTCTTTTCGGCTTCGATGCCGCGTTTTTCTGATGCAAGGAAACGCGACACCGCATCACGAAACCCATCATGTGCGATATGATGCACCGAATGGGTTGTGACGGGCAGATAGCCGCGCTGGACCTTGTGAACGCCTTGGGCACCGGCCTCGACCCGTGATAGGCGGTTGGCGATAGCAAACTCGATTGCCTGATAATAACAGGCCTCGAAATGCAGATTGGGGATTTCAATATCTGCGCCCCAATTTCGTCCATAAAGCGCATCATCCCCAATGAAATTCAGCGCACCGCCGACAATCTCGCCGTTATATTCGGCCATAACCAAAAGCATACGGTCTGCCATGGTGTGACGAAGCTGGGTAAAGACGTCATGCGTCAAATACGCCCCACCCCATTTCCGGTCGATCGTTGACAGGTAAAACCGGTAAAAATCATCGATATGATCTTGGCTGATTGCAGACCCAGTCAACGGCAGCATGGTTACACCGGCCGCGCTAAGCGCGGCGCGTTCTTTTCGAATGTTCTTGCGTTTGCGCGACGATAGACTGGCCAAAAAATCATCAAAATCGACATAGCCCCGATTACGCCAGTGAAACTGAATACTGGTGCGTTGTAACCAACCGGCGGCACCAAGAATATTGGCGTCATCACCGGGCAGAAAATTGATATGTGCAGAGGATAATTGGTATTTCTCCAGCAGGGTTACCAAGCCCTTGGCAAGCGCAATTTTGAGGTCAGCGCGATTGTCTTTTACCAACAAACGGGGGCCGGTTGCCGGTGTAAAGGGGATAGCCGCCAGCAATTTGGGATAATAGGCACCGCCGGCGCGTTCAAACGCATTGGCCCAGCCGTGATCGAAAATATATTCGCCATATGAATGATGCTTGAGATAATTCGGCATTGCGCCGCATAATTGCCCGTCATCATTGCGCAGCAACAGATGCATTGGGTCCCAGCCGCTATCCCCGCCAACTGCGCCGCCATCTTCTAGTGCCAGCAAGAACGCATGACTTACAAACGGGTTACCGCCGCCGCCAAGTGCGTTCCATTCGCCAGCATCAATGGTCGCCATACTGGCACTTATGTGAAGATTTAACGCGCTACCATCCATGTGGCTTTAACAACAGATCTAATCGCAAAGCCACTCCATAGGATGCGGCTGGTTGGGGAAAATGCCAGTTCAAAGAATACCAGTTCAAAAACTGCGTTTAGGCAATTTCAAAAATGCCGTCAATTTCGACGAGACAATTCAGCGGCAGAGCATTGCTGCCAACCGCAAACCGGGCATGGCGGCCGGCATCGCCAAAGGCGGCAACCATCAAATCAGAGGCCGCATTAACCACAACAGGCTGGCTATGGAAATCATCCGCCGAGGCGACAAACGCGCCAAGCTTGACCACCTGCACAACCCGGTCAAGGTCGCCGTCACAAGCCACCTTTAATTGTGCCAGCAAATTGATTGCACAGATTTTGGCTTGACCTTGCGCATCCTCGACGCTGGCATCGGCGCCAACGGTTCCGGTAACGGTTAGCTTGCCATCAACAAAGGGAACCTGTCCTGAGACAAAAACCAGATTGCCGGAACGGGTAAAGGGCAAGTAATTGGCCGCAGGTGTGGGTGCATCCGGAATACTGACGCCGATCTCTTGTAACCGCTGTTCTACCTTGCTTGTCATAATACGTCCTTTCACATGATGATTGTGCCGCCTGAGCATACCGCTTATCGGGCGGTTCACTGGCGTTTATGTCCTGATTGCGAAGCTGGCATAATCACTGCGGTATGGCAAGCTGGATCGGCGCGCGCATGACGGTTTTCGGCATGATCGTTTTTGGCAAGAAAAAGGCCCCACGGAAATCGTGGGGCCAGGTCTGCAGGTTGCACTGCAGGGAGAGCTTAACTGCAGCCTGTGGTTCCGCCACAGGTGTTGCATTTCAAACAGGTTCCATTGCGGACAAGGGTAAAGTTCTGACACTCGGGACAGGCTTCGCCCTCATAGCCTTGCATCCGGGCTTGCTGCACGAGGTCTGCTGCTTTCTGATTGCCCTTCATCACTTTGGCACCGCTAGCGACCTCGCTCGCAGTATCGCTTGCAAGTCCGATTTCGGTTGCTGTTGTTGCCGGGGCTGGCTGTTTCACCCGCATGGTTTCGGCCTGATCTTCGGGCGCGGCTGCAACAGCTGCACCACGGTCATTCGAATAGACGACGAGCCCCTGCCGCCGGATAAAGCCGTGGCTGGTAACGCGGTTCATCAATTCGGACTGATTATCGCCAGTGCCGGTTGTGGTGACGTCCAGATCATCGACATTCACATGACCAAGGTCGCTGCGGTCGAGATAGGAAATGGCCAGTTCGCGGAATGTGTAATCAAGGATCGACGTCGACATCTTGATCGCATCATTGCCGGTGACGATGCCTTGTGGCTCAAACCGGGTAAAGGTATAGGCCTCGACAAATTCCTCCAGCGGCACCCCGTATTGCAGGCCGATGGAAACCGCGATGGCAAAATTATTCATCAGCGAGCGGAAGGCAGCGCCTTCTTTATGCATATCAATGAATACTTCGCCAATACGTCCATTTTCATATTCACCAGTGCGCAGATACACCTTATGTCCGCCAACAGTGGCCTTTTGCGTATAGCCTTTACGGCGATGCGGCAGGCGTTCGCGTTCGGCACGGATCACCCGTTCAACGACTTTTTCGATGATTTGCGGCGCCGCTGCGGCCAGTGGCGCATCGACTGTTTCCTCGTCTTCATCGTCAATATCGTCAACCAAACCGGATGACAAAGGCTGGCTGAGTTTTGAGCCATCGCGGTAGAGTGCGTTAGCTTTCAGGCCAAGCCGCCATGATTGCATATAGGCCTCGCCACATTCCTGAACCGTTGCCGAGTTTGGCATATTGATTGTTTTTGAAATGGCACCAGAGATAAATGGCTGTGCAGCGGCCATCATGGTGATGTGGCTTTCGACTGACAAGAAGCGTTTGCCAATACGGCCGCAGACATTTGCGCAATCAAAGATTGGCAGATGCTCATCTTGCAGGTGTGGTGCCCCTTCAAGGGTCATCGCCCCACAAACATGAATATTAGCGGCCTCAACCTCATCTTTGCTAAAGCCCAGATGCTCTAGCAGGTTAAAGCTGAAATCATTGAGCTGCTCGTCGGTCAGGCCAAGTTTGGTCTTGCAGAAATCAGCCCCCAATGTGAATTGATTGAATACAAATTTCACATCAAATGCACTGCCGAGACCGGCCTCAATTTTGGCGATTTCCGCATCGCCAAAGCCTTTATCCTTCAGCGCATTTACTGACACTGACTGGCAGTTTTTCAGGCTGCCGGATCCGACCGCATAGGTGATAATGTCGTCAATCTGGCTTTGCTGATAACCAAGCCGCTGTAACGCCTCGGGAACCACGCGGTTGATGATTTTGAAATAACCACCGCCTGCAAGTTTCTTGAATTTGACGATGGCAAAGTCGGGCTCGATGCCGGTGGTATCGCAATCCATCACCAGACCGATGGTGCCGGTTGGGGCAATAACAGTGGATTGGGCGTTGCGATACCCATGTTTCTTGCCAAGATCAATCGCCTTATCCCATGCTGCCTTTGCCGCAGCAGGCAGTGCCTGATCAGGGCAGGACTTGATATCAAGCGGTACTGGCAGGATTTGCAGCCCTTCATAACCACTGGTTTTGCCATGCGCGGCAAGCCGGTGATTATTCATGACCCGCAACATATGCTTGGCGTTCTTTTTATAATTCGGGAACGCGCCAACCTCACTGGCAATCTCGGCCGAGGTCGCATAGGCAATACCGGTCATGATCGCCGAGATTGAGCCACAAATCGCGCGGCCTTCAGGACTGTCATAGGAATGACCTTCGGCCATCAGCAAGCCGCCGATGTTGGCAAAGCCCAGACCAAGTGTACGGTACTCATAAGACAGCTGGGCAATTTCCTTTGATGGGAATTGGGCCATTAGAACTGAGATTTCCAGTGTTAATGTCCAGAACCGCACGCCATGTTCAAATGCCGGAATATCAAAGCTTCCGTCTTTTTTACGGAACTGCATCAGGTTCAATGACGCTAGATTACACGCCGTATCATCGAGGAACATATATTCCGAGCAAGGGTTTGACGCATTGATCCGGCCGCCTTCAGGGCAGGTGTGCCATTCATTGATCGTGGTGTCATATTGCAGGCCTGGATCAGCGCAAGCCCACGCTGCATGGGCAATTTTTTCCCAAAGATCGGCTGCCTTAATACGCTTGGCAACGCCGCCATCACGGCGCTTGATCAATTCCCAATCACCATTATCCAGCACCGCCTGCAAATACTCGTTGCTAACCCGCACTGAGTTGTTCGAATTTTGCCCCGCGACTGTCAGATAGGCTTCTGAATCCCAGTCAGTATCATAAGTCTTAAACTCAATATTAGTGTAGCCCTGTTGTGCAAACTGGATAACACGCTGCACATAATTTTCGGGGATCATTGATTTACGGGCAGCCAAAATCGCCTTTTTCAGCGCCTTGTTTACCTTTGGATCGAACCGTTCATTATCGGTCATGCCCTCGGTAATCTGACAGGCGGCCATCACCGCGCCCATATGTTTTTGTGCCAGCTTTGAGCCTGCAACAAGGGCTGCGACCTTTTGCTCTTCGACAACTTTCCAATCGACATAGGCCTCGATATCCGGATGGTCGACATCGACTGTCACCATTTTCGCGGCGCGGCGGGTTGTGCCGCCTGATTTGATTGCACCAGCAGCACGGTCACCAATGCGCAAAAAGCTCATCAGACCTGACGATTTGCCACCGCCGGACAGGCTCTCGCCTTCACCGCGCAGGCGGCTAAAGTTAGAACCAGTGCCCGAGCCATATTTGAATAGGCGCGCTTCACGCACCCACAAATCCATGATGCCCCCTTCATTCACCAGATCATCGCTGACTGACTGGATAAAGCAGGCATGGGGCTGGGGATGCTCATAAGCACCGGTTGAACGGGTTAGCTTGCCAGTTTTGTAATCAACATAAAAATGGCCTTGGCTTGGGCCGTCGATACCGTATGCCCAATGCATTCCAGTGTTAAACCATTGTGGTGAATTCGGTGCGGCCATCTGGGTCGCCAGCATATAGCGCATCTCGTCAAAATAGGTTTGCGCATCTTCTTCGTTGGTGAAATAGCCGCCCTTCCAGCCCCAATATGTCCATGTGCCAGCAAGCCGATCAAACACTTGTTTGGCGGACACTTCGCCCGAATAGCGTTGATCTTCGGGCAATTTGGCTAGCGCTTGCGAATCAGCTTCGCTGCGCCAGAGCCATGATGGCATCGAGGTTTCCTCAACCCGCTTCAAGGCTGCCGGAACACCCGCTTTGCGGAAGTATTTTTGCGCCAGAATATCTGTTGCTACCTGCGAGAACTGAGCCGGAACCTCAATATTCTCGGCCTGAAACACGATTGTGCCATCTGGATTGCGAATCTCACTGGTCGCTGATCTGAATTCGATGTTCGCATAGGCGTCTTGGCCAGATGTCGTAAACCGTCTTTCAAAATGCATCTATCTATTCCTTTGTCGTGTGTTTTGCGTCAACTGACTGGGCTAAAAATTTCGTTTGATTACGTGGCTTTACCGCCGAATTGAGTGGGTGAATCCACAACATATAGCGTTCGCCGAGTAATTAAACTACATTATCTAGCGGGCGATGGACAATAGCCAAAAGAGCGGTTTGGCTAAAAATTGCCATAAAATGAACTCGATTTAAGGGTCAACTCTTCCCAGTTAAGTGTCACTCCTGATAGTAAGTATCTGATGGAGAATTGTTTTTACAGTGGCGTCATTACCAGAAATGAAGGTAGAAAAATGTTAAAAAAAAGATCACGTCGATCCTAAAAATATGCGCCGCTGATAATTTCGGAATTTCGACTGAGCAAGCGACGGGTAAGGACGTAAATAATTTCCGGCCTTGGCCGGTTGATGGCTGGACGCACTGGGTTGCTTGCGCCTATAGTGAGGCCGGTAAATTCCTAACCCTATAAATTATGAAGGGCAGACGTTGGATGGATCTGGTAACTTTGATGACGCTGAAACTGACCGCGCAGCAGGTTGGGACTGATCAGTTTGGCAATCGTTATTATGAAGAGCGCCGGGCCCGTCCGGGCAAGCCGCCGCGCCGTTACGTCCGTTATAACGGCATTGTCGAAGCCTCAAAGGTGCCGGCTGACTGGCACGGGTGGCTGCATCACACAGAGGCATCTCCGCCGCCAGAAGGTGGTTATGGAAAACATGACTGGCAGCAAGAGCATCAGCCAAATGTCACCGGGACAACCCATGCCTATCGCCCGCAAGGCCATATGCTAAAGGGCGGTAAGCGCAAGCCGGCAACGGGTGACTATGAACCTTGGAACCCAGCCTAAGGCACGCGATTATTTTTGGCCCGTTTATTCTTGGCCAGGTTGTTCTTGGCTAGCACAGCCAGCCTATTGATTTTAAATTGAGTAGCGAGGAGACGACAGTCATGCAGCGCAATACTTTGGAAACCGTTATGGGCGCCATCGTTTTGTTGGCGGCAGCTGGATTTGTTGCGCTGGCCTATGAGGCCGCTGACGTGAAAGGCAGTGGTGGCTATGAAATCGCTGCCGAATTTGGCAGCACTGGCGGGCTTTCTATTGGTGATGATGTTCGCATTTCGGGTATCAAAGTCGGGCAGATCACCGCTCAGCATCTTGACCCAATTACCTATGTTGCCAAAATTTCGATGGCGATTGATCCGGCAATTAAAATCCCAAGCGACAGCAGTGCGCGGATCACCGCAGCCTCGCTGCTGGGTGGAAATTATCTTGAGTTAATGCCGGGCGCGTCCACCGAAACCCTGGCTGCTGGCGGGGTTATATATGATACCCGCGATCCGGTTAGCCTCAGTGACCTGCTTGGCAAGGCTGTGTTCTCATCAAATAACCCGGCGAATTAAAATGCCGATGGCAAATTGCCAAATCCAGCTGGCGACGATCGGGCGTTTAAGCGCCAGCGTTTATCAGATTATCTGGCGACTGCTTAAATCATCCCGATTTGTCGCCCCTATTCTTCTCGTGCTTTTTGCTGTTTTGAGCGCAGGGCCAGCCCGTGCGGTTACATGGATTGACGGCAGTAATGCGCGGTTGCAGGCACTTGATAAGATTACTGCACGTATTTCGACGGTTGAAACGCCGGTTGGTGCGGCGCGATTTTTCGGCACCTTAGAGATAACGGTCAATCGCTGTGCGTTCCACCCCCCCGAGGAACCGCCAGAAAATGCGGCATTCATAACGGTTCTTGATCGTGGCTATGATGGCCGCAAGCCTCAGCTGGTTTTTTCGGGTTGGGTTTTTTCATCCAGCCCTGCTGTTTCGGCGTTAGAACATCCGGTTTATGATCTGACGCTGCTGGCCTGTTTCAACAAATAGCATTGGCATGACGGCAAGGCTGGCACCTAAGCAGCATGGCCTTTAAGGCTGGCGAGAAACGGGGCGATCAGCGCGCTGCTTGGTGTTTCAAAATGCAAGTCACCATCGCTGGCAAGCGCGGCGGCAAGGCGGCCTTGGAAATCTACCCGGTCAATTTCGGTCACGCCAAACTGGGTCAGATGGTCGTTGGTAAATTGGGCATCGAGCATCAAGAACCCGCCATTCCATAGCCGCGCCATCAAATGAACAAGGGCAATTTTCGAGGCATCACGCTGGCGTGAAAACATCGACTCGCCAAAAAAAGCTGCGCGCAAGGCAACCCCGTATAGCCCGCCAATCAGGGCGCCGTTCGACCAGACTTCGATAGAATGGGCAAAACCCATCTTGTGAAGGGCGATATAGAGCTGGCGTATATCTTTATTAATCCATGTATCGGTGCGCTGATCACTTGGTGCGGCGCAGGCATCAATCACCGCGGTGAAATCCTGATTGATTGACACCTCAAACGGCGCTTGGCGAACACGGCGTTGCAGGCGGCGCGGAATATGCACACCCCCCCCAAGAGAGCCGTCAATCGGAATTAATGCGCGCCGGTCGGGATCGTAGAATTTAATCTCGACACTGTCGTGACTATCAGCCATCGGAAACAGGCCCAGCGAATAGGCCTTTATGATGGTTTCAGGCGAATAGATATAGTGATCAGCCATGCAATGCCTCCGCAACGGGGCGCAAGCCTACTGCTCTTTCAAAAAAACTTCTTCAAGCCAGCGGATATTATAGCTTCCATCCTTGATCGCCTCGGCATCTACCAAACGTTTATGCAATGTGAGGGTGGTCGGGATTGGCTCGACAATAAACTCCTGTAAAGCGCGCCGCAGCCGTGCCAGACAATGTTCACGATCATCGCCATGGACGATCAGCTTGGCAATCAGGCTGTCATAATAGGGCGGCACCGAATAGCCGGAATAAAGGCAAGACTCGACCCGAACGCCAGGTCCGCCAGCAGCATGAAAAGCGGTGACTTTGCCGGGCGTTGGCATGAAAGTTTCGGGATGTTCGGCATTAATCCGGCATTCGATAGCATGGCCGGTAAATTTGACATCTTCTTGGCTGAAAGATAGTGGCAAGCCAGCCGCGATACGGATTTGCTCACGCACCAGATCAATCCCGGTGATTTCTTCAGTAATCGGATGCTCAACCTGCAAGCGGGTGTTCATCTCAATGAAGAAAAACTCACCATTTTCATATAGAAATTCCATCGTGCCGACACCGAGATATCCCATCTGGCGGGTGGCTTCAGCGGCGATAGTGCCAATACGCTCGCGCTCTTCGGCGCTTAAGGCTGGTGAGGGGGCTTCTTCAAACAACTTTTGATGCCGGCGCTGCACCGAACATTCGCGCTCGCCAAGATGAACCACATTGCCATGTGAATCGGCAATAACCTGCACCTCGATATGGCGCGGCTGGCCGAGGTAACGTTCCAGATAGACTGTGTCATCACCAAAGGCAGCTTTGGCTTCGGCGCGCGCGGCTGAAAAAGCCTCGCCCAGCTGCGCGGCAGTTTCAGCAACTTTCATCCCACGGCCACCACCGCCTGATGCGGCTTTAACCAAAAGCGGATACCCAACCTCGTCACCGACACGCGCAGCCTCGTCAAGCGTATGGACCGCGCCCGGCGATCCTGGAACCAGCGGCAAACCCGCTGCTGCTGCAGTTATTTTGGCTTCGACCTTGTCGCCCATCGCCCTGATGTGACGTGATTCAGGGCCAATAAACGTCAGGCCATGCGCCGCAACAATTTCGGCAAAATCAGCGTTTTCCGACAGGAATCCAACCCCCGGATGCACGGCATCTGCGCCGGTAATTGCGACCGCTGATAAGATCGAGGGAATGTTCAGATAAGATTCGGCGCTGCTTCTTTTTGAACATGGCAATTATTCAACGATCACAAGCGCTTCGCCAAATTCAACTGGCTGGGCGTTTTGGACAAAGATTTTGACGACAGTTCCGGCTTTTGGTGCGGTAATTGGGTTCATCACCTTCATTGCTTCGACAATGAACAAGGTCTGACCTGCGGTGACGCTGGCCCCTTCGGTGATAAATGCCGGCGCGTCAGGCTCTGATGCGGTGTAAACAGTACCAACCATCGGTGAGGTAACGGCGCCTGGGTGATCGGCCGGATTGGCTGGCGCATCCGCTGCAATATCGACACTAGCAGGTGCGGCGGCAGACGCTGCTGCAACTGGCGCGGCGGCAACCGGGGCAACAGCGGCAACTGGTGCCGCCGAGGTTATCCGTGATAGCCTGATCGCAACTGCATCGCTTTCATATTCAAGCTCGGCAAGTCCAGCCTTATCCAAAATTTCGGCAAGATCTCTGACAAAAGCGGCGTCATTGTTTGAAGCGGCGGTCTTTGCCGCTGGTTTTTTAGGTGTCGTTGCCATTTTTAATCATGTCTCCGAAGTCAGGTTGGAAATGGCGTTAATTGCCATGTAATAGGATGTGGGGCCAAAACCGGCGATTACGCCTTTGGCCACGGCCGTGATCAGCGAATTATGACGAAATGCTTCGCGGGTATGGATATTGGAGAGGTGAACCTCGATCACACCCCCCGGAAATAGCGATAATGCGTCACGCAGTGCGACTGACGTATGTGTCAGACCGGCAGCATTGATGATGATCCAATCCACCTTATCGACGGCGTGATGGATCTTGTCGATCAGCGCGCTTTCTGAATTTGACTGGAACCAGTCGATATTCATTGATTGTTCAGCCGCTAATTGGCGGCATTTAGCTTCGATATCGGCAAGTGTTGCATCGCCATAGATGCCGGGCTCACGCATGCCGAGCATATTCAGATTTGGCCCATTAAGGACAGCGATGTTAATTGCTTTTGCCATTGTGCGGTCAGTTTACCCTTACTTCGCCAGCCACGCAAATAGCCTAGCCTTGCTTGCCACGTTCCTGATCAATCAGTTTCTGTAATTCTTCGCTGCTGATGGCACCCGGAACCACGTTATCACCAATGACGAGTCCGGGCGTGCCATTGATATTCAAAGCAGCCGCGGCGCGTCGTGTGCGTCCAATAATAGCGGTTGTTTCAGGACTGTCCATATCTTGCTGCAACTGATTAAGGTTGATCCCAGCTTTACCTGCCGCCGCCATGATCGCATCGTCGCTGACCTGCCCGCGATAGGTCATCATTTCAGTGTGAAACGGCGCAAATTTTCCTTGTTTCTGGGCGGCAATACCGGCCTTTGCCGCGGTAACGGACGTTTGGCTTAGGATAGGAAATTCCTTGATAACCATCCGCACATCGTCGTTTTTACTTAGCACTTGTTGAACTGAGGCGAACATACGTTTGCAATAGCCGCAATTATAATCGGAAAATTCATAGACAATGATGCTGCCGTCAGGGTTGCCCATTACCGGATCACCGGCATCATCCCGCACCGCCATAATGCCAGCTTGTAGTCTTTTGGCTTCCTCGCGGGCGGCCAGCGCGACCAGCGCATCACGCAGCAATTCGGGATTATCCTTGATGAATTGTTCGATCATTTGCTGCGTCTGGGCGCGCTCTTCGGCATCAAGGCCTGCCCTTACCGGCGTGTGCAAGATTGTGATCATCACCACGGATACGGCGATGGTCGAGGCAAGGAAACGTATCATTCAGATTATCCTTTCACAGCGGGGCCAGAGCTTTGGGCGGGCATTCCCGCCAACGGCAAATCGGTCACGCAACCTTATATCGGATTAATCATGTTAATGCAAAGCCATCAGCGGGTCGCTTTGCCAAAGCGGAACAGGATGTCATTGGCTCGATTACGGATATCGCTTGCCAGATCGTCACGCGCCAAAACGCGTTTTGCCATCCGTACCGCCTGTTGCTCATCGTCAAGCAGGATAGCCTCTTCTGCCAGCGTCAGATCGGCAGCAGCAATATCCCCGCTTCGCCCATAGGCAATGGCCAATTGCCGCCGGACAAAAGCCCATTTCGGTTCACCGTCTTTTGCCGCACTAATCGCTTCGATGGCGCGGGGCAGGCGTGACCTATCATTTGTCGCAATGAGCGCGCGCCCAAGATTCACCAGAATTTGCGGGCTTTCAGGCCGTAGGGCCAAGGCTGCCTCATAGGCGTTGGCGGCGGCATTGGCATCCGCCATCGATAACAGGATATCGCCTTGAAACTCATGATAAAACGCATCATCGGGATAGGCGGCAGTCAGCTGATCCATCAGGGTCTTTGCTGCCTGCAAATCGCCGCGCCGATATTGTGCAATGGCGCGGCTGTAGCGTGCGTCAGCGGTATCTTCCTCACCGTCACGGCGCAAAATGGCGAGTGCAGGTTCACTATAGGCGCGAATCTTGGTGATCAGGCGCTGCATCAATTGCTGGGCCTCAGTCGCTAGGGGCGCTGCATAGTGGCCGGCCTGACGGGCGTGATCTTGATAGACGCCAAGGCGCTGGGCCGAGTCTGGGTGGGTCTGATAATATTGACTTTGCCGGTTTTCCGGCAATGCGCGCTGGGCCGCCATGCGGCGCATCATTTGCTCAAGCCCGGCCGAGCTAATGCCCGCGGCCTCAAGATAATCTAGCCCCAACTCATCAGCGACAGCCTCATCAAAACGGAATGATTGCAACATCTGACGTTTGGCCTGATCGGTGCCGCCAACCATCACCCCGACCGCCGCATCATTCGGTGCCCCGCCCGCCGCCAGCGCAATCGCTGCAATCGCCGCCAGCGTGCCAGCGGTGCCTGCATCCCTTAGTGCCGCATCACGGCGCGGCACATGACCAGCCTTTAAATGGCCAAGCTCATGCGCAATGACCCCCAGAATTTCGTCGGCAGATCGTGCGTTCAATAACAGGCCAGAATGGACATAGATCACCTGTTCGCCAGCCACAAACGCGTTGTAGCTGCTGTCGATAACAATCCGGATATCAACGCTATTGGGGGCAAATCCGGCCGCCTTTACCAGCGGTGCAGCAAGCGATTGAAGGCCCGTTTCAAGTTCGGTATCGCGGATTAATCCGGCCTGTGCGATCTGCGTCATGACCGCTAAAAACGCCGATGAAAGGGTCAGCCGGATGAGTGATTGAAGTTTCATGCTGTTAATTTTCCGACAAAATAATGGCCTGTTTAAGACAGCTCTGCTATAGACCTCTGCCTAAAGCGTGCTTTTCGCAGGCTTATTCATCTGCTGCCTTGGCGTAAAGATCCGATCATGGCACGAATTCACCGGAATGAACAATGGCCATAAAAATCAGTCAAGCCCGTGAAATCCCCGCTTTCCTCGCCATGCAGGTTATGAAACGTGCGAACGAGATGCAGGCCGATGGGGTCGATCTTGTCCATCTTGAAATTGGGCAGCCTTCAACCCCGCCACCTGCCGCCGTTTTAAAGGCATTGGAGGCATCATTACCGCAGACATCATCGCATGGCTATTCGGTCGGAATGGGATTGCCTAGCCTGCGTCAACGGATTTCGGTGCATTATCAGGACTGGTATAAAATGCCGGTGGATTGGCAGCGTATTGCGATCACGCCGGGATCATCACTTGGCTTTGCCATTGCCTTTTTATCGGCCTTTGACAAGGGTGACCGTATTGCGATTGCCACACCGGGATATCCTGCTTATCTGAACCTGATGCTGGCGCTCGGGATCACGCCACAATTGCTGCCAGCCCGCGCCGCGCAGAACTGGATGCCTGATTTGGATGCGCTGGTTGAAAGCGGTGATATTCCTGATGGGCTGTTGCTTGCCAGCCCGGCCAATCCAACCGGTGTTGTGATGCGCGATGATGAATTGGAGGCTGTTTGCCGCTGGTGTGACACGCATGGTGTGCGCCTGATTATGGATGAAATCTATCACGGTCTGAGTTTTGGCGCGCGAACCCAAACTGCGTTGGCCTATAGCAACAGCGCGATTATCATTAATTCATTTTCAAAATATTTCTGTATGACTGGCTGGCGACTAGGCTGGATGGTTTTGCCCGAAGATCTGGTGCCAACGGCCGAAATATTGGCGCAGAATATGTATATATCGGCGGCGACGATCAATCAGCTTGGGGCGATTGCCGCTTTTGACTGTTATGACGAGCTGGATCAGCATATTCCGCGCTATGAAGAAAATCGTGATCTTCTTTATCGGGGATTGCCTGCCGAGTTTCTTGGCAATCACGCGCCATCTAACGGCGCCTTTTATCTTTATGCCGATGTCAGCGCCTTTACCAATGACTCCATTGCCTTTGCCGATCGGATTCTGGCGGAAACCGGCGTTGCCATCACTCCGGGTGTTGATTTCGATGGGGTTGAAGGCCGCACGCATTTAAGGCTGTCTTATGCTGGTGCCACCAAAGATATCAAACGGGCGGTAAAACGGCTAAATGACTGGCTGGCAATCCAGCATCGCTAGCGGCCAGTAAATAACCGGCCGCCAGCTGAATTTATGCAGTTTCAGGCATTATGCGTTGCTGGCTGTGCCTTTTTAGCTGCGTGACCACCACCCACGACGCGGTGACTTTGGCTCATCGCTGCCGATTTCAACGACATCCATCGGGGCTGAACTGATCGCCTCTCTTGCCGATGCCGCGGTAGCAGCCTTTGCAGTATCTGGCGTGTCTTTCGCGGTGGCATTATCAGCCATTTTGTCGGCCGCTTTGCTGGCTGCTTTGACAGGTGCCTTCTTAGCCGCTTTACGGGTTGGCTTTTTGGCGGCTGTTTTAACAGCTGCATCATCATCACCTGCGGTGTCCTCAGCCTTTGGCTTGCGGCCACGGGCTGGCTTTTTTGCCGGCGCTTTTGCCGCTGTTTCGGCGGCAACGGCTTCGCCAATAGGTTCAGCCCCACCACTGGTGTCAGCTGTTTCCATAGCAGCCTTTTGTGCTTTACCAGCTGGTTTTTTCCGGCTGCGCGATGCCTTCTTTGCTGGCGTGCTTGCGGTTACATCAATTGTGGTGGCCGCGCCCGAATTTGACTCAGACGTATTTGACTCGCCCGTATTTGGCTCGCCCATATTTGGGTTGAGGCTATCGCCACCGGCGGCGATGCCGGCCGTTTCACCATCAACAGCGGCCAGATTGGCAGGCTCAGCCTTGGCGACTTTGCGGCCGCGTCCCCGGCCACGGCCCGTTTTGGACTTTGGTGCCACATTATCTGCGGTGCCAGTTTCGCTATTGGCATCGGCATGATCGGTCGAGCTGCTCGCATTGGAATTTTTTGCGTCGGCCTCATTGTCATTGGCCTGCTGATCAGATGGTTGGCCATCTTCACCATTGCGCCGCCGCCGCCGCCGTCCGCCGCGCCGTCCGCGCCGCCGACGTTTTGTATTGCCGTCCTCGCTGCCGTTTTCGTCATTATCCGGATGCGACGCGGTGCTTTTTTCGGTTTCGCTGCCAGCGCCCGTATCAGCCCCGGTATCAGCCCCGGTATCAGCCCCCGTATCAGCCCCAGTATCAGCCCCAGTATCAGCGCCCGCATTATTGTTTTGCGCTTTGTTATTTTGACGTTGCGGCTGGCGGGATGGCTGTTTAGCCGATGATTTACCCTGCCATCCAACGCGATCAACTCGGTATTCTGGTGCAATCAGGCTGTCATCTGATAGCAATATAACGGTCAAGCCAAAGCGGGTTTCAATTTCGGCAACCGCGCTGCGTTTATGGTTTAAGATGAACAGCACTACATCACGATGCGCGGTGATATGCAGTTCATCCATCTTGCCTTTTTGGGCTTCTTCTTCGATTGACCGCAGCAATTGCAGGGCAGCTGTATCAATTGATCGCACCCGGCCGGTGCCCTCGCAATGGGGGCAAAGATTGCTGATCGACTCGTTAATACTCAACCGCAGACGCTGACGTGACATCTCCAGCAGGCCAAAATGACTGATCGAGCCGATTTGGATACGGGCGCGGTCATTGCGCATCGCATCTTTCATCCGGCGTTCGACGGCGTGCTGGTTGCGGGTTTCTTCCATATCGATAAAATCGACAACGATCAATCCAGATAGGTCACGAAGACGAAGCTGGCGGCCCAATTCATCGGCCGCTTCAAGATTGGTTTTCAACGCGGTTTCTTCGATGTTCCGCTCGCGGGTCGATTTGCCCGAGTTCACATCAATTGCGACCAAGGCTTCGGTCTGGTTGATCACAAGATAGCCACCCGATTTCAACGTGACTTGCGGGCTGTGAATAGTGTCCATCTGATTTTCAACATTAAAATGTTGGAAAATCGGCTGGGTGCCTTCATATTTCTGCACTTTTTTCAGATGGCTAGGGATCAGCATTTTCATCTGATTGCGGGCGATCTTATAGGCATCCTCACCCTCAACAAGCACTTCATCAACTTCGCTTGTGTAAAGGTCGCGGATTGACCGTTTGATCAGATCGCCTTCTTCATGGATCAGGCAGGGTGCTTGTGATTCCAATGTGCGGTTGCGGATATCATCCCATAATTTTGACAGATAGGTGAAATCACGGGCAATTTCGGTTTTGGTACGTTTTGCACCGGCGGTGCGCACGATCACTGCCATGCCAGATTGAATGTCTAACCCGCCAACAACAGTCTTTAGCCGCTTACGATCTGCCACATTGGTGATTTTCCGGCTGACGCCGCCACCGCGGTTATTGTTCGGCATCAATACGCAATAACGGCCAGCCAGCGACAGATACGTCGTCAGCGCCGCGCCTTTATTGCCGCGCTCTTCTTTGACCACTTGCACAAGCATGATCTGTTTGCGGGAAATTACTTCCTGAATCTTATAGCGTTTTACCTGCCGTTTTGGCCGAATATCATCTTCGTCGGCACCTTCACCGCCAAGCGTTTCTGGCGCACCATCAGCCTTGGCCTCGACGCTGTCATCGTCGTTTTCGGCGCGGTCAGCCTCGATCAGTGCTTCGCGGTCTTCAACCGGAATGCGGTAATAATCTGGATGGATTTCGCTAAACGCCAGAAAACCTTGGCGATTGCCGCCATATTCAACAAAGGCTGCCTGCAGTGACGGTTCAACCCGTGTGACCCGTGCTAGATAGACATTTCCCTTTAGTTGTTTCCGGTTTTCTGTTTCATAATCAAAGTCTTCAATGCGTGTTCCGCTTAGCAGCACCACCCGGGTTTCTTCGGCTTGGCGTGCATCTATTAACAGGCGTTTTGTCATTTATTTGTCTTTCCCCGGCCATCTCTGTCCGGCCGTCATCTTCTGACGGCAGGGAAATCAGGCATGGCAGGCATTGTATATCCGGATCAAATCCGCGCGCACGACCACCCAAAAAGCTGTCGCCGTTTTGGCTGCTTTGGTCATATGGTCGGTTTAGCTGTATCATTTGGAATGATCCGGTGGTTTCAAATGGCGTCGTCGGCGCCTAATCATGCGGCTCGCTGGGGGTCAGTGACGTGGCTCGTCAATTAAAATTTCTTTAAATCACGGCTCGGCAAAGATAGTCGCGGCAGACATTATCAGGCGAATAATTCAGTTTCAGCTTCGGCGGGCAAAGTGTTGTTTCATCCCCTGTTGATCGCGCATTGGCGCAAATCGAGGCAGGTAAACAGCTCCTACTCACCGAACTAATAACTCTTATATACCCGCAAAAGCTTTTTTGCCAACAAAGTAATGCCGTTTTGATAATTAGAATGAATTTGCCTTTGATCACAGCATAGCATGGGCTAGGTTCCAGCAGGGGCGATGCGCGATAGCAAAGAAGGCCGGACATGGTAACAATGGCACCGATAAACACCATTATGGCAAGGGTTGCCGCCCTTGGCCGTTTGGTCGTTTTATCGGTGATGATGTTGCTATGTGCGGCAAGCGGTCAGGCATTTGCCGAAAATTCTGTGACTGGAATGCGGCTCGGCGCAATCAAGATTGATGATCGTGACGGCCTGCGGCTGGTTATCGAGACAAAGTCACCGATCAAAGCGCGGCTGTTATTGCTGCAATCACCCTATCGGCTGGTCATTGATATGCCGGAAACCAGTTGGAACGTCGCGCAATTGGCACCGCGCGGCAATCTGGATGTAACACCGGGCAAAGCCTATCGTTTCGGTAATCCGCAGCCTGATATTGGTCGATTGGTAATCGAGTTAGCAAAACCGGCGGCACCGGTGCGCGCCTTTTCCCTGCCGCCGTTGGGCGGCGGTAATCGGTTTGTCATTGATTTGCTTGATACCGGTAAAACCGCCTTTTTGGTGGCGTCATCCGCATTGGAAAAGAATCCGAATATTGATTTGTCCGAAAGCGCGACTAATCAGAATTTGGCAAGGGATGACGATAATGTTCGCCTAGCAAAACCGCTGTCGATGCCGTTGCCAAAGTCGAAACCGTCTCGGGCCGCGGGGAAAACGGCGCCAGCGCAATTGGCGGTGCCAAAGCCACGCCCGCGGAAATGGGTTGTGTTTATCGATGCCGGACATGGCGGCAAGGATCCGGGCGCAATTGGCAAGGCTGGTACGCAAGAAAAGGCGATCACGCTGGCGGCGGCGCGCGAACTTGCTAGACAATTGACCGCTACCGGCAAGATAACGCCAATTTTGGCGCGGGATGATGACCGTTATTTGCGACTTCGCCAGCGCATCCGTCTAGCCCGCCAGAATCAGGCTGATTTGTTTATCTCGCTCCATGCAGACTCGGCACGCACATCATCGGCACGCGGCATCTCCGTCTTTACCCTGTCAGATAACGCGTCAGACAAGGAAGCAGCGGCATTGGCGCGTCAGGAAAATAGCGCTGATCTGATTGGCGGCCCGGATTTGTCGGCTGAAGACCCAGATGCGGCTGGTGCGCTTGTTCGGATGTTCCAGCGCGAGTCGATGAACCAATCGGCGCGTTTCGCCGCGGCCATTCTAGCGCAAATTCGGGATCTGCCCGGCGGTGACAAGCGTGGGCATCGCTTTGCCGGTTTTGCTGTTTTAAAAGCACCTGATATGCCGTCGGTTTTGGTCGAGATGGGATTTTTGTCAAACCGGAATGATGAAGCCAATCTTAAAAGAGATTCGTACCGGAAGGATTTATCAAGGCGGCTAACCCGGGCCATCTTGGCCTATCTTGGCGAATATGGGCCTAAAATATGAAATGCGCCTAACCTTAAAGGGCGGTGTGGGCTGTTGTATGAACTTTAATCAAGAATGGTGTAAAAAATTGATAAACAAACCGGCATCAAATTGATAAAATCTCGTCTCTGCCATATCTGCGCCAAATTTCGGCTCTAACATTAAAGCCATGTTAAGATTCGTCTCGATCGTATTATCTCTTGTATTCCTGATGTCCATGCTCGTCGGAGCAGGCATAATTTGGGTATTCTGGACCTATGGGAAAGATTTGCCCGACTATCAGCAGCTGGCCAATTACGAGCCACCTGTTGTGACCCGTGTTCACGCGGGCAATGGGGCTCTTTTAGCCGAATATGCCAGTGAAAAGCGGCTCTTCGTGCCGGTTGAGGCGATCCCGCCACGGCTAGTTCATGCCTTTATTTCGGCTGAGGATAAGGCTTTTTACAGCCATTTCGGCATTGACCTT
>RGCC01000002.1 GCA_009919335.1 Alphaproteobacteria bacterium
AGCGCCATCAATCGGCGCTTCACCAGCGGCGTAAATATCGGCAACGAGCACTTCATCAGCATCGTTAAAACAGCTGCAGAAATCGGTAAATAGATCGGCAAGGCGTGGCAAGAAATCGACAAGGCCGGTTGTCGCGGTCTTTCAATCGGCGGGGCACAAGTCTCAGAAAAACATTGTAATTTTCTGATCAACACCGGCACCGCAACCGCCGAGGACATTGAAACGCTGGGTGAAACTGTTCGTGACCGTGTTTTGGCCGGTGGCGGGCCGCCACTTAGATGGGAAATCCGCCGTGTTGGGCGCAACCAGAACGAAGGGGCACCGGAATGACCGATAACCGTGATCGCGTCGCCGTGTTAATGGGCGGCTGGACATCCGAGGCAGCGGTTAGCCGTGTATCTGCGAGCTTTTGTGCGCAGGCCGCGCGCAACGCCGGTTGGGATGCGATCGAGGTCGAGGTTGACCGCGACATTGCGCAGAAATTGAAAGAGATCAATCCCGGCCGTGTATTCAATGCGCTGCATGGTCAAATCGGTGAAGATGGTAATATTCAAGGTCTGCTGAATATTATGAATATTCCCTATACCCATAGCGGGCTGACGGCATCGGCGATCGCCATGGATAAGCTATTGGCAAAAACCCTGCTTGCCGGAACCGGGATCATGGTGCCGCCTACCTTGCCACTCGTCGAAGATAGTCATGTCTATCCCCAAGACAGCACTGGTGCGCATGTGATTAAGCCGCGCAATGACGGGTCCAGCTTTGGCGTGGTGATTGTACCTGACGATCAAACCCGTCCGCCGGCGCGCAGCATTTGGCCTGCCGATGCACAACTGATCTGCGAGCCCTATATCCCTGGCCGTGAATTGACCGTTGCCGTTCTTGATGGGACTGCACTTTGTGTCACTGAAATCACGTCTACGCGCGAATTTTACGATTTTGACGCCAAATATGCGGTTGGCGGATCGAACCATATCCTGCCTGCCGATATTCCCGAAGCGGTCAATCTTAAAGCCTGCCTGTGGGCCGAACACGCCTATCGCCAGCTCGGTTGTCGCGGCATCATCCGCGCCGATTATCGCTGGGACGATAAAAATGATGCGCTGTTCATGCTTGAAGTGAACACCCAGCCGGGCATGACCGCAACATCACTTGTGCCGGAACAGGCTCGTTTTGTCGGCATGTCAGGCGAAGAACTGGTCAACCACCTATTGGAGATTGCACAATGCGACGACTAATCGGATGGATTAAACCGCAACAGCAGACGCCGCCGCGCAGCCCAGAAACACGGCTGGACCTGTGGAAGAAGGTTAAAATCGGCTTTTGGTCACTTGTGATGATTGCGGCTACCAGCACAATCGGCGTTGCAATGATGGACCGCAGCAAGCTGGGCGATGATTTCTTGGCAATAAGCGCAAATGCTGGTCTGGTGCTTGATGATATTCAGGTTCAAGGACGCGCCCATACGCCGCAAGCCAGTCTATTGGCTGCCTTGAATCTGCAAATCGGCACGCCCATTCTTGGCATTGATTTACGCCAGCTTCACAGCAACATCAGCAAGATTGGCTGGGTTGAGGATGTGATTGTCGAGCGCCGCCTGCCAAGCACCATCTATCTCACCCTTCGTGAGCGTGTGCCGATTGCCCTGTTACAAAATAATGACCAGCATAAATTGATCGACCGCAGCGGCGCGATTATCGACGGAGCGGACCCCGGCCATTTCACCCATCTTACGGTTGTTGCCGGTGAAAATGCAGCGCCTCATGCGGCCGCTATTCTGGCGATTTTAAAAACCGAGCCTGAATTATTCAGCGAGGTTTGGGCGGTCAGCTATCGCTCGCAGCGGCGCTGGGACGTGCATCTGAAAAACGGCATGGAAATCCGCCTGCCAGAAACTGATCCGGTCACAGCATGGTCTCGGCTCGCGGTGATTGATCGTAAAAAAGCCATTACCAATCGCGACCTCGCAGTCATCGATTTGCGCGTGCCGCAACAATTGATCGTCGAGCCAAACATTCCGGTAAGAGGGAAAGGAAGCCGCACATGATCCTTGGAAAGACAAAAGCCATTACGCGGCGCCCCTTTGCCGTGCTTGATATCGGATCATCAAAAATCTGCTGCATGATTGGTGAGTCTGATGGTTCGGGCGGTGTTCGGCTATTAGGGCACGGCACGCACGCATCGGCGGGGATCCGCGGCGGGGAAGTTAGTGACCTTGAAGCGCTGAGTACGGTGATTGGCAAAACCGTGCAGGCGGCCGAGCGTGATGCCGGCATCTCGGTTACATCAGTAACAATTGTTGCCCCCGGCGGTACCCCGATTTCCAGCATTTGCACAAAATCAGTTCGGCTTAGTGATGCGGTGGTTCGCCGCCGCGATATCGACCGTCTCATGGCGCGCAGTGACAACGGCAATTTTCCAGAAAACTATCAGCCAATGCATTTGCAAACCCTGCAATATGGGCTGGATGATGTCCGCGGGATTGCCGACCCACGCGGAATGCGCGGCACAAATCTGTCAGTGGATTACACACTGGTATGTGGTCTGCGCACCTCGCTGGCAAATCTGCGTGAGGCGTTGGCGTTAAATCATCTCGAAACCGACCGGTTTCTACATTCGGCCTATGCCAGCGGGCTTGCCTGTCTTAGTGCCGAGGAACGTGATCTTGGCAGCGTGATCGTTGATATGGGCGGCGGCACGACATCAATTGCCATCTTCATGGAAGGCAAGCTGGTCTATGTCGACACAATCAAGATTGGCGGCAACCGCGTCACCACCGATATTGCCCGCGTGCTGTCAACACCAATTGCCGAGGCCGAGCGGCTAAAGGCGATTGACGGATCGGTTATGCCAACCGACATTACCGGCGTTGCGCCAGACCAGCTTCGAGAAGTGGTGCGCCTTGGCCGCAGTGACAATATCACCATCCCAACACTTGGCACTGCCGAGGTGGCGGGCCAGACCATTGAGCGTAATTTGCTCAGTGCCATCATCCGTCCCCGCGTTGAGGAAATTCTCGAACTGCTGCACACCCGTATGGAGCGTGCGCGGATGGAACATACCGCCGGAAGCCGCTATGTGCTGACCGGCGGTGCCAGCCAATTAACCGGCCTTGCTGATCTGTTTGCAAAGCAAGCAAAGAAATCGGTTGGAATTGGCAAACCTATTGGCATTGCCGGCCTTGATGAGGACAGCAGTGGCCCCGGATTTGCCGCCAGCACTGGCGCGCTGATCCATGTAAGCCGGATCGAAGAAAATGACCCAACAGACCGGCAAACCCGCACCCTACCACACGGACCGTTTGAGCGTATCGGTGCGTGGCTTCGTGACAATCTTTAGCCAAGGAGATCAATGATGGCCACATGTTCAAACCCTGTTTTTAGCTGGCAACGACCCCAGCGAACCATGCAGCAAACCATCGGAAACCGGCAGATATACCCTGCCGGAACCACCCGCCTAGCACGCCATAACCCACTCTACTCAACCAAGAACAGTCAAATTTACAATGAAGGGAATCAGTCATGACAATCAACCTCACCGTTCCTCAAACAATGCAAGAGCTTCGTCCACGGATTACCGTTGTTGGTGTTGGTGGCGCTGGCTGTAATGCCGTCAACAACATGATCAATGCCAATCTTGAAGGCGTTGATTTTCTGGTTGCCAATACTGACGGGCAGGCACTTGCCCATTCACTATCAAGCCGGAAAATTCAGCTTGGTAGTGCGATCACCCAAGGCCTTGGCGCCGGTTCAAAGCCTGAAATTGGCCGTGCCGCAGCCGAAGAAAGCCTGCAGGATGTGATGGCTGAACTGGCTGATTGCAACATGGTCTTTATCACTGCTGGCATGGGCGGTGGAACAGGCACAGGCGCAGCGCCGGTAATTGCACGAGCCGCACGCGAACGCGGCATCCTGACGGTTGGCGTTATCACCAAACCGTTTGAATTTGAAGGCCAGCGTCGGATGAAGCAAGCCGAAGACGGTATCGAAGAGTTACAAGCCTATGTTGATACGCTGATCGTTATCCCAAACCAGAACCTGTTCCGGTTGGCAAATGAGCGGACAACTTTTGCCGATGCATTCCATATGGCAGATGCGGTTCTGCATCAGGGCGTTTGTGGCGTTACTGACCTGATGATCAAGCCCGGTCAGATCAATCTTGATTTTGCCGATATCCGTGCCGTTATGGGCGAGATGGGCAAAGCCATGATGGGCACCGGCGAAGCATCTGGCGAAGCCCGCGCAACACAGGCCGCCGAAGCCGCAATTAACAACCCGCTGTTGGACGACACCACAATGAAGGGCGCCAATGCAGTTCTGATCAATATCACCGGCGGCCTTGATATGACCCTGTTTGAAGTTGATGAAGCGGCCAACCGGATCCGCAAAGAAGTTGATCCGGACGCGACTATCATCTTTGGTTCAGCGTTTGACGATAAGCTAGAAGGCGTCATGCGCGTCTCGGTTGTCGCAACCGGCATCAGTGGTGCCAGCCAGAGCCTGCACCGGCCAAATGTCATGCCGCAACGAACCGAGGCTGTGGCAGCCCGGCAAAGCACCGCGATGCCAAGCAGTTCTATGACAAGCAGTTCTATAACAAGCACAATTGTGCCAAATCCGATCAGCAGCCTTTCAGCCCTTACCCCTGAAGTTGCGGTTGATGCGATTGGTGCCACATCATCACCGATGGCCGATGCGCCGACTGATTTGCTTGACGATCAGCTGAGCAATGAGCTTGCTAGCGAGGCAATCGACGAAATCATCAGCACCGATGCCGGCCATGAGCAGCAGATGGACATCACTGACGCCATTGGCACCGCCCAAGATGCACATCCGCGTGACGCGGCGGTTCCAGCCGAGCCAAATGAGGCAAATGCAACCAGCGAAAATGACGCGATGGCACCGTCGATGGGGGACACGCCAGCCATGCCGTTAACCACATCAGATGAAACAACAGCCCCACCACGGGCACGGTTCATCCCAGCAGCGGCAATCGCAATGCCGGATGAAGACAGCGTTGCTGAAGCGGTTGAAACACCGGTTGCGCGCTCGGCAAGCCTGATCAACAAAATCTCTGGATTATGGTCAAGCAAGCCGGTCAGCAAACCTGCCGAAGCAGTGCAGAAAACCCAGTCTGAGCCTTCGTTAGAGACGAGTGCGCCCAAGAGTGAAGTCGCGGTTTCAATCCTCGATTTATCACGCGCAGACGCGGTCAATAAGGCCGTTGCAACGGCCGCGCCAGCAGCGCCAAACGCCGATGAGGACGACCTAGATATTCCGGCATTTTTGCGCCGGCAAGCCAACTAGAAACACAGCAATGGCGCGGCAGTGCCATTGCTACAAACTGTTACCAAATGTGATTTGGATTGACCTGAGGAAAAGAGTAATCTTTCCTCAGGTTTTATTTAGCCAGCCATCCGTGGCGTGGCTGATCGTCACAAAGCACAAATCTAGTACATGGGAACCGCCCCTGACGCTAGCCAGAAACGAAAGAATGATCGCAGTTCAATGCCTGATACACTCACCTATAACGGGTTTGTTGACCAGCCGTTTCAAACAACGGTTCGCGAGGTCGCACAGCTAGAAGGTATTGGCCTGCATTCAGGGCGCTTTGTGCGTGTATCTATCTGCCCTGCTCCGGCGAATAGCGGGATTAAATTCCGCCGTATTGACGTTGACGGGCAATTGCAAACAGTCATCGCTCATGCCAGTTATGCCGAACAGGCGCGGCTCTGCACCCGCATCGTGAATAGCGAAGGCATCACGCTGGAAACAATCGAGCATCTGATGGCCGCATTCGCCGGTGTCGGACTGGACAATGCCACGATCGAGATTGACGCATCCGAAGCGCCTATTCTTGACGGAAGCAGCCAGCCAGTTCTAGAAGCGTTGAATAATGTTGGCATCGAGCTGCTGCCAGCGCGGCGCAAATACATGATCGTCACAAAGCCCGTTGAGGCACAGCTTGACTGCGGCGCATGGGCGCGGCTTGAGCCGGCTGAACAGTTACAGATCGACGTCAAAATCGAATTTGATGATCGGGCGATTGGTCACCAAAGTTTTATTTACACCCATCATGATGGTAGTTTTGCCACCGAATTGGCCGCGGCCCGCACCTTCTGCCAGCTTCGCGATGTCGAATTGATGCAAAATGCCGGGCGCGCGCTTGGTGGATCATTGAATAATGCTGTGGTTGTTGATGATGGCGAAATCCTGAACGAAGGCGGGTTGCGTATTGAGCGTGAATTTGCACGCCATAAGGCATTGGATTGCCTTGGTGACCTGTTCCTTGTTGGTATGCCGATCAAGGCCAAGATGACGGCGCTTCGCCCCGGTCATGCGCTTAGCACCAAACTAGTGCACGCATTACTGAATGACCCGACTGCCTATAAAGTCATTGAGGCCGGATCCGAGCATAGCCGGTCTGATAGCTTTGCAATGCCGGAATATGCTGCCGCAGCGATGGCATAACCTGCCAGCCGGTGCCTATCCACCCCGCGATTTAACAATAAAACAGCCCAAGAACTGATCAAAAGCGGATGAATTTGCATCCATGCGCATCGCGCTCTTTTCAGTAAGGTTTTATCCAGCTATTGTTAGCGCATCGGAACCAGTCTGTTCCCTTTTGTTTATCAGCCGTCAGCGGAGCCGGATGTGACCAGTCAAAAGAAATTCCTGATGATTGCTGCTTGCTGTTTTATGGCCGGATGTTCGTCCGGCCCCGAAATTGTCGAACAGGTCGAACAGCCGGTTGAAGTGCTGTATCGCGACGCGATGACGACGGCAGTAAGCGGCGACACCAAAGCTGCTGCGCCTAAATTTGAGGAAGTCGAGCGCCAACACCCCTATTCCAGCCTTGCCGTTCGCGCCCAAATCATGGCCGCATGGTCATTTTATCAAGCCAATCAATATTCGCGGGCAATTTCGGCGCTTGACCGGTTTGTCGAGCTTAATCCTGCCGACCCACTGGTTGAATATGCCTATTATCTAAGGGCGCTGTCACATTACGAACAGATCGTTGATGTGGAACGTGACGCCGAAATGACCAAATTGGCGCTTGCGGCGTTTGAAGAATTGGTGCGCCGTTTTCCCCAAGGCATCTATGCGCGTGATGGTCAGCTGAAAATTGATCTGACAAAATCGCATCTTGCTGGCAAGGAAATGGCGGTTGGCCGGTTTTATCTGAAACGCCAGCAATATACCGCCGCAATCCGCCGCTTTGATATTGTGATCAAAACGTACGATACCACCAATCAGGTGCCCGAGGCGCTTTATCGTACCGCCGAGGCCTATTATGCGCTTGGCCTGTCTGATCAGTCGGAACGCATCTTTGAGGTTGCAGCATATAACTATCCGGACTCGGTCTGGACTGAACGGCTAGCTAGCCTGCGTGCCGACCCGGAAAAGCCCGGCAAAAAAGGCGTGCTGGAGCGATCCGTTGACGTGATCTCTGATATTTTTAACTGACCATGCTACACAAGCTTACTGTTTCCAATATTGTTTTGATCGAGCAATTGACCCTGCAGTTCGCACCCGGGCTGACGGTGCTAACCGGCGAGACAGGCGCTGGCAAATCGATTCTGCTTGATGCGCTGGGGCTGGCGCTTGGCAGTCGGGCCGATTTTAGTCTGATCCGGCAAGGCCATGATCAAGCCCATGTAAGCGCCAGCTTTACCCTGCCACCCACGCATCCGGCATGGCAGCTCGTCGAGGATGCCGGCATCATGCCGGAAGATGAGATGATCCTTCGCCGCCGGTTAAAAAGTGACGGCAAATCAACCGCCAGCATCAATGATATTGCCGTTTCAATCGGGCTATTGCGTCAGGTCGGGGATTTGCTGGTCGAGATACAGGGTCAATTTGAAGGCCGCGGCCTGCTTGATGTTTCAACCCATATGGCGCTGCTTGACCGCGCCGGCGCACATCACGAACTTTTGGCACAGGCCAAACAGGGCTGGCAGCAATGGACCGCTGCTCGCAAAGCGCTTGACGAGGCGCGGGCTGCGCTCGATCAGGCCAAAGCTGACGAAGACTGGCTGCGTGATGCCGTTGATGCGCTTGACCGCCTCGCCCCTCAAACCGGCGAAGAAGATACGCTGAATAACAAACGAACCCTGCTTGCCAACGTCACCAAGATTGGCGAGAGCTTGGCGTTGGCTGAAGATGCGGTCTTTGGCGACGCCGGCGCCCAAGCAAGACTTGGTCATGCGCTGGCAGCATTGGAAAAAGCCGCACCGCTTGCTGGCGGCCAGTTGGATCAGGCTTTAGACGCGCTGATCCGCGCTGATGCCGAACTTGGCGAGGCGAGTAGCGCGATCCGATCTGCCGCCAATACGCTTGAGGCTGATCCGAATGCGTTGCACCAAATCGATGACCGCCTGCATGAATTACGCCAGCAAGCCCGCAAACATAGTTGCAGCCCCGATGAATTACCGGCAATCCACCTGACATTGACCGACCGGATGGCAGCGATCGAGGATTCGTCGGGCGCCCTCGGCAGTCTTGGTGAAACCGCGCAGAAATGGCAGGATTATTACCTTGATATTGCGGGACAGCTTGAAACCAGCCGCAAGCAGGCCGCCGCAAAATTGGATCAGGCAGTCCGCGCCGAATTGCCGCCCCTAAAACTCGAAGGGGCTCAATTTACCACCGCCATCAGCCCGCTTGCCGAAGCCCAATGGGGGCCACGCGGCACCACCGCAGTTCGGTTTGAGGCCAGCACAAATCAGGGGATGAATGCTGGCCCGATTGACCGGATTGCGTCGGGCGGCGAGCTGGCGCGGTTTTTACTGGCGTTAAAAGTCTGTCTGGAAGAAAGCAGTCACCCAAGAAGCCTGATTTTCGATGAGGTTGATTCTGGCGTTGGGGGCGCGGTTGCCGCAGCGGTTGGTGACCGGCTATGCCGGCTTGGTGCCACCACCCAGACCCTTGTCATCACCCACTCACCGCAGGTAGCAGCCCGTGCTAACCAGCATTTGCGCATTGCCAAAACAGCAACCGACAGCGGCGTTGTCAGCGTGACCGTCGCCCTAAGCGATGACGAACGCACCGAAGAAATTGCCCGCATGCTAGCAGGTGAGACAGTGACCGATGAAGCACGCGCCGCAGCGGCTGCGCTGATCGGGGGCTAGATCATGGCAAATAGCGTGTTTCGCCTTGGTAGTGCCGATCCGGCCAGCATGGATCAGGCCTCAGCTGCCAGCGAGCTGGCCGCCCTTGCTGGTGAAATTGGCCGCCATGACCAGCTCTATCATGGGGATGATGCACCCGAGATATCTGACGCCGATTATGACCGGCTAATCGCCCGCAACCGCGCCCTTGAAGCTGCCTTTCCAGCGCTTGTTCGGGCCGATAGCCCAAGCCAGCGCGTTGGCGCCGCCCTGCCAGCACAAAGCCTGTTCGGCAAAGTCCGGCACGTGCGGCCAATGCTGTCGCTTAATAACGGGTTTAGCGATGCAGATATCGAGGATTTTGTGACCCGCGTTCGCAAGTTCCTATCGCTTGCTGATGCTGATGCGGCGCAATTTGTTGCCGAACCCAAGATTGACGGCCTGTCGCTCAGCCTACGCTATGAAAATGGCCAGCTGGTGCAGGCTGCAACGAGGGGCGATGGTGCCGAGGGCGAGGATGTAACCGCCAATGTCATGCAAATTGCCAGCGTGCCAAAACAGCTTGGCGGATCACCACCAGCAGTTTTAGAGGTGCGCGGCGAGATGTATATGAACCGGCAGGATTTTCTGGCACTTAATGCTGCCCAGACTGACGCTGGTAAAAAGATATTTGCCAATCCACGGAACGCCGCTGCCGGATCGCTGCGGCAAAAAGATGCCACCATCACCGGTCAGCGTAATCTGCAATTTTTCGCCTATTCAATGGGCGAAGCCAGCGCCAGCATTGCCGACAGCCACTGGGATTTTCTCCAAGCGCTTCGGGAATTTGGGTTTTCTGTCAATGACTTATCACGGCTTTGTGATGATGTTGACGCGCTAATCACCACCTATCAGGCGATTGGCAGCCAGCGGGTTGATCTGCCTTATGATATTGATGGGGTCGTCTATAAAATTGACCGGCATGATTACCAGCAGCGTCTTGGGCAGGTTGCGCGTGCGCCGCGCTGGGCTATTGCGCATAAATTCCCCGCCGAGCAGGCTGAAACAGTCATTATGGCGATTGATATTCAGGTCGGACGAACCGGTGCCTTAACGCCGGTGGCGCGTCTTGCGCCAATTTCGGTTGGCGGGGTGATCGTGTCAAACGCGACCTTGCATAACGAGGATGAAATCGCCCGCAAGGATATCAAGATCGGTGACCGCGTGGTGATCCAGCGCGCCGGTGATGTCATTCCGCAGATTGTCCGCGTGATCGAAACCGTGCGCAGCGGCGATGAGCAATCATTTGAGTTCCAAACCCATTGTCCAGTTTGTAGCGCACCAGCGATCCGGCCTGACGGTGAGGCGGTACGGCGCTGCACTGGCGGGCTGAATTGCGCGGCACAGCTTTTTGAGGGATTAAAGCATTTTGTGGCACGCGATGCGTTCGATATCGAAGGGCTTGGGGCGCGACAGATCGAACAGTTTATCGAGCTTGGCTGGGTGACGGCACCGGCTGATATCTTTCGGCTTGATGACAAGGCGGATGCGCTGGCGACGCTTGACGGCTATGGCGAGCTGTCGATTAAGAAACTGCTCCAAGCAATTGCAGCGCGCCGCGAAATTGGGCTTGAACGCTTTATTTATGCCTTGGGAATACGCCAAGTCGGACAGGCCACCGCACGGTTATTGGCGCTCTATTACGGCTCTGCCGAGGCGATGCTGAAAGCCCTCAATCCTGACGCCGATCTTGAGGCAGCGCATCAGGCGCTGGTCGAGATAGATCAGATTGGCAGCGCGGTTGCCGATGATATCATCAGCTTTTTTGGTAACCGCGATCTGCACCAACTGATTGTCGATCTGGTCGGCCTGTTGACCATCCTGCCGCCCGAACGCCCCGCCGACAACAGCCCGATCAGCGGCAAGACAATTGTCTTTACCGGGACTTTAGCGCGCATGTCGCGTGCCGAGGCCAAAGCCAAGGCGGAATCGCTGGGGGCGCGGGTCGCAGGGACAGTCTCGGCAAAGACCGATTTTCTGGTGGCGGGCGCCGATGCAGGGTCAAAGGCACGAAAAGCCGCTGAAATCGGCGTTACCGTGTTGGATGAAGACGGCTATTCAGCACTGATTAATCAATCATAAGCCGGCAAGAAACCGGTAACAAAACCTCTGGATTGATATGTGGCAGGGATTGATTGGCAGGGATTGATTCTTGCCTAGCGGGCCTATAGCGGGCGACACGCCGCGGCAAGCCATGTTTCTGCCGCCGATGATAATGCCGGATGCAATTGCGCATATACGTCGCGGTGATAGGCATCAACCCAAGCAATTTCAGGCGCGCTCAGCAATGATTTATCAATCAGGCGGCGGTCAAGCGGGCATAAGGTGATCGTCTCAAACTCAAGGAACTGCGCCGCCGATGATGCGGTTACGACAACAAGATTTTCAATGCGAATTCCCCAGTCGCCTGTTTTATAATAGCCCGGTTCATTCGACATCACCATGCCGGGCTCAAGCGCCACCTTACCACGCTTGGAAATGCTGGCCGGCCCCTCATGCACCGACAGCACATGACCAACCCCATGACCGGTTCCATGGGCAAAATCCAATTGTGCCGACCACAGCGGCGCACGCGCGATCGCATCAAGCTGGCTGCCAATTGTGCCGACGGGAAATTTTGCCATTGCCAGATGAATATGACTGCGCAAAACATGGCTATAGGCGCTCACCGCCCCAACTGGCGGATTGCCAATGGCGATGGTGCGGGTGATATCGGTGGTGCCATCGCGGTAATGCGCGCCCGAATCCAGCAACAGCACATCATCTGCCGCCAGCCTTCGATCGGCGCCGGCAATCGCGCGGTAATGCACAATCGCACCATTTGGGCCTGATCCGGCAATCGTATCAAAACTGGGCGCCAAAAACGCGTCCTGTTGGTGACGGAATGCACGTAATCTGGCGGCGATTTCAGTTTCGCTATAGGTCGCCGGAGATGCCGCAACCGCCTGATCAAGCCAGCACAAAAATTCGACCATCGCCACACCGTCACGCCTATGTGCAGCCCGAAACCCGTCAAGTTCAGCTGGCGTTTTGCAGGCTTTTGTCGCGGTGAGCGGGCAATCGGTTTCAAGTGTTTTCACGCCGCTTGCGACAATCTGATCAAACAGCATCCGCGGCAGGCTGTCAGGGTCGATCATCAAACGCCCCTCGCCTAGCTTGCCAAGCCGTTCTGGCAATTCGCCAAGCGGGGCAACGCTGATGTCGCTACCGATTACCGGGGTCAGCCGCGCGCTATCACCAAATAGACACAATCCCGCTTGCCTATGATAAAAGGCAAAACACAGATTGACCGGCGTACAAGGCAGATCCGCACCCCGCATATTGACCAGCCAATTGACCGTATCCACACGGGTCAACAAAACCGCATCACAATCCTTGGCATTCAGCTGCGCTGCCAGATCATTAATTTTGTCGGCAACCGCTCTACCAGCAAGCTCAACCGGCATCTGCCAGCTTGCAGCAGGCGGCATCGCTGGCTGATCAGGCCATAATGGGTCGAGCAAATTTTCCCCATGACAGACTAAATTCGCCCCCGCCGCCAACACTGCGCGTTCCATCCGCCGGAACAGTGATACCGTAATCAGGCGTCCATCAACCCCGATCACCGCAGCTTCGGGCAACGTGACCGTTTTCAACCAATCTTCAAAAGTCGTGTCGGGAAGTGTACAGCATTGCCAGATAGCAGGGTCGGTTTGCGCCGCCATCTGCAAGCTATAACGGCCGTCGCTGAACAGCCCTGCCCGATCAGCAAGCACCACGGCAAACCCTGCCGATCCGGTAAAGCCAGATAGATAGGCAAGACGTTCGTCGCCAGCTGGAACCTCCTCGCCCTGATACATATCCTCACGGCCAATGATCCAACCGTGTAATCCAGCGTCAGCAATGGCTGCGCGCAGTAATTTCAACCGCTTGTTATGGGTTTCATGCTGCTGGCTCACAATTTACGCGCCTCCACGCCAAAGCTGGGGCATTGTGCCGGCGGCGGCTGGCCGCATAATAATCGTGGTCCAATCACCAAGACAGATCCGGTGCCAAACCCGCATATTTTGCGCCCGGTATGCAACCTCGACAGATCGCGCCTGCCGGTTCAAAATGCCGGATAAAATCAACCAGCTATCCGGCGCAAGCCGCGGCACAAGATCGGGCGCCATCCGGCTCAGTGGCCCTGCAAGAATATTCGCCAGCACCAAATCATACGGCGCCTGATTGCACACAATCCGGCTGCCAAAGCCATGCGAAACCGCCAGCCGCATTTTAGCTGGTGAAATCGCATTCAGCGCACGGTTCCGCGCCGCAACACGCACGGCAACTGGATCATTGTCGGCTGCAACAATCTGGCATGACGGCCATAGACGCGCCCCAGCCATGGCCAAGATTGCCGAGCCACACCCCATATCCAGCAACCGCCGTGGGGCACTATTGCGGATCATCTGCATCGCCCGCAAGCAGCCCTCGGTCGTTGGATGGGTTCCAGATCCGAACGCCAACGCAGCATCAATCAGCAGGGGCAAACTGGCCGGTGGCTGAGGCTGGGTGACATGGCTGCCATAAATCCAGAACCGGCCGATATGCAACGGCGGAAAGGCGGCCCGATTTTCGGCCAGCCAGTCACGCGTTTCAACCGGCACCACAATAATTGGCACAGGCGTAATTCCCTGTTGCTGATAGAGCGGTGCTAGCAGACTATCAATCACCGCCGCATCCGGGGCGTATTCGAACAATGCCTCAATGTGCCAGTCGCCATTATCATCTCGCTGGTGCGAGGTGGCAACACTGTCCAAAAGCTCGCTGAAGACCAGCTCAAATACCGCCATTGCCTTGTCATCCAGCCGTGCTGGCAGTGATAGCGCCGCCGATTGAAGTGCTGTCATGGTTTACTCACAAATCCTGAAACTACTTTTTTATGGCCAGCTTTATCAAAGGCAATCAATAGCTTATCACCATCAATCGTCAAAATATTTCCCATGCCGAATTTCTGGTGAAACACCCGATCGCCGATAGTGAATTCGGTTTTGTTATTTGCCGGTTCCCAGCCGCCCTCGGCCGGCTGTGCGCGCCGTGCTTCCATGCGCCGCCAGCCTGCGCCGTACCCACCAACAGCAAAGCCACCAAATCCGTTACTGCCGTTATCGCCAAGTTGCGGCGCACTGACCCGGCCAAGCCCCATGCCTTGCGCCAGATCCTCGATTATATTTTCACGAGGCAATTCCTGCACAAATCGCGACGGTATCGACGATTGCCATTGCCCGTGAATCCGGCGGCTATTGGCGAAACTGATAAAAAGATCATGCCGCGCCCGGGTAATGCCTACATAGGCAAGGCGGCGTTCTTCTTCCAATCCGACAGCGCCATTTTCATCCATGGTCCGTTGGCTGGGGAAAACCCCTTCTTCCCACCCGGGCAAAAAGACCGCGTCAAATTCCAATCCCTTTGCCGCGTGCAACGTCATCAATGTCACCTCGCCATGTTCAGGGTCGGCATCGCCATCAGTGACAAGGGCGATATGTTCGAGAAAGCCCTGTAGCGAGTCAAAATCCTGCATCGCATTGATCAATTCGGTTAGGTTCTCCAACCTGCCCTCGGCATCTGGAGATTTATCAAGCTGCCACATTTTTGTATAGCCGGACTCATCAAGCACCATTTTGGCAAGGTCACCCTGATGAACCGATCCCGCAAGATCGCGCCAGCGTTTGATATCCTGCACAAAACTATGCAGCGTATTTCGGGCTGCAGGGCGTAATTCTTCAGTTTGCACCAGATCAATTGCCGCCGCCAAAAGCGGTTTGTCAGATGCCCGCGCCTGAATATGCACCGCCTGCAAACTGGCCGTGCCAAGCCCGCGTTTCGGCGTGTTGATAATGCGCTCAAAAGCAAGATCATCAGATGGCTGGGCAATCAGCCGCAAATAAGCCACCGCATCACGTATCTCGGCGCGCTCATAAAACCGCGCCCCAACCACCCGATATGGCAGACCAATCGCGATAAACCGTTCTTCAAATTCACGCGTTTGGTCCCAATACCCATTAACGCGCAGCTTTTCACCATCGCCTGACGCGGTAAAAAGCGTTTTTCCAAGCCGCGTTTCATTATGCGCAATGATTTTAGACGCAGCTGCAAGAATATGCCCGGTCGAACGATAATTCTCTTCAAGCCGCACCGTTTTCGCGCCGCTGAAATCACTCTCAAAGCGCAAAATATTGCCAACCTCAGCGCCGCGCCACCCATAGATTGACTGGTCATCATCACCAACGCAGCACAGGTTATTACGGTTACCTGTCAGCAACCGCAGCCATAAATACTGCGCGACATTAGTATCCTGATACTCATCCACCATAATATGAGTTATCCGATTCTGATATTCCGCCAACACATCTGCATGGGCGGTAAAGATGCTCAGCATATGCAGTAACAAATCACCGAAATCAACGGCGTTTAGCGCGATCAGGCGCGCCTGATAACGTTCATACAGCGATCGAACCCGCCCATTGGCAATATCCCCCGCCTCGGCAAGCCCGACTTTTTCGGGCGGTAAGCCGCGATCTTTCCAGCGCTGGATAACCCCGCCAAGCATCCTTGCGGGCCAGCGTTTTGGATCAATATCTTCGGCGTCCATCAATTGTTTAAGCAGCCGTATCTGATCATCAGTATCAAGAATGGTGAAATCAGACCGCAGGCCGACCAAGTCAGCATGGCGGCGCAGCATCTTGGCGGCCAGCGCATGAAATGTACCAAGCCAAACCTGTTCGGCCATCGGGCCAACCAGACTGGCAACCCGCATTTTCATTTCGCGCGCCGCCTTATTGGTAAAGGTTACCGCCAGAATATTCCACGGCTTTGCCGTACCACTTGCCACAAGCTCGGCTAGCCGCGAGGTTAGAACACGGGTTTTACCGGTGCCGGCACCCGACAAAACCAAAAGCGGGCCGTCAAGGGTTCGCACAGCCTCTCTTTGCGCCGTGTTCAGCCCGTCAAGCCAGGGACTGGATGGTGTTTTTATAACTTCGTTCATGATGCCCTAAAACTCGCAAATAGGGCTGGTCCGGTCAATCGCAATAGGGCGATCCGTGGCACTTATTTTTTAAGGTTTGGCTAGATAAGCCGATCATGGCTGCCGAATCATTTTTGCATTCTGGGTTTATTGCGATATGTTGCATATACCCAGCCAAAACCGTGGACAGATCATTATGTTTGCATCACCAGAAAACATCGCACGCAAAGCCCGCCTTTTGCCGTTGATGGCAATGATCGTCGTGGCTGCGTGTAGTTCTGTTCCCGAGACCGAACGTACCGACCAGCGTGACCCCTATGAAGCATCCAATCGGAAAGCCTTTGCCTTTAACATGGCGGTTGACACACATCTGCTGGAACCAGCGGCTAGCAGCTATCGAAAGCTCATGCCAATGGCTGGACGCCGTGCCATTGACAATCACGTTGACTGGACGGGGCTTCCCGCCACCACATTCAATTCAACCCTGCAAGGCCGGTTTGAAAATGCCGGACTTTCAGCGATACATTTTACTATTAACAGCCTGACACTCGGCCTGATTGACCTGACCGAGAACCCAAAGGCGGTGAAGGAACAGGATTTTGGCCAGACATTGGCGTCATTTGATGTGCCTGAAGGCAATTATCTGATGGTACCGCTGCTCGGCCCCAACACAAGCCGCAGCCTGACCGGGCGGATTGTTGATGGGGTGACGAACCCGATGTCGTTCCTGAAAGCCGGCAGTTCGATTGGGACCATGCAGTCATTGCGCACCCCGGTAGCCGTTGTTGCCCAGCGCGCAAACCTGTTTGAACCCCTTAATGATGTGAAATATAATTCGCTTGATCCGTATGCCCGCACCCGCTCGCTTTATTATCAGGGACGGGCCGGCCGGATTAATGCCAAGATCGGTAAGCCAACCGACAACCGCACAACCGACGATCAGTTTGAGTCATTCCTCGAGACACCGATCAGGAACGCATCACCTATATCCAGACCATGCGCGATGTGATGGTTGGTACAGTGGTGCGTAATTTCGACCAATTATCGGGGCTGAATTTCACCACTATCGACAGTCAGGCAAAGGGCGAGAAGATGGTGCTGGTGCGCGGTACATTCAATGATGCCACCGGCAAACGCCCACCAGTTTCAGTCGGCTGGCGCGTCATCACACCCAGTGCAGCACCGGCAAAGGTTCTCGATGTCGAAATTGAGAACATCTCGATGTTGGTGACCCAAAAACAGGAAAATATTGCCATTATCCGCAAAAATGAAGGCCGGTTTTCCGCACTGATTGAGGCCATGAAAGAACGCCGCCAATCCCGCTAATGTCACGCCCGCTTTATGGTATCGAAAAGCGTCCAGCCGGAAAAACCGGCTGGATTGGGCACTCATCTAGCGTGAAATCGGTTTATATTTGATCCGTGTTGGCCGATCAGCATCAGCCCCAAGACGGCGCTTTTTATCGGCTTCATAGGCTTCGTAATTGCCCTCAAACCATTCAACATGGCTATCGCCTTCAAATGCCAGAATATGGGTTGCAATCCGGTTAAGGAACCAGCGGTCGTGGCTGACCACAACAGCGCAGCCGGCAAACTCCAAAAGCGCCTCTTCAAGGGCCCGCAGCGTATCAACATCAAGATCGTTGGTTGGCTCGTCAAGCAGCAGAAGGTTAGCGCCTGATTTCAGCATACGTGCCAAATGCACGCGGTTGCGTTCACCGCCGGACAGCTGGCCGACGGTCTTTTGCTGGTCGCCACCTTTAAAATTGAATTGGCCGACATAGACAATACCGCCCGGCGGCAAACGGAATGACAGATCATCAATTAACAATCTATCGCCAAAAGCCTTGCGAAGACCATTTGCATTGATCACCACATCGCCAAGGCGCGGGCCTGCCGGAATTGAAATTCGCGCCACATCAACTTGGCGCTGCTGATCATCGGCAAGCAGCTTTTCATAAGCATTAATCCGCGCCTTTGACTTGGCCTGACGCGCCTTTGGTGCCGCGCGCACCCATTCCAGTTCACGCGACAATGATTTAACCCGCGCATCATCAGCCCGGCCTTCCTGCTCAAGCCGCTTCTGCTTTTGCTCAAGCCAGCCCGAATAATTACCCTCATAGGGAATACCAGCACCGCGATCAAGTTCAAGAATCCAGCCAGCAACCTCGTCAAGGAAATAGCGATCATGCGTAATCGTCACAACCGTGCCGGGGAAGTCATGCAAAAACTTCTGCAACCAGGCAACAGACTCGGCGTCCAGATGGTTTGTCGGCTCGTCAAGCAGCAGCATATCAGGCGCGGCACAGCGCAACACGGCGCTTTTCACCACCCGACAGTTTTGTTACGTCGGCGTCGCCCGGCGGCACCCGCAACGCATCCATCGCGATTTCGGCCTTGCGCTCGAGATCCCACGCATCAATCGCGTCAATTTCTTCTTGGAGTTCCGCCTGTTCAGCGATGACTGCATTCATTTCATCATCGGTCATTTCTTCGGCAAATTTCGCGCTAACCTCGTTAAACCGGTCGACCAGCTGTTTCGCGCGCCCCATGCCGGCCAGCACATTCCCCGCCACATCCAATGATGGATTCAGTTCCGGCTCCTGCGCCAGATAACCAACCTTAATCCCATCGGCGGCCCAAGCCTCGCCTTGGAATTCGGTCTCGATACCCGCCATGATTTTCAACAATGTTGATTTACCAGACCCGTTCAAGCCCAAGACACCAATTTTGGCACCGGGCAGGAATGACAGGCTGATATTTTTCAGAACTTCCTTACCACCGGGCCAAGCCTTGCTTAAGCGATTCATTACATAAACATACTGATGGCTTGCCATGATTTTTGCGTCCTTTTCCCGGCCTCGACGAGGTTCAACTAGTGATTGGCGTCAGATGATTGGGCGGCAGCACTGGACAAAATCCGGGACTGCGTACGGCCAATATCTATCCCGCCCATATGTATCTTTTTTTGCCGCAATATGCCAGCCCTCGATCATTTCCGATGAATAAAAGGCAGGCGCGCCGCGCTAGCGTGGCTGTCATCGATCGAGTTTGACGATGATCACCTTTGGAGCGGGTGCGATTTCGAGGCAAGCGCGGCGTTCGATCCGATATCTTGGGCTTGCGCGAAATGGCATATTCGGTTTTTATTGTGGAATTCTAAAAATATCACCGCTACCAGCAATTTAGGATCTGCTCGCATGATAACCACCACGCCACCGATCGGCATTTTGATCGACCTGCCTTTTGGTGTTCTGATGTGGACGAGCATTGCGCATTTTCTGCTGATCATCGTGATGAATGAGGATAGCACCTTTGGCCTATTGCGGATATTGCGCGGCATAAATGCGCCGATCCATGCGGTGATCAAACTGGTCAAGCCACATTTTATCATCACTCGTTTGGTGCCGCTTTATGCCGCCCTGATCCTGTTTATCCTGCGCTATTATCTATTGCCACTGGTACTTGGATTTGATGTTTGGAGCTTTACTGATATGCCGCTGGAACGGCTGTTATTATCCGCAAAATCAGATCTCGGTCTCTAGGTCCGGTCATCATTGGCGCATTTTGTTGGCCTATTGGGCCGATATAATGCGGGTTTTCCTCTGGATTTTACCTGACGCATCAAGCTGCCATAATTGTTGGCCTGTTTTATCCTCGATGATCACGAGCAATTTCCCTTTTTCGCCAAGGCTGGCACCAGTAATTTTGCTGTCAGCCGGAATGGTCAGTTCGGTCTGCTGAATTGCCTTGGCCGAACTGGCTGCGGTCAGACGGCTGTAAATGGTCACAATGATCACCACCAGCGCGGCAACAATCAGCACCGCCATGATAATGGCCATCGCCTTTATCAAGCCAAGATTGCGCACCACCGCGGATGGTGCCTCTGCTGCCATTTCAGATGATTGGGGGACTGTTGTAGTGGCCGGTTTTACGTTATTGTCCTGATCCATGACCTATTCCTCTGATGATCCATCAACCCGTCTCGTTCATCTTGCCGCTGACGATGTTCCCGCAGACCGCATTGACCGGTTTCTGACAGCCCATTTTGGCACGCCAAGCCAGCCATTGTCACGCAGCCGGATTAAGGCGCTGATCCTTGACGGGCAGCTTAGCGAAGATGGCCGCACCCTAACCGATCCATCGGCACCGGTCAAACCCGGCGCGACCTATCTGTTGATTTTACCGCCACCTGTCGACGCCGTGCCAAAAGCGGAAAATATCGCGCTGAATATACTTTTTGAGGATGCGCATCTGATTGTCCTCGACAAGCCAGCCGGCCTCGTGGTTCACCCGGCGCCCGGCTCGTTAACCGGCACATTGGTCAATGCGTTGATTGCACATTGCGGGCCATCGCTTACCGGCATTGGCGGGGTTATGCGGCCGGGCATCGTCCATCGCCTTGATAAGGACACCTCTGGCACCATGGTTGTTGCCAAAACCGATGCGGCGCATCATGGCCTGACCGGAATGTTTGCCGCGCATGATCTTGACCGGCGGTATCAGGCACTTGTCTGGGGCACAAATGTTGAACGTGACGGCATTATTGACCAGCCGATTGGCCGCGCCAGCTTTGATCGCAAACGCCAAGCCGTCACGACAAAAGGGCGCAATGCCGTAACGCATTGGCAATTGCTGCGCCGCTTTCCCCCGTTTGGATCACATATCGAATGCCGTCTGGAAACTGGTCGGACACATCAAATTCGTGTTCACATGGCGCATATTGGCCATGGGGTAATTGGCGACCCGCTATATGGGCGGGCGCCACGCGCCGGTCAGATGCCAGATAATCTGGCACGCACCGGCCTGTCGCAAATGCGCGCCTTTGGACGGCAGGCATTGCACGCTGCACATCTTGGGTTTGCCCATCCGATCACCGGCGAGCCTCTAGAGTTTGCAACACCGCTTCCCGATGATATGGCGGCACTTTTAGCACTGATGGACCGCACGGTTTCGGATCGCGCTACCGGCAAAACCCACCCATCTGAATAGGCTTTATTTTTGCTCATTTTATGGGTAATTATTCTTTTTAAAGCCCGTATATGTGCGAAAATTAGAATTATTGAAAAAGACTTTTGCAAAAAACAGCCTTAATCTGGCCGCGTTTAAATGGTTAAATTTTTTCGTGGAAATCTGTTTGTGATCGCCGCATGGGTGGCTGATTTCGGTGCCCCCCGACGATGTTTTGAGTTCGAATACAGAGGAGAGATAAAGATGGTCGCAAAAGCAACGCTTCCCGCGCTAAGTCCTGATGGCAACCTTTCACGCTATCTTGAGCAAATTCGCGCCTTTCCAATGCTGGAACCGGGCGAAGAATATATGCTTGCCAAATCATGGAAAGAAAAAGGGGACGTTCAGGCCGCGCACAAGCTGGTTACCAGCCATTTGCGGCTTGTTGCCAAAATTGCGATGGGCTATCGCGGCTATGGGCTGCCAGTTGCCGATCTGATTTCTGAGGGCAATCTTGGCATGATGCATGCGGTCAAAAAGTTCGAACCGGAAAAGGGGTTTCGGCTGGCTACCTATGCGATGTGGTGGATCAAGGCAGCGATTCAGGAATATATTCTCCGGTCATGGTCGCTGGTCAAAATTGGCACGACAGCCGGTCAGAAAAAGCTGTTTTTCAACCTGCGCCGGATAAAGGGCCAAATTCAGGCCATTGATGATGGTGATCTGAAACCAGAACAGGTTACCCAGATTGCCACCCAGCTTGACGTGTCCGAAGCCGAGGTTATCTCGATGAATCAGCGTATGGCGGGCAATGACCGGTCGCTGAACTTGCCTCTAAGCCGCGATGGTGAAGGCAGCGGCGAATGGCAGGACTGGCTAGAGGATGACAGCACTGATCAGGAAACCACGTTTGCCGAACAGGAAGAATATGGCGCCCGCCGCGATCTGATGGTGGTGGCGATGCAGGGATTGAACCCGCGCGAACAACGCATTCTCGAAGCCCGCAGGCTGGCAGAGCCGCCGCTGACCCTAGAAGACCTCGCTGCTGAGTTCGATGTCAGCCGTGAACGGATCCGCCAGATCGAGGTGCGCGCCTTTGAAAAGCTGCAAAAGGCGGTTCGCGACAAGGCCGAAGAATTACAGCTATTGCCGCATCACAGCGAGGCTAGTTAGCCCTCAAACGGGTCTTTAACCAGAATCGTATCGTCACGCTCGGGGCTAGTTGACAGCAACGTCACCGGCAGCTTTGTCAATTCTTCGACACGGCGGATATATTTCACCGCATTGGCCGGCAATTCGGCCCAGCTGCGCGCACCATAGGTGCTGTCTGACCAACCGGGCATTTCCTCATAGACCGGTTTGCATGCGGCCTGTGCGCCTGCATCTGAGGGGAAGTAATCCATTACGGTATCGCTACCTTCAACCTTATAGCCAACACAAATCTTTAAGGTTTCAAATCCGTCAAGAACATCCAGCTTGGTCAATGCCATGCCGCTAATGCCCGCAACATGGCCCGCTTGGCGTACCATTACCGCATCGAACCAGCCGCACCGCCGTTTGCGACCCGTGACGGTTCCAAATTCACGGCCTCTTTCGCCCATCCGGTCGCCATCAGTGCCAAAATCCTCGGTCGGGAACGGGCCACTGCCAACGCGGGTTGTATAGGCTTTGGTGATACCAAGAACAAAGCCGATATCTGTTGGACCAGTGCCTGATCCGGTGGCCGCCTGACCTGCCACTGTATTGCTGGAGGTCACGAACGGATAAGTGCCATGATCGATATCAAGCATGACGCCTTGTGCACCCTCAAACAGCACCCGTTTATTTGCCACCCGTGCATCCGCAAGACAGCGCCAGCTTTGGCCGGTGTAAGACAGCAATTCATCGCGCATCGCAACGAGATCGGCCTTCATCTTATCGGCATCGGCAAGCGGCTGACCCGCGGCGGCAAGCCAGACATTGTGATGCGCAACAAGCGCCGCCAGCTTTTCCGACATCACATCATCCGACGCCAGATCGCCAAGACGAATCGCACGCCGCGCAACCTTATCTTCATAAGCCGGGCCAATGCCGCGTCCGGTTGTACCAATTTTTGCAGCGCCACGAAGCGCCTCACGCGCAGCATCAACCGCCTGATGAACCGGCAGGATCAGCGCCGCAGATTCTGAAACCAGCAGGCTAGATGGGCTAATCACCGCGCCCTGATCACGCAGAATGCCAATTTCTTTTAGCAAATGCGCCGGATCAATGACCACGCCATTACCGATAACCGACAGCTTTCCCGGCCGCACAATCCCGGATGGCAGCAATGACAATTTATATTCAACACCGTCGATCACCAGTGTATGGCCAGCATTGTGACCACCCTGAAATCTGACAACAACATCAGCACGACTTGACAGCCAATCGACAATCTTGCCTTTGCCTTCATCGCCCCATTGCGCACCGATAACTGCTACATTTGTCATGCAAAACCCTTTGTCCCTATGCGGGGATCGACAGCAAGATCGAAACCAGAGCAGACGTCTAACAGCTGCAGTGATTGCAACAGATAATGCGCGTCTACCGTGAAACCATAGATCATGCCGACGGGCCGCATGAACCGCGGCAGGTTATAGCAGAGTTTGCGCGGCAAAGGCAACGGTGCCTTGCCCCCCAAGCCGGTTAATTTCTGACACCTAGCGCCCGTCTATATCCCCAAACAAGATGGCATAAGGCATGACGCTATGAGACATGACGGCATAAGGCATGACATAAGACATGGCATAAAACATGGGGTTTTACGAGGCGATGCCAAAAGATGCACCATCCAAGACTGCAACCTTGCCCCTATCCGGATTTAGGCGTTTATAGATCCTGCGCAAAATGCAGCGCATCAGCCCGCACCACCTGATCAAGTGCACGAATTTCCGGCAACATCGTATCCGGCAACCCGCCATCAATCTCGACCAGCGCAATCGCCTCGCCGCCAGCCTCGCGCCGGCCAAGGTGAAAGGTCGCAATATTGACCCCGTTCTTGCCGCAAAGACTGCCAAGGTCACCGATAAAGCCCGGCTTGTCATAGTTGCGCAGATATAAAAGGCTGGCTGGAAAGTCAGACTCGACCGCAATATGCTGCACCTCAACGATACGTGGCTTATTCCCGCCGACCAACGTTCCGGCAATCGTACGATCACCCGATTTATGCGAGATCGTTACCCGAAGCAGTGTCTCATAATCGCATTGCCGATCATGGCGTATTGTCGAGACCGCGATGCCATTTGCCGATGCCACAGCCGCCGCGTTCACCATATTGACCGATTCCATTGCTGGCCCCAGCAACCCAGCCAAGGTTGTGGCAACAACCGGTTCCGGATTCAGTGATGATGCCTTGCCATCCAGCTCGATCACCACGGCGGTTACGCCATCCGATTCCACCTGCCCCAGAAACGCCCCCAGCAAGCCGCCAAGTGCCATATATGGTTTCAGGATTGGCGCCTCCTCGGCCGAGACTGACGCCATGTTTAGCGCGTTTGTGACCGCGCCCTTGATCAGATAATCAGACATTTGTTCAGCCACCTGAAGCGCGACTTTTTCCTGTGCTTCGGTCGTGCTGGCGCCAAGATGCGGCGTTGCAATCACGTTATCAAAGCCGAACAGCACATTGTCGGTAGCCGGCTCAACCTCAAACACATCAAAGGCCGCACCAGCAACATGACCGCTGGTCAATGCCGCCGCCATCGCCAATTCATCAACAAGGCCGCCGCGCGCGCAATTGATAATCCGCACGCCTTTTTTCGTCTTATTTAACGCATCAGCACTAATGATATTGCGGGTCGCATCGGTTAATGGCGTATGCAGGGTGATAAAATCAGCCCGCGCCAGCAACTCGTCTAGTTCCAGCTTTTCAATGCCAAGCCGCGTTGCATTTTCTGAGCTTAGATAGGGATCATAACCGATAACCCGCATTTTCAGCCCCTGCGCACGTTCAGCAACAATCGTACCGATATTGCCACAGCCAATAAGACCAAGCGTTTTGCCGGTGATTTCTGTTCCCATAAAGCGAGATTTTTCCCACTTACCAGCCTTCGTAGATGCGTTCGCATCAGGGATTTGCCGCGCTAACGCCAGCATCATGGTGATCGCGTGCTCGGCCGTTGTGACCGAGTTACCATGCGGCGTATTCATGACGATCACGCCGCGTTTGGTTGCGGCGGCAATATCGACATTATCGACCCCGATACCCGCACGGCCAACAACCTTGAGGTTTGTCGCCGCATCCAGAATTTCACGCGTAACCTTGGTCGCCGACCGGATTGCCAGACCATCATAATCGCCAATAATGGCCTTTAATTCGTCTGGTGTCAGGCCATGTTTTACATCAACCTCAATACCATGTTCCTCAAAAATCTTGGTGGCATAAGGGCTTAGCTTGTCGCTGATCAGTACTTTTGGCATCATCTCATCTCATTAATAAAAAGCCCGTATGAAAGGGCAGGACTGCGCGCGGCTCATTGGAGTGATCTTACGCACGCAGCAATATTGAAAATTACGTGAACCGATTTAAGCTGCCGCCAATGCAACCTGCCGAATTTCTGCATATGCCCAATCAAGCCACGGCAACAACGCCTCGATGTCACTTGGCTCGACGGTCGGGCCAGCCCAAATCCGCAAACCCGGAGGCGCATCACGGTAAGATGCCGCATCCATGGCGACACCCTCGTCCTGTAGACGTTGATCAAGGCGCGCCGCAACCGCTTTTTTTTCAGCGTCATCAAGGCTGACAAACCACGGATCAATGATCGACAGTGTGATACCGGTATTCGATATTGTTGCCGGATCTTCAGCCAAAAAGCCAAAATAAGGTGTGGTCTCTACCCACGCCTTGACCGCAGCAAGGCTGGCCTCGGACCGCGCAATCAACGCTGGCAAACCGCCAATTGATTTTGCCCAGCCCAAGGCGTCAACCGCATCCTCGATCACCAGCATTGACGGGGTATTGATCGTTGAGGCACCAAAAATCCCCTCATTCAACTTGCCTTTTGAGGTGAGCCGGAACAGCTTTGGCACCGGCCATGATGGGGTATGCGTTTCCAAGCGTTCAACTGCACGCGGCGAAAGGATCAGCACACCATGCCCACCCTCACCACCAAGCGATTTCTGAAAGCTGAAGGTCACGACATCAAGCTTGTGCCACGGCAGATCCATGGCAAAGCAGGCCGATGTTGAATCGGCAATTGTCAGACCGGCGCGGTCGTCCGGTATCCAGTCACCATTTGGCACCTTGACACCGGCAGCGGTACCGTTCCAAGTGAAAATCACGTCATTATTGAAATCAACTGCACTGAGGTCAGGCAGCTGCCCGTAAGGCGCAACACGGACGACCGGATCAATCTTTAGCTGGCTGACAGCATCGGTGACCCAATCCTTGCCAAAGGCTTCCCACGCCAAAACCTCGACGCCGCGGGCCCCAAGCAATGACCACATCGCCATTTCGACGGCGCCAGTATCAGACCCCGGCACAATACCAATGCGGTAATCATCAGGCAGGCCAAGAACCTCGCGGGCGAGCTTCATTGCTTCTTTGATTTTGCTTATTGCTGGTTTGGAGCGATGCGACCGGCTAGTGCAGGCATCGTTCAGTGAGGCTGGTGACCATCCGGGGCGTTTCTTTGTTGGCCCAGATGAAAAATACGGCATAACCGGACGGATTGCCGGCTTGGCATATGTTGTCATAACACGTTCTCGCGCTCAAATTTGACCACCCGTTGGGGGATGGCGACCCGTCGAAAGGGATCGCACAAAATCATAGTTTAAGTCAACATACTGAAGAAAGCCGTAAGGGAAATATATTCCTATAATTTAACCTATTGATATATAGTGATTTTACTTCACTTCGGCTTTGATGCGCAAAATTAACGCTGTCATTACCTCGTTCAAAAGCGCTTCATTATCAGCCTCAGCCATCACCCGAACCAATGTTTCAGTGCCAGAAGGGCGGACCAAAATGCGCCCCTTGCCGTTCAAGCCCTCATCAATCTTGGCAAGATCACGCTGCAGGCTTTCATCATCAAGCACCGCCGGATCAATCCCGCGCAAATTTTCCAGACGTTGCGGATTCGGGGTGAAACTGTTGAACAGCGCACTGGCTTTTTTACCGCTGGTTTTCAACAAGGTCAGCATTTGCAGTGCGGTTAACAGGCCGTCACCTGACCGGGCAAAGTCGGTCATCAGCACATGACCCGACGGCTCGCCGCCGAGGTTAAGCCCGTTTTGACGCATCTTTTCCAGAATATAGCGATCTCCAACTGCGGCGCGGTGCAGGGTAATTCCAGCAGCGCCAAGCCGGGTTTCAAGGCCGCGATTACTCATCACCGTACCAACCACCGCCGCGTTGGCAAGTTTACCACGTTCCTGCATGGCAAGCGCAAGACAGCCCAAAATTTGGTCACCATCAATGATCTTTCCCGTTTCATCAGCCATGATCAAACGGTCGGCATCACCATCAAGACAGATACCAGCATCCGCGCCATGCGCAACAACGGCGGTCGCCATCATCTGCGGATGCACTGCACCACAATTCTCGTTGATGTTAAAACCATCGGGCGATACTGATAGCGGCACAATTTCGGCGCCCAACTCATAAAGAGTGTCAGGTGCAGTGCGATAGGCCGCGCCATTGGCGCAATCCACCACCAGCTTTAGCCCATCGAGACGGGTGCGGCCAGGCAATGTAGATTTCGCAAATTCGACATAGCGTCCGACCGAGTCCAGCATCCGTCGGGCACGGCCAAGGTCCGGCGCATTAGCAAGTTCAATAGACCCTGCTGCCAAGGCCGATATCCCAGCTTCGATGTCATCATCAAGTTTAAACCCGTCTGGGCCAAACAGCTTGATACCATTGTCATGGTGCGGGTTGTGACTGGCAGATATCATCACCCCCAGTTCGGCCCGCAGTGAGCGCGTCAGATGCGCCACCGCAGGCGTGGGAATCGGGCCAAGCAACCGGCAATCAAGCCCGATTGAGGTAAAGCCTGCAACCATCGCCGATTCCAGCATATAGCCAGATAGCCGCGTATCCTTGCCAATAACCACAATGGGGCGGGCGTTACTCGAGCGGTCATTATGATCAGCAAACCAGCGCCCGGCGGCCAAAGCCAGCCTTACAACCGCCTCGGCAGTCATTGGCCCTGTATTAATGCGCGCCCGAACACCATCGGTGCCGAATAATCCTGCCATGATGTTCCCCTGTTATTCAGATTGTCACATTTCTAACGAGCTACGCGCGGTGTGGCCGCTCCAGGGCCTAGGATAGAATAGCTTGACCCTATTTCACAAGCGCACAAAAACAAACCGGCAGCTAGTTATCCGTCGCCCTTAACGCCGCCTCAACTGCCAATGCCTGTGCCGTTTCGCCAACATCATGTACACGAATAATCTGTGCGCCTTGGCGCCATGCCGCGGCTGCCAGCGCCAATGATCCGGCAAGCCGCGCATCAGCGGGTTCACCAGCAGATATTTTTGCAATTGACGATTTGCGGCTAGCACCAAAAAGCACCACAACCCCCAGCCCATGAAACAGCGACAACCAATTCACCAGTGCTAGATTATGCGCCACTGTTTTGCCAAAGCCAAAACCCGGATCAATCGCGATTGACGCTGCTGGAATCCCAGCCGCAATGGCCGCCTCGACACGCGCGCGCAGGAATTCATAAATCTCGACCGGTGCGAAATCATAATATGGATCCTGCTGCATCGTTTCTGGCGTGCCCTTCATATGCATCATCGCCACTGGTGCGCCGCTTTTTGCTGCCGCCTCTAATGCACCCTCGCCCTGCAAGCTCTCAACATCATTGATAATCGCGGCTCCGGCTGAAACAGCCCGCGTCATCACCACCGCATGGCGCGTATCAACCGAGGTTAAGATAGCCTCACGGGAAAGCCCCGTAATTGGTGGTAAAATTCGTGCCAGTTCTTGATTGCGGCTGATGGGTGCTGCACCCGGGCGGGTAGACTCGCCGCCAATATCAATGATCGATGCTCCGGCTGCCGCCATCGCCTTACCCGCGGCAATCGCCTTTGCTGGCAAAAGATTAGTACCGCCATCAGAAAAGCTATCTGGGGTCACATTCAACACGCCCATCAGATGTGCCCGCCCCATATCAAGACCGGCATATTGCGGGCGTGCGGCGGTAATCCGGTCAAGGGCAGCACTGGCAAGATTGCGATCATCCGCATCGGCAAGCAGCTGATCTGATGACATCCGGCTGGCACAATATCCGCCATTCCCGTCAGCCATCACGACATCAAGCTGGGTAAAGCTGGCAACCCCGCCAGCAATACGGTAGCCGCCGCGCGATGTAATAATCGGACGCAGCCATGTTGGCTGGCAAAAAGGCGGCAGTTTTAATGCCGCCTCATAGGCTAGTTTCGGGTCGTTAGATGCGGTCATCGGACAGAAATCTAGGCAGGTTCACTACCCGGATTTTTTGGCCGGCCGGTACCCGGAAGACCTGTCCGTGATTTACGCTTTGGCTTTTGGTTGATCGGCGTATCTTCGGCGTCTTTGCGAACCAATGTGCCGCCCTCAACGATGATTTTGATCTCGTCGCCATCCAGCGTTTCATATTCAAGCAGCCCTTGTGCCAGACGCTCAAGCTCGACATCAAACTTTTTCAATATCTTGGTTGCATCCTTGTACGCCTCATCAACAATCCGGCGCACTTCATTATCAATCGTCGAGGCAGTGGCATCGGCAACATTCTTTTGCTGTGAAACCGACCGGCCAAGGAAGACCTCTTGTTCATCCGCGCTGTAGGCAAGAAAGCCCAATTTATCCGACATGCCCCATTCGGTGACCATGCGGCGTGCCATGTCTGTTACCATCCGGATATCCGATGACGCGCCGGTTGTTACCTTGTCATTACCAAAGATCAGTTCTTCGGCAATACGGCCACCACAAGCCACCCGCAAATCAGCATGAATCTTGTCACGCGCCAGCGAGATACGATCCCCCTCGGGCAGCCGCATCACCATGCCAAGCGCGCGCCCGCGCGGGATGATGGTTGCTTTGTGAATTGGGTCAGATGCCGGACAGTGCAACGCCACAACCGCGTGACCTGCCTCATGATAGGCAGTCAGGCGCTTTTCATCGTCGGTCATCACCATCGAACGACGTTCCGAGCCAAGCATAACCTTGTCTTTGGCCTCTTCAAATTCGGCCATAGAGACAGTCCGCCGCCCCTTACGCGCCGCCAGCAAGGCCGCCTCATTCACCAGATTGGCAAGGTCAGCACCCGAAAACCCCGGGGTTCCACGTGCAATCACACGCGGCTCAACACCTTCGGCAAGCGGCGTCTTGCGCATATGCACTTTCAAAATTTTCTCGCGGCCCATCACGTCGGGGTTTGGCACCACCACCTGACGGTCAAAACGACCCGGGCGCAACAGCGCGGGATCAAGCACATCAGGACGGTTCGTTGCGGCAATCAGGATGACCCCTTCATTCGCCTCAAACCCATCCATTTCCACAAGCATCTGGTTCAACGTCTGTTCGCGCTCGTCGTTACCGCCGCCAAGACCGGCACCGCGATGGCGGCCAACAGCATCAATTTCGTCAATAAAGATGATACATGGCGCGTTTTTCTTGCCTTGTTCAAACATATCGCGAACCCGGCTGGCACCAACACCAACAAACATTTCGACAAAGTCAGAGCCAGAAATCGTGAAAAACGGCACATTTGCCTCGCCAGCAATCGCCTTGGCGAGCAAGGTTTTACCTGTACCGGGAGGGCCTACCAGCAACACGCCTTTCGGAATTTTACCACCAAGACGCTGAAACTTGCCCGGATCTTTGAGGAATTCTACAACTTCTTCCAGTTCGGTTTTGGCCTCATCAATACCGGCCACATCCTCAAATGTGACGCGCCCCTGATGTTCGGTCAGCAGCTTTGCCCGGGATTTACCAAACCCCATCGCGCCGCGGGAACCGCCCTGCATTTGCCGCATGAAGAAAATCCAGATGCCAATGAATAACAGCATCGGGAACCATGACAGCAGGATCGAGAAGAAACTTGGCATACCGCTATCTTCGGGCGTCGCAACAATGCGGACATCATTTTCGTCAAGCACCTTCACCACATCGGTCGATGGCGGCATTACCGTGGTAATTACGCGTCCGTTACCTGCCTTACCGCGCAAATTACGCCCGTCGATCAGCACCTCTTCGATCTGGTTCGTTTTGACCTGCGCGACAAAGTCGGAATAGGCCACCTGATCGGACGGGGTGTTTGTTGAAGGGCTCTGGAACATATTAAATAGTCCCATAAGCGCCGCGCCAAAAATAAGCCAGATGATGATATTACGTGCCAGATTATTCACTAGATTTATCCTATCCCGGGTTCAACCTATGCCAGATTCAACCCATCAATGTACTGGCAAGAAATACTGGGCGCCTTGCCATGCCTAAAAACCGCGCCGAGGTAACAGCTGACGACTGTGTCCGATCTACCCTTTTTAATTGGGGATAAATCAAGCCGCCGTCAAGGGTTGTTACGACAGGAATTGCCTGTCGGGCGCGATATGGCAGCGAACGCCATGATAAAGGCAGCGCTTGGCCGGTAGAACACCTGTCAGAGCTGGCAAAAATCGCGGTCGCATCAGCAAACGCCTGAACGATTCCAGCCCGCTCACTTTGCACCAGCCAACAGCCAGCAAAAACAACCTCCTCACCCGCAATAACAGGCATCGCACGCGGGTTGCGACCGGTTTCACGAAACAGGCGATACTCACTTGGCTTTTTGTCTCGGCAAGACGTTTTGTCCGGTCTAGCTGATTTATCTGTCTTAGCCGATGTGACGGGGCTGAAGTGACAGCCGCCAATGGTTGCAGACCGACCATCTTTGCACCGATCATAAAGACGATCCAAAGCGCCGGAAGATGGGCCGTAATCAGCGCCGCCAACCGCCATGATCAGTCGGCGCATGGCCAGCCTCCAGACAGGTTGCGGCAAATCCAGCAATGCCGTCATCGCGATGCTGGCAAATCCAGCCTCATGCAAATCAACCGCCCGCGCAAACCGGCGATCAGCCGCAGTCTCAGCAGCCATAGCCAACCGCGCCGCCGCATCACCAAGGCGGTGCAGATGCCGTGATGAAACCGCGCCTGATACGGCAGTTTGCTGGTCAATTTCAGCCAGAAATCTGCGAATACGAACACGCTCAAAAACCGTGTTTTCATTACTGGAATCAGTCTCAAAATCACAATCCAGCAATCGGCAAATTGCAACAAGCTGATCAGGCGTCCACGCCAGAACAGGCCGGCCGATTGAAACGTCATGCTGTATCCGGCAGGCTGGAATACCAGCAAGACCAGCAAGTCCCGAGCCCTTTAACAGACGCATTGCGACCGTTTCAGCCTGATCACCTGCATGATGCCCAAATAACAGGGCTGCGTCGCGTTGCCGCGCCATTGATCGTAAAATATTATGCCGGTTCAGACGCGCCCATTCCTGCAGACCAGACGCCGGACGCGGTGCGGTAATCGGAATGATATCGGCAGAAATCTGATAGCGCAGCAGCCGCGCCTGAACACGGCGCGCCTCTGCCCCGGCTTCAGCGCGCAATTGATGATTTATGATCACCGCTTGATGCGGCTTTCCCGCCACCGCCGCATAGCGCGCGGTAAGCAAGGCCAGCGCAGTACTGTCCGGCCCGCCCGATACCGCCGTTAGATACCCATTGCACTGGTCAAGCCCCAGCCGCGCCATCGCCGCAGCAAAGCGATCATCATAGGCAATGATAGGGTTAGCTGTCACATTTTGCAGCATCACGAAGGGCGGCAAGCCGGGTCATAAATGATTCCGGCGGCGTGTCCAGCAGCTTTGGCAGGGATTCATAAATTTCACACGCTTGTTCCGGCGGGGCAAAATTCGACACTGATTCGGCAATCCACATTGTTGTATCCACAAGCCGCGCATCGGCAGGATAGGCGGTGTTAAACTCGGAAAAAGTCATTGCCGCCTTTTCATATTCGCCACGCATAAACTGAACCCGGCCTAACCAGAATGTGGCATCGGCCTCGCGCTCATGCCCCTTGTTAAATATACGGAATTCGGCAAAGGCCAATTCGGCTGTTTCCAGATCATTTTGCAGGGCGCGCCCTAGGGCAAATCGATATTGTTCTTCCGGGCTAACCGCCGGCAGGACCTCGGGTTGGGCTGGCTCAACCGGCTGCGCCGCGGCGGCCACTTCTGCTGTCATGTTCTTTGCGTCGGCGTTATTTCCAGCAGTTGCCAGCGGCATTGCATCACCGCCGGACAATGCCGGATCAGCTGGCGTGCCTTCGGGCGCATTACCAACCGCCGCCACCTCGGATTGGGCATTATTACTCAGCGTATCAAGCTCACGGTTAAGCGCGCCTTCTTCGACCGACCATTTCATCACACCGCTGTTGCTCTCGCGCGTCATCTGAACATTTGCTGGCGCATCTGCAGCCATCGTTTCTTGTTGTGCTGCTGCCGAGGCAAGGTCACTGCCGCCAAGCGAAATCAGCGTTTGCACCCGCTTTTCCAGACGAAGGAGGCGAAATTCGGTATCTGAGGTGATTTCTAAAGTTCGCTCCATCCGGCGGCTTGTCGTCGCCAGCGTATCATTCAGCCGTTCCATCTCGTTACGAAGTGCATTCAGATCGGCAATTTGCGCCGTTCCAGCTTGCGCCGAGCTTGAGCCAAGCTGTTCAACCTTCATTTTGATTTCACGAAGATCCTTCTCAACTACCCCGCGAATTTCCTTTAAACCCTGTTCGAGAATATCCATACGTTGCTGGTGCCGCGTTAACAGCGCACTGGTGTTTGATGAGATTGCACCATCGCTACCAATGTTCTGAGCCATGGCATTCCCGGGCACCATCAAACTTGCCACCACCAAAAAGACTATCCGTTTGTTCATACCGTCTGTTCCCAACGCTGAAAATCAAGGTGGATGAGCTTGCGCCTCACCATCCAACTCGGAGCTGTCAAAACCAAAATAGACAGTGTTACCGACCTGAGCTAGCTTTTCAGCGTCACTCATCTGCGTTGCGGCTGTTGTACTACTGCTAGACGATGCGGCGCTAGCTGTTGCGCTGCCTGTCGAACTGCCTGTCGAACTGCCTGTCGAACTACCGGAAGCGCTATCTCCCGAAACATTTGATGCTGTTTCACAAGCAGCAAAGAGGAATGCTACAGCGAAAAGAGCGAGGATTCGTTGAAACATCTATATGCTCCCTATTTGTTGGTCCGGTATACCGGATGGTTTGTCTTCCGCTTTGTTATAGGTGACCAGATACACAACGCACGCTTGATTGTCACTACATTCGTTTCACGGACATGCTCATCAACCAGCCTTCGCCAGTCTTTATCTACTTTGTGCATAGCCTAAAACCAGCAAGAATGAAACCCAAAAGTTATTCAATAGGCACTAAAACAAAGAATTTCTCGAGGAAATTCCCGCCACCCCGTTCCTGCGAATTCCCCAAAAAACCCATAGATGTCACCCTGCGAACCGGCATAGCACGGCCTCGTTTGGGCGCATTAAACCGCCAGCAACATGCCCGTTGCCCGCGCTTTTGAGCCTTTAAAAACGCATAATGCCATTCACGCAAAACGATCTAGCGCAATATAGGTGACCATGCCGGATCAGACGCATCCGACGGCGTAATAATCCGTTTTTCGTTAAAGCCGGTAATATCGATCCGGTAAACATGAGTATCACCGCCACTGCCATCAGTTTCGAAAGGCTGTTGCTTAAAATACATCAACACACGACCATTTGGCGCCCATGTTGGGCCTTCAACAAGAAACCCGCTGGCAAGCAGTCGCTCACCACTGCCATCAACATTCATCACCCCGATATAAAACTGGCCATTAGCCATTTTGGTAAAGGCGATAATATCACCACGCGGCGACCAGACCGGCGTTGCGTAACGCCCCTGATTAAAGCTGATCCGCCGCACATTAGCCCCGTCTGCATCCATCACATATAGCTGCTGGCTGCCGCCACGATCCGAGTTAAAGACGATCTGCTTGCCATCTGGTGAATAGGACGGCGATGTATCAATCGAGGCTGATTGCGTCAGACGGTTAATCGCCTGTGTGCGCATATCCATTTCGTAAATATCGGTCATGCCATTTTGCGCGAGGCTCATAATCAGCTTGTCCCCGGACGGGGCAAATCGCGGCGCGAATGTCATCCCCGGAAACGAACCAAGCCGTTCGGTTCGCCCCGTCGCAATTTCAAACAGATAGACATTTGGCTCGTCGTTAAAATAGTTCAGATACGCAATCTCATTCGCAGTTGGCGAAAAGCGCGGGGTAAGAACCAAATCGGCACCAGAGGTTAGATATTGATGATTATGCCCATCCTGATCCATGATTGCCAAACGTTTCAGACGGCGGCTTTGCGAGCCGGATTCAGCAACATAAACAACGCGCGTGTCAAAATAGCCGGTATCGCCGGTGAATTCTTCATAAACAAAATCGGCGATTTGATGCGAGATGCGGCGGATCGCCGCCTGATCAGCATTGCCGCCACCGCCGGTGATATTACGCTGGATCACCACGTCCCATAGCACAAATTCAACTTGCAGCATTCCAGCACCATCGACATAGGCCGACCCGACAAGCAGTCCTTTCACGCCCAATGGTGTCCAATTCGTAAAATTTGGCCGGATAGATGGTGCCTTTGGCGGCTCGATAAACGCAGCGCTGTCAACCGGTGCAAACAGGCCAGAGCTTTCTAGATCTTCTGAAATAATTTGCGCAATCTGCTTGCCAATTTCAGTAACCTTGCCGTCCGGACCGGTAAAATTAGCAATCGCAATCGGCGTTGGCGCCACCTGACCTTCGGTAATATCGATCCGAAGCTGCGCATGTGCCAGATTACTGAACAGGCCAAAACAGGTTACCATCACGGCTATCAGTCGAAAGAACATCATCATTGTCAGCCTATTCCCATTCATTTCTTTTCGCCTTTGGGTAGCGCGCCATTGCGTTTTCCCATTTTATCGTTAACGGGTTAGGAATTTTGGATCAAACCCGAAAATAAAGCTTTTCCACTGTTCGTACTTGTCCAATGGCACTGGCAGCGGCGAGCATTTAAACATTGTGCGAATAGCCTCATCCGCCGCAACCCGGTATGTCCGGTCGGTGGCAAGCCGCATTTTGTTATCAACCTCGGCGGTCAAAACCTTTCCGTCTCTATCTAACGTGACAATTATGTCAACAATTAGCGTGTTTGCCCCTGCTGTGCCAATTGGCGGCGACCAGCATGATGACACATGCTGGCGGATACGATCAATATCAGACAGGCCAAGCGGCCCAACGACCGGTTTATCCGGTGCGCGGATAGCGTTACCAGCCGCCGATGTCAGGCTCGAGCTCAGTTTTTCGGCTGCATCTTTGCGCTCTTGTTCACGCCGCTTCTTTTCAGCCTCCTCAGACACAGCCTTTGCCTTGGCAAGGTTTTGCATTACCCCGCTCAACGCATCCTGACGCGCTTTGTCTAACGCCTTTTGGCGTGCCAGCTTATTGACGCGCGTCGGTGGTGATTGCGGCACTGGAACCGGCGCCTTTTGTGCTGCCACCTGCTTTGGCTTGGATTTTGGCGGGGCTGGCGGTTGCTTGATTTCCGGCTTTGGTTTTGGCTTTGGCGCGACTTTTTGCGGCAAAATCTCGGCTTTTAGATCAGGTGCCTTTGGCAGTGGCTTTGGGGCTGGCTTTGGGGCTGGCGGTGTTGGCGGTTTGGCGCGCGGTGGGGCCGGCGGAGGTGGCGGCGTTGGCTTTTTAGAGCGGGCCTCTTTTTGTTCCTGCTTTGCCGTGCTTGGCTTGTCGCCCTGATCCAGATTTGTCGTTGGCACAGATTGCACCATTTCCATCACAATAATCGGCTGTTCCTCGGGCAGATCACGCTTGATCGACGGCAGGCCAATCCACGCCAGCACAACAACACTGACGTGCAGTCCAACCGAAATTAACAGCGAACGACGATCCATTTCTAGCGTTCCACGCGCATCTGCATCAGCTAGCCATTATTTTGCTTCGGGCAGCTGGGCCACCAAGGCAACCTTTTCAAATCCGGCCGACTGTATCCGCCCCATAACGCCCAGCACCTCGCCATAAGTCACCGCCTTGTCGCCGCGAACAAAAATACGGACATCGGGATTGGCGTTAGATATTGCCTTTAGGCGCGGGATTAAAACCTCAGCCTCAACCGCGGTTTCCTGCAAATAAAGGCTGCCGTCAGATTTGATCGAAACCACCAAAGGCGCCGCATCGGCATTAATGGCACCGGCTTTGGTTTTCGGTAAATCAACCTCGACCCCGACGGTTAAAAGTGGCGCCGTAACCATAAATACGATCAACAGCACCAGCATCACATCGACAAACGGCGTGACGTTAATTTCGCCCATTGGGCGATGCCGCCTGCCGCCGGTCGAACGTTTGATCCCCGCACCCATTATTTACCGCCTTCATCGAGCTGGCGTGCCAACAGCGTGCTGAATTCCTGCGCAAAGGTTTCCAGCCTCGCGCCAAACCGTTCCAGATCACCGGCAAATTTATTATAGGCAATCACTGCTGGAATTGCTGCCGCCAGACCCAGCGCCGTGGCAAACAGCGCCTCGGCGATACCCGGCGCAACAACAGCAAGGCTGGTATTTTTGGACTCGGCAATTGACTGGAACGAACTCATGATCCCCCAGACCGTGCCCAGCAACCCGACAAAAGGTGATACCGAGCCGATTGAGGCAAGAAAATTCATCCCCCGTTCCATCCGTTCCATCTCGCGGGTGATGGTAAAGGTCATTGACCGGTCAATCCGGCTAACCAGTGAGGCGCGCAGATCAGCCCGGGCCGAATCTGCTAGCCCGCGCGCAGTTGCCCGGCGCCACTCGCGCATCGCCGCCACAAACACAATCGACATCGCATCGCGGGGGTTTGCGCCGGTATCATCATAGAGCTTGTCTAACGAGCCGCCTGACCAGAACGCATCTTCAAAGGCCTGTGCTAGCCGGCGCTCGCGCCGAATGATGGTAATTTTTTCAACAACAATGGCCCAGCACCACACCGATGCCAGAACCAGCAACACCATAACCAGTTTGACAAAAGGATCCGCCGCCCAGAACAGGCCCATGATGGTGAGATCTGCACTTGAATGGGTTACCGTCATTTCCACAGAATTCATTTAACTACCCTTTGTTTTCGCCTTAACGGCATTCAATTTTGCATCCACATGACACGTGCTTAATATCAATCTAGGTCTATCAGACCGGAAAATTTGGCTTTAACCGCCGCCGGAAGTCGGCAGATTTTCGGTTTTGTGTCATGTTTATCCGCCCCATGAGAGACCGCAACTAGCCCTATGTCTACGACAAGTCGGGCAAGAATATGGCGATTTTCACAATTTATGATTTTTTGGTGCAATTTCAGTGATGCGCCGCCAAGCCGCAGTAAACTGCTTTCAACCTCAAGCACGTCACCAAGGCGTGCCGGTAACTGGAAATCAATCTCGATCCGGCGCACCACAAAGCCCATCTTATCATTGGCCAGCATCGCCGGCTGATCAATGCCGAGACAGCGCAGCCATGCCGAACGCGCCCGCTCGGCAAAGGCCAGATATTGTGCATGATAGACAATCGCACCAGCGTCGGTATCTTCATATTGAACCCGCAGCCAATAGCGGTGAAAGCCATTATCAAAGCCGCCATCTAGAGTGAAATTTGGATTGGTGTCGGGGCGCATGTTGCCGCCTGTGCCCGGCTGGGAATTTTGCCACTCGTCTGTCATCATATCCTATTCGATATCCGCGTCATCACCGGCAATCCGTGTCAGCAGATCAAGCTGTTTGGTCGCCGCGGCAGGCGGCGTCATGCCAAGATAGGCCCATCCTGCAACCGACAGACAGCGTCCGCGCGGCGTTCGCATCAACAGGCCAGTTTGCATCAAATAAGGTTCGATCACCTCTTCAAGAACATCGCGCTGTTCCGACAATACCGCCGCCAAGGTTTCAACCCCGACCGGCCCGCCAGCATAGGATTCTGCCAAGCAAGAGAGATAACGCCTATCCATCTGATCAAGGCCGCTAGCATCAACCTCAAGCCGGTGCAAGGCCGCGTCCGCCACCGCCGCCGTTACCGTCCCCGCCGCCTCAACCGCCGCAATATCACGCACCCGCCGCAATAGCCGACCAGCCACCCGCGGCGTACCGCGGGCGCGCCGGGCAATTTCGGCAGCACCATCTGCACCAAGGTCAAGCCCCAGCTTTGCTGCCTGTTTGGTCAGGATCAGTGACAATTCATCGGCGTTATAGAACTGCATCCGCATCTGAATGCCGAACCGGTCACGAAGCGGCGTCGTCAATAATCCCGAACGCGTTGTCGCCCCAACCAGCGTAAAGGGCGGCAAATCAATCCGCACCGAACGCGCCGATGGCCCTTCACCGATAATCAGATCAAGCTGAAAATCCTCCATCGCCGGATAGAGCACCTCTTCGACCGCCGGTGCGAGGCGATGAATTTCATCAATGAACAAAACGTCGCGCGGGCGTAAATTGGTCAATAGCGCAGCAAGATCGCCAGCGCGCGCAATCACCGGCCCCGAGGTAGCCCGAAACCCAACCCCCAATTCAGCGGCGATAATCTGTGCCAATGTTGTCTTGCCAAGACCGGGCGGGCCATGCAGCAAACTATGATCCATCGCATCGCCGCGATCACGCGCCGCATGGATAAATGTTTCCAGATTGCGCCGCCCATTGCCCTGCCCGATAAATTCGACAAGCGAGGTCGGCCGCAGCGCATTATCATGACGATCCTGATGTTCCCCAGCAACGAGGCGACCGGCATCATCCGATTGGGTCATGTTCCCATCTCCCGCAGCGCCGCCGCAATCACATCTGACAGATTATCACTGGCTGCATTTGCCTGCACCCGCATCACCGCGCCATGCGCTTCGGCTCGTCCATAGCCAAGATTGACCAAAGCCGAAACCGCATCCAAGAACAGGCCAGATGCCGCCGCACCAGCACCGACGCCAGATAAACCGCCAGCACCGCCGCCAGCATCACCGATCGCCAAAGCGCCGCCAAGACTGGATATTTTGCCAATTTTTTCGCCAAGTTCATTCACCACACGCTGGGCAATTTTTGGCCCCACACCATCGGCGCGCGCCACCATCGCCTTGTCGCCAGCGATAATTGCAGTGGTCAGGTCATGTGGTGCCAGAACCGACAAAATCGCCATCGCCGCTTTTGCGCCGACGCCCTGCACGGTGATTAGCAGTCGAAAGGCGTCACGTTCGCCAAGATCCAAGAACCCGAACAGGGTCATGCTGTCCTCGCGCACCTGCATCTCGGTCAATAATGTGACCTCACCTGACATCGTGGCAATCTGGCCTTGTGTTCGGCCTGAAACATGAACCGCATAGCCAACCCCCTGAACATCAAGAACCGCCTGCTGGTCACCGCTATGCACTATGGTACCACGCAATTGCGCAATCATCTCTTGCCCCCGTTATTGGCATCATCTCGGGCAAGCGCCGCAGCAATCGCCGCCGACAGGCCGTTTGCCGCTTGTCCCTTGGTTAATCCTACCCCGACTGGTGCAAGTGTTCCAGCCTCATTACTTGCTGCAATCGCAATTGCCAGCGCATCAGCAGCATCAGCGTTCTTTGCTGTCACCGCCAGCAATCGTGTCACCATTTCCTGAATTTGTTTTTTATCTGCAGCCCCTGTGCCGGCAACGGCTTTTTTGACAGCGCGCGCCGAAATCTCGCCAACGGTAAGGCCATGAGTCCCACATGCCAGCAAGCCAACCCCGCGCGCCATGCCAAGGCGTAACGCCGACCCAGCTGACTTTGCGACAAAAATCTGCTCAATCGCGGCCTGATCCGGTCGGTGCTGGCCAATCACATCACACAGCCCGTCATAAATAATTTTTAGGCGGGCGGCATCGGCAAGGGCTGGTTTCGGCTGAATAGCGCCATTGGCAATATGCTGTAAACGCCCAGCGTCAACCGCGACAATGCCCCAGCCAGTAGACCGTAATCCGGGGTCAATACCGAGAATCCGCATCATCTGCCCTGCTTAGGTAAGCTTGGCAATGACATCATCCGAGATATCAAAATTTGATGACACATTCTGAACATCATCATTATCGTCCAGCGCATCCAGCAGCTTTAGCAAGGTTGCAGCCTGCGCCTCGTCAACGGCGATGAGGTTTTGCGGCTTCCATGTAAGGCCTGATTCCTCTGGCGCACCAAAGGCGGTTTCCAACGCCTCACGCACAGCGTTGAAATCATCCGGCGCACAGATCACCTCATGGCTGCTATCGTCAGAGTCAACATTATCCGCACCCGCCTCAAGAACCGCCTCAAACATTGTATCGGCATCGGCCACATCAGCCGGATAGATAATCTGCCCGACACGATCAAACATAAAGCTGACCGATCCAGTTTCACCCAGCGAGCCGCCAAATTTATTAAACGCAGCGCGCACTTCTGATGCGGTACGGTTGCGGTTATCGGTCATTGCATCGACGATCAAAGCGGTGCCGCCCGGGCCATAGCCCTCATAGCGGATTTCATCATAATTTTCGCCCTCACCGCCCTCGGCACGTTTCAATACACGCTCGATATTGTCTTTGGGCATATTGGCAGCGCGCGCCGCCGAAAGTGCCGAGCGCAACCGCGGATTTGAGTCAGGATCGGTACTGCTGCGTGCGGCAACGGTAAGTTCTTTGATCAACCGTCCGAAAACCTTTGCGCGTTTTTTGTCCTGCGCCCCTTTGCGGTGCATGATATTTTTGAATTTGGAATGGCCTGCCATGATCTCTAAATGCTTTATCTGCTGTGACACGTGTTTTTGGGCGCACCGCAATGGCACGCTCCAACCCGAACAGGGTATAGCAGATCAAGTCTTTAGGAGCCAGCCTTGCGGTTCATTTTTCATGATGACCCGCTTTCATAACGGCCCGCTTTCATAACGGCCGGTGATTTTTCATCATATGCGTACCGCCACGCCAGATAGGGTTGCCCATCGCGGCTTTTGCGCCAATTTAGCTGGCAGCCAAAACCCCGCCACGGCGCAACGGGTAAATCGCGCTGGCAAGTCCGGTCTCGCCAGTTTCAACAATAACACCGCAAAGCGTAACCGGCCCCAGCGCAACCGAAAGCCGGCTGTTGCCCCGACCGATAAACCGGTCAGTTGCCGCCGCTTTATCCATGCCGATCACACTGTCATAATCGCCGCACATACCGGCATCGGTCTGATAGGCGGTACCGCCGGCTAGGATCCGATGATCGGCGGTTGGCACATGGGTATGCGTGCCCACGACGAGCGATGCCCGGCCATCAGCATAATGCCCGAGCGCCATCTTCTCTGATGTTGCCTCGCCATGCACATCAATCAGAATAAAATCGGCGTCTCGGCCCAGCTTGTTGCGAACCAGCGCATCATTCAGTGCGGCAAAAACCGGGTCATTGGGTGCCATAAAAAGATTGGTCATCAAATTTGCCGCTACTAGGCTCTGGCCTTTTGCGTTTGTAACCTTTGCAATGCCTTTACCCGGGGTGCCCTCGGCCATGTTCAGCGGCCGCAACAGACGCGGCTCCGCAGCGATATAATCGATGATTTCTTTTTTATCCCAGACATGGTTACCCGTGGTCAGCACATCCGCGCCAGCCGCAAACAATGCCTCACAGATTTTTGGCGTAATACCAAAGCCACCGGCCGCGTTTTCACAATTCACGACAATGAAATCAAGCCCAAGCTCGCAACGCAGACCGGGCAATTGCTCGATCACCTCATTGCGCGCCGTCCGGCCAACAATGTCTCCCAAAAACAACACGCGCATTGTGGTTTACCCTCGTTAATTAATCACCATTGACCAGCGATCATCAATCAGCTGTCAAACCGCCATTTTCGTGCGGTACCGGCGGCAACAAACCCGACGGCGTCAGCACCCCATCTAGCGGCATGTCATAGGGGCCAACCGGTATTTTGTCCAGCTTTTGGCCCTCATAGGCGATGCCCAGCACCGTAATCTGGTACCCCGCGCCACGCAAAACTGCGATCGTGCGATCATAAAACCCGCCCCCATAACCCAGCCGCCACCCAGCCTGATCATAGGCCAGCATCGGCGCCAGAATCACATCTGGCCGGCATAATGCACAATCTGCCGGCGGCTGTTTTGTGCCATAGGGGCCATCATCCAGACGATCGGTCACCGCCCAGCGATGAAAGCGCAAAGGCTGGCCCTTGGCGGGCGTTATCGGCAATGATGTCACGCAACCAAGACCACCAAGACGCCCCAGCAGGTCAAGCGGCGATAATTCGCTGCGGATCGGAAAATACGCGGCATAGATACCCGTGCCAAAGCGGTTTATCAATGTTTCAGCATGATCAGCAAGGGCGCGCGCCGCATCGGGTTCGGCCGCGGCCAGTTTCGCGCGGGTCAGTGCTGTCAGTTTCCGACAAGCAGCTTTGGCGGCGGCTGGATCTTCGCTGGAAAAACCAGCCGAGGGAGATGAGGGAGGTGACATTAAAGCCTCTTGGACACGCAAGAAGAAAGCGGCGAAAACCACCTGTAACCGTCGGTGTATTCATCCTCTGTGACCTGCTTTGCAGGTGGGTGCCACATAACCAAACCACGGCCCGGCCAGAGGCAGCTCCCGAGAGAAAATTTATGGCCCCAGGGATCGAAAAACCAAACGCGAAAAAGCAGTCGTCGCCTAATTGATCATTTAGGGTTTTGTTACGTCAGATGCAAGCATTGATGTTAGCCGGGCAATCCGCAGCGCCGCATCTTCCAGTGCAGCAGCAGCCCGGTCTTCGCTTTCGGTACTGGCGGGTGTTGCTGGCTGTTCATTATCTGCCGGTGCGGCCTGCCCATTATTTGCCGTTGCTGGCGCACTGGCACGATCAGCCAGAATAAGCGCCACCATTGCCAGTAATCGCGCCTCGCCAATCTGGCCAACGGCACCGATTAGCGACTGCATGATCGATTCGACCTCAGCGCCCAAATTGGCGACATGATCTTCCTCGCCTGCCCCACAGCCAATCTGGTAGGGGTGTCCATTTAACCGGATGGTGACCACTGACTGGCTCATTCGCTATCGCCTTTCCCGCTGGCTTCAGCAGTATTTTGGGCAGCAGTATTTTGGGCAGCAGCGATTTGGGCAGCATCAATTTCAGCAACCATTGCGATGGCCGCGCCAAGCTTGGCTTCGATTTCGCTTACCTCATCCACAAGCGCCGCGAGGTGTTTTGATGACGCGCTATCGGCGGGTGCCCCCCCAGATGATGCCGTTTTAAAGGCCGATTCCAAGGCTGCAAGCGCATCGGCTAGTTGTTTTTCGGCATTTTGCAATCGCGTCATTAACCGTCACATCTCTCTATACTGCAAGTGCCGCGCCTGACATATGGCTCTCACTTTGGCCGCCAACTAGCATGGGATTAGACTTATTTTTTCTCTTGAACATAATATGTTATGAGATGAACTTTGCCTGATTCACGAATCGAAATAAAGCGCAAAATGTGACTAATCCCATAAAGATGGCCCTTATGCCTTTCGTAATCTTACTGTTGGTGCATTGACGAACGCGCCCAACAAGGGCAAATTGCGGCTCATCATTTCTCTCGTGATTGGGCTGGAAAACGGCGCGTTCACGGGGACATTCAAAACAGCGGTCTTTGGAGGCTAGGATGCCGAATTCGTCTCAACGTCAAACTATGGCAAATGCGATTCGGGCACTGGCCATGGACGCTGTTCAGGCCGCAAATTCCGGTCATCCGGGCATGCCAATGGGCATGGCTGATGCGGCGACCGCACTGTTCTGTGATCATATGAAATTTGATGCTGCCAGCCCGAACTGGCCGGATCGTGATCGTTTTGTGCTGTCGGCGGGTCATGGCTCGATGCTGATTTATGCGCTGTTGCACCTTACCGGTTATCAAGACATGACCATCGATGAGATTCGCAACTTCCGCCAGCTTGGTGCGCGCACGGCCGGCCATCCGGAATTTGGTCACGCAGATGGAATTGAAACTACGACCGGCCCGCTTGGTCAGGGAATTGCGAACGCGGTTGGGATGGCGATGGCTGAACGTCATCTGGCCGCGCGCTATGGAGATGATCTTGTGGATCATTATACCTATGTTATCGCGGGTGATGGCTGCCTTATGGAAGGGGTCAGCCATGAGGCCGCGTCGATGGCAGGCCATATGAAGCTGGGCCGGTTGATTGTGTTGTTTGATGATAACAGCATCTCAATTGACGGTAGCACCGACCTTGCCATATCTGATGATACGGTTGGCCGGTTTGCGGCCTATGGCTGGCAGGTATTAAGCTGTGATGGGCATGATATGGATGCCGTGTCCGCCGCGATCAGCGCGGCCAAAGACGATAACCGACCCAGCCTGATCTGTTGCAAAACCATCATTGGCCTTGGCGCACCGAACAAGCAGGGCACATCCGGCGTTCATGGTGCGCCGCTTGGTGATGCCGAAATTGCGCTGGCACGAGAACATCTGGGCTGGACGCATCCTGCCTTTGAAATTCCGGCCGATATTCTGGCTGCATGGCGGGCAGTCGGTGCCAACGGGGCACGCGCCCACAAGGCGTGGCAAGATCGTCATGCCGCAAGCCAGCACCGCACCGCCTTTGACGCCGCCATCAAGAATGATTTTGACCAGCCGGTCGCCGCTGCGGTTCTCGCATGGAAAGAAGCGCTGGCCAGCAACCCGCAAAAACTGGCAACCCGGGTTGCCAGCCAGAAAGCCATTGAAGCGATTTTACCCGTCTGCCCGACCCTGTTTGGCGGATCAGCCGATTTGACCGGATCAAACAATACCCGCGTCGCTGATCACAGCATTTTTGATCACGGCAATTATGGCGGCACCTACATTCATTACGGCGTTCGCGAACATGGTATGGCCGCCGCGATGAACGGCATCGCGCTGCATGGTGGGGCGATCCCCTATGGTGGCACATTTATGGTCTTTACCGATTACTGCCGCCCCTCCATTCGCCTGTCAGCGCTGATGGGCCAGCGTGTCATTTATGTGATGACGCATGACTCTATCGGGCTTGGCGAAGACGGGCCAACGCATCAACCGGTTGAACATCTGGCGGCTTTGCGTGCAATTCCGAATTTGCTGACATTCCGCCCGGGCGACGCGGTGGAAACTGCCGAGGCATGGCAAACCGCACTTGAGGCCAAAACAACCCCATCAATTCTGGCGCTTAGCCGGCAAGGGCTTGGCCAGTTCCGCAGCGGCGATATGCGCGAAAACAAAACCGCCAAAGGCGGCTATGTCGCGGCTGATTGCAATGGCACACGCCAGATCACCCTGATGGCATCAGGATCCGAGGTCGGCATCATCATCGCAGCGCAGAAGATGCTGGCTGATAGCGGCATTCAAGCGGCGGTTGTGTCAATGCCGTGCCTTGATTTATTTGCGATGCAGGATGCGGGCTACCGAAAGGATGTTTTGGGCACTGCGCCGCGGATTGCAGTCGAGGCCGGCCTGCGGCAAAGCTGGGATTGGTTGCTGGGCGAGAATGACCATTTTATCGGCATGAGCGGATTTGGCGCCTCTGCACCGATTGACGATCTTTATAATCATTTCGGCATTACCGCTGAGGCAGTTGTTGCCGCTGCAAAGAGCCAAATCGCCTAGGCAAAGGTGGGACCCCCCAGACCGCAAATAATATCATCAAATTACTAATATCATCAAATTACGGCCGCCCGATCAAAGGCCGTCAAAAGCAAACATATCGAATTAGACACCAAGGAGACAGTTTCGTGACATTACGATTGGCAATCAGCGGGTTTGGCCGTATCGGCCGGATGACACTTCGTGCGGTTCAGGAAATGAAGCGCAGTGACATGGAGGTTGTGCTTATCAACAGCCCCGGACCAGTTGAAACATCGGCGCATCTTTATGAATTTGATTCCGTTCATGGCCGCGCAACCGGCAGCGTTACCCATGGTGATGACTGGATGGATGTCGGCAGCGGCAAGATTCATATGAGCCGTGAACGCGATCCAGCCAATATCCCGCATGCCAAGCTAGGTGTTGATATCGTTCTGGAATGTTCCGGCAAATTCAACAGCCGTGACGCATCAGCCGCGCATCTTGCCGCTGGCGCGAAAAAGGTGCTGGTATCTGCACCGTGTAAAAATGCCGACCAAACGATTGTGTTTGGGGTGAATGACAATTTGCTGACCGCGGCCGCCGACATCGTATCAAACGCATCATGCACCACCAACTGCCTCGCCCCTGTTGCCAAGGTTCTAGCCGACAGCGTTGGCATCGAGGCTGGCTATATGACAACGATCCACGCCTACACAGGCGATCAGCCAACGCTGGATTCCAGCCATAAGGATTTGCGCCGCGCCCGCGCTGCGGCCATGTCGATGATCCCAACATCAACCGGAGCCACAAAGGCGGTTGGCGAGGTATTGCCGCAATTGCAAGGCAAGATGACCGGATCGGCCATTCGGGTGCCGACGGCAAATGTATCGGTCGTCGATCTTGTCGTTACAACAAGCCGCGATACATCCGTTGACGAGATCAACCAGCTGTTGAGTGCGGCGGCAAACGGGCCGATGAAAGGCGTTCTTGGCGTGAATGAGCGGCCGCTTGTTTCAATTGATTTTAACCATGATCCGCATTCTTCGGTTGCCGACCTGACCCAAACAAGCGTATTGAACAATCGCTTGGTACGGGTGCTGGCATGGTATGATAATGAGTGGGGCTTTTCCTGCCGGATGCTGGACAACGCCGCCGCCATTGGCAAATTTCTGTAGGCATAGAGACCTAGCCTGCGACGGACACTAACGCCTAGCAACAAGGTTTGGCAAAAAGGTTAATGAGGGTTTAGCAATGAAACTAAATGGAAATGCCGTCAAACCCGGCAATGTAATCGAACATAATGGCCGCCTCTGGACCGCCGTGAAGGTTGCGCATGTTAAGCCCGGCAAAGGCGGCGCATTTGCCCAGATCGAGCTGCGCGACATCCGCGATGGCACCAAACTTAATGAGCGGTTCCGGTCATCAGAAACAGTTGAGCGGGTGATCCTTGATGAGGCTGAATGTACCTTTCTTTACGACGAGGGCGACCATCTGGTATTTATGCATTCCGAAACATTTGAGCAGATCAGCATTGGCAAAGATATGGTTGGTGATCGCGCCGCCTATTTGCAAGATGGCATGATTGTCACCATGTCCAGCCATGAAGGCGACCCGATTTCTGTCGAGCTTCCTGACACTGTTGTTATGGAAGTTGTCGAAGCTGATGCCGTGGTCAAAGGACAGACTGCATCATCATCCTACAAGCCCGCCGTGCTGGAAAATGGCGAACGTGTGATGGTGCCTCCGCATATTGAAACGGGAACACGCATTGTTGTGCGCCCCGAAGATGCAAGCTATGTAGAGCGTGCAAAAAACTGAATTTTAGAGTTACAGGACTTTTTATGGCAACCCGTTCGGCCCTTATCAATGTTATGCACAAGGCAGCAACAGCCGCTAGCCGCAATATGCTCCGCGATTTTGGCGAGGTCGAGAATTTGCAGGTTAGCCGCAAAGGTCCGGCCGATTTTGTCTCGCGCGTTGACACGAATGCCGAGCGCATCATCAAGGCAGAGCTGTCAAAGGCGCGCCCGGATTGGGGCTTTGAAATGGAAGAAAGCGGGATTACCGCTGGCGCCGATCCCGATGCCCCTTGCTGGATCGTGGATCCACTGGACGGCACCTCCAATTACCTGCACGGGATTCCGCATTTTGCTATTTCGATCGCCGTTCGCGATAAAGGGAAAATTACCGCTGGGCTGGTTTTTGACCCGTTGCGCCATGAGTATTTCTTTGCCGAAGCCGGATCGGGAGCCTATGTAAACGATCGCCGGTTGCGCGTTTCCGGCCGCCGGAACATGGCCGATTCCATCATGGCGACCGGCATCCCGTTTATCGGCCGCGGCAGCGACGAAGATCATGCGCTATTTTCCCGTGAATTATATAATATCATGGGTGTCAGCGCCGGTGTTCGCCGCTTTGGCTCGGCAGCTCTTGATCTTGCCTATGTCGCGGCGGGCCGGTTTGACGGTTACTGGGAACATGGCCTGCAAAGCTGGGATGTTGCTGCTGGTATATTGCTGGTGCGCGAGGCGGGTGGCTTTGTATCTGATTTTGCGTCGCGCGACCGGGTCTTGCAAAGTGGCGATGTTGTTGCTGCCAATCCGGCGCTTCATGCCGAGTTGTTAAAACATCTGGCAAAAGCACGCTCTTAGGTTTTTCACCAATATAATCAGTTTATTACGTCGCATGGTAAGCCGCCTTTCGCGCCGAAATGCGGGCGCGCTTGCTTGCACGGCGCGGCCGGCAAAGCATCGTTTGATTGAAATCTTCAATGACAACCGTTTGCTTCAATGCTTGCGAATATTCACAATCCTGCCATTGTTTTATGCCAATGAGGTTTAGAGTGTCATTTCGGAAGTGGATGTAGCATCGGATTTGCCGCCAGATTTGCTGCCAGAGTCGCCGCCAGAGTCGCCTAGGAGATAAAATCATGGAAACCAACCCAAGACGATATCTTGTCAGAATGTTTATGTTCCTGCTTGCGGTTGGCACAATTGCTGGGCTGCTGGCAGCGCCATTAGAAGCCGCTTTTATGGGCAATCCGGCATTAAATGGCGTGATCCTTGGCGCATTTTCTATTGGCGTTCTATATATCATGCGGCAGACATTGCGGCTGATGCCCGAGCGCAATTGGCTGCTCGCGGTAAAGTCTACCGGCAAGCTGGACCCACCGGAACGTCGGCCGGTTCTGCTAGCAACGGTTTATGCAATGCTGGCAGATTCGCGCCATGACGCACAATTATCGGCATTATCATTGCGCTCGGTACTGGACGGGGTCGCTGCCCGCCTTGATGAAGGCCGCGAGATTTCGCGCTATATGATTGGATTGCTTGTATTTCTTGGGCTTCTTGGTACCTTTTGGGGGTTGCTTCAGACAATTGGTGCCGTGGGCAATGTTGTTGGCTCGATCGACACGAATAGCAGTAATTTTGAAGCGATGATGGGGCAGTTGCGTGTTGGGCTTGATGCACCGCTTTCCGGCATGGCGACCGCATTCTCATCATCATTATTTGGCCTCGCTGGCTCTTTGATCCTCGGTTTTCTGGACCTCCAGCTTGGTCAGGCAATGGGCCGGTTTTTTAACGAGCTGGAAGATTGGCTGTCAGCATTTGCCCGCTTTAATGATAGCAGCCCATCAGCCGCGCAAGCGCAAAGCCCGCTTGCGAGTGGAATGAGCGAAGAGGCCGCCCGCGCCCTTTTGGCATTGTCGCAATCGATCGAAAAAGGTGAGGCCAACCGCGAGCGTGTGCTCGAGCAGGTATCACTTTTGAACAGTACGATCGCGCAGATGCATGAAGCATTGCTTGACGATCGGCGGATCCGTGACCAATTGGCTCAATTAAACGCCAATATCCTCCAGCTATCCGAAGATTTACGCACCGATCGAAACCAGCGAACAGATATTGTTGCCAGTGAATTGCGCGGCCTGTCATCATCAATTGCCACGATGATGGATTTAAAAACCCGTCGCAGCAAAGCGGACTAGCGGCAATGGCGCTGGCAAGGATTGGCAATGCACGCCGGGTCGAAAATTTTACCTGGCCCGGATTTGTTGATGCATTAGCAACTTTGCTGATGGTCATCATTTTTGTGCTGATGGTGTTTGTGCTAATCCAAGTGAACCTCGCCTATCGGGTATCAGGTCAGGATGCCACCCTTGGCGAGATGCGCCAACAGCTTGCCTCACTTAGCGAATTATTGAATATCGAACGGCGCGCCAGTGCCGACCTTGCCGCCAACCTAGCGCAAATCACCAACCAATTGAACAGCAGCAACGCCGGTCGTACCGAGCTTGAGGCAGAGTTAAGCAGCGTTCAGGCGGCACTCACCATGCGCAATAGTGAGATAGCAAAATTGGCCGCAAGACAGGCAGATATCGAGGCCAGCCTTGCCGCAGCGCGGGCCAGTTTAGAAGAGAGGCTTGGCGCCTTACAGCTTGCCGAGGGGCAGCTAGCAATGGCCCAAGCCAAAAACCAAAGCGCGACAAATAAGATCGGGACATTGTCAGCAGAGATCACTGCATCCAAGGCCGAGACCGAGGCATCCCGCGCTGAAGTCGCTGAAATGACCAGAGCCTTGGCCGCTTTGAGACTGCGCATCGAAGACCTAACCAACCTTCTTGCCGAAAAGGAACGCGAGACAACGCGTGACAAAGTCGCGATTGCCAATCTTGGCCCAGGCTGAAATCGGCCCGCAAGGTCAAGAACAGCTTGCCAAGCTGGCAATTACCCTTGCCGATATTGCGCAGAAAATTCCGGGCGACATAAATTGGATTTTGCAGGTCGACGGCCATACCGACAATGTGCCAATTCGTGCTGGCCGCTATGCCGATAACTGGGATCTATCGACCGAACGCGCTCTATCAGTGGTGCGCTATCTCAATCAGCAGGGTTTACCTGCCAACCGGCTTGCGGCTGCCGGTTACGGCGAATACCAGCCGCTTGACGCCAGTGACAGCGCCAATGCCCGCCGCAAGAACCGCCGGATTGAGTTGAAAATCACCCAGCGTGTGGCGATAAAGTAATCTAGCCCTACCCCATTTCCGCATTATCAATCATGCCGCCATCTGGACTCAAAGCCATGTAATTTGCGCTTTTTGACGCTTTAGGACTATCCTTTCGGATATGACGAGATTGCGCCTAAAAAGGATATCAAGCTGTCGGTGGATATCGGGGCGCAAGCGCGGTTTCATTGCCTGCCTGTTATTTATCAGCCCGGGCATTATGGGCGGCTGCATCATTGCCTAACCGCGGCGGCAGAGCACGGCGTTTGAAACCGTTATATTTGCCGAAAATCTTGAGGATCTATCGCTGGTGCCGTCCGCGATACCAGTTGACGGCGACGAGCTCCAACTGCCATCTATTCATCAGGCGGTTATCCCGCCGCCTGTGGGCGCAGACTTTGACCGGCCAGTTTTTAATGAACTAGTTGGCATCGAAACTGGATTGTTTCTGCCCAACCTTGTCACCACGTATTTCATAGCGCCACGCCGGTTACAGTTTGATCAATCCATCACCCCTTTCTACGATGATAAAAATCTGCCGTCGCTGGGCTATTATAGCCTGCAAACAATCATACCGACCGCCACATTCACCAAACCGATGGTCAC
>RGCC01000011.1 GCA_009919335.1 Alphaproteobacteria bacterium
AATCAAATCCTTCTTCTGAGATAGCTAGATTTATAATGGCTCTAACAGAGGCAAAGACACGCTTAACTGTCTTAATACCCATGCCTTGCCCAATGCACCAATCACGGAACTGAGCAGCTTCATTGGATGAATATGAGGATATGGGTCTATCGCCAAGCAACTTAGTTACATAGCCAGTATTACGATTGGCTGTTCTTATGAACACCTTGTCCTTACCCACGCCTTTCAGCCGAAGGTATAACTCACAGGCTTCAGATAGACGTAAAGTATCATTTACATGGGTATCACTTGATTTGACCACTTGAATGGCTGGTATATCCATGTTCTGAAGCCTTAAACCCAGCCAGTAGTCCTCAAGGCGTTGGTTTATGGACTTGCTTGCACGAACAGCAGCAGAGGCTGATTTCGTCTTTAGACTGAAACACAGCCTTTTAACATCATAGTAGGAGGTTAAGTCGTAAGGCACACGCCTCACATAATAGTAAACACCATCACGATAAAGCACGTGATTCGCTTCACATTTGTTTCTCATTCTGTTGCACACCAATAATCATGCAGACACATGGAACTCCCACGGCCTAGGGCCCACGGATTTTAAGTCCGTTATGTCTACCATTCCATCACGCCCGCGTGGCTGGTACGTATCAGGTGATAGCCCAGCTAATCCGATGATGCAAAAGGAAAGCTTGCTTTACTGGCAAAAAAAATACTGTTTCTGATCTAGGTATGAAATGGCGGCGTTGTGGTAATCGCGCGCAAAAAGCTGGCAGCTGATGACCGCGCCGAAAACAGCCAGAAACAGGGCGCACCATCATCAGTGTCGGGGCGGCGCGTAATGATTACACCAAGATGTTCCATCATTGTTCGGGCGGTGGTGCCAATCGGCATCGCAGCCGCGCTGCAATCAATTGGACAAATTCTCTCGAGAATCTGGCGTGCCTCTATCCCGCTTAGCGCCAAGACAGCCCATGAGTCCGATTGATCAGTCATTGCAAGATGGGGTTTCGTATTTTTGCCCAATAAACCAATCGCCGCGTCTAGCGGATCGCTTTGATTATCGTCAAACACCAAAAACCACTGATTATGCGCGCTTGGCATGATGAAACAGCGGCCCTTGCCAGTTCGCTCGAGCGCCATTGTTGCCGAGGGTGTGCCGGCGTTAAACAGCTTGGCAATGGCAGATTTAAAACTGGTCTCACCGCCCATAAGCGGGGCAACTGACACGATTGAAAGGTCGGTAATTTCGATGAGGCTGACGCCATCGGTAATGGCATGATGTCCCCCAAGCGGGCTTTGTGCCGTCAGGGAAAATGACGAATTGACTGCCGGATCAGACTTAGCCATGTAGCCGTGCTCCTTCCGGATCAATAAAATGCGGGCTGCATAATTCGACCCTGATATCCTGATTGCCAAGCAAATCCACGGCCCTGACGATATCACCATGACGGCTGCTGCCACGCCGGATATAGCCAAGGCCAATGGCACATTTAAGGTGCGGCGAATGGGCGACCGATGTTACCCATCCTTGATCATTTTCGGCGGTGCAACTAGCATCTAGCGCAATGAAATGGGCGCCTGCGGTCAGCCGGTTATTCACGTCAACCGGTTTTAGGCCAACCAGCTCATAATCATCATCACGAACCAGTTCAGGGCGGCGGCTCAACACAAGGCCAATCGAGTCCTTGCTTTGCGACACCATCCGGCCAAGCCCCATTTGACGCGCCGTTGTCTGGCCGTTCAATTCATTGCCAGCAACATGGCCTTTTTCAACCCGCATGACGCCAAGCGCCTCAGTGCCGTAAGCGGTAACCCCAAATTCTTTACCTTCTGTCATTAACGCCCGCATCATCATGTCACCATAGCGGGCAGGAACAGCAATTTCATAGGCAAGCTCGCCCGAAAAAGAGATGCGGAAAAGGCGCGCTTTAATCCCCCCGCAAACGCGTATCTCGCCGCAAGCCATAAACGGAAATGCCGCGTTCGAGATATCGACGCCCTTATCCACCAGCTTTTCCAATAATTGCCGCGACTTTGGCCCAGCAACCGCATATTGCGCATATTGCTCGGTCACCGAGATTAGCTGTACATCCAACTCAGGCCACAAGCATTGATGGGCAAATTCAAGGTGCCTGAAAACACCAACGGCGTTGGCTGTCGTCGTCGTCATCAAATAATGGGTTTCACCAAGCCGTGCCGTGGTGCCATCATCCATTACCATGCCATCTTCACGAAGCATCAGGCCATAGCGGGTCTTGCCAATTGGCAATTTTGCAAAGCCGTTTGCATAAACATGGTTCAAGAAAGCGCCAGCGTCACGGCCCTGAATATCAATCTTGCCAAGCGTCGTCACATCGCAAACGCCAACGCCAGCACGCGTGGCAAGAACTTCACGGTCAACTGATTGCCGCCATTCGGTCTCACCAGCTTTCGGGTACCATTGGGCGCGAAGCCAGGCCCCGGTTTCGACAAAAACAGCCCCCTGTTCGCGCGCCCATTTATGCGATGGGGTAAGGCGAGTTGGGCGGAAATTTTTGCCGCGGCTGCGTCCGGCAAAGGCGGCGATTGGCACGGGTGTATAGGGAGGGCGGAATATTGTTGTCCCAGTTTCAGCAATTGTCTTGCCCGAAATATCGGCCAGAATCGCGAGGCCGGGTATATTTGCAATCTTGCCCTGATCGGTGGCCATGCCAAGCGTGGTATAGCGTTTAAGATGTTCAACCGCGCGAAATCCTTCTTGATGCGAGAGTTTAATATCCTTTACCGAAACATCGTTCTGGAAATCGACAAACGCCTTTTTAGTGCTGGTTTTAACGTACCAGAATGGCTGAATTGCAAAGGCTTCGTCGGTGGCGCGCGGCGGTTTGATGCTGGCCGGTTTGCGGCCAAGGCTACGCGCGGCCTGCTGCCCCGCCTTCACCCCGGCCTTAAGACACGCATCAAGGGTCATCACGCCGTTGGCGGCTCCGGTTACAATCATGCCGTCTGGCATAATACCGCCCGGAACAAACCCGGCAATTGCGTCCTGCCAAACCGGTTTGCCGCGTTGATGACAGGTCAGATGAACATTTGGTGACCAGCCACCGGAAACTGCCAAGCAATCAGCCGGAATATGGGTGCCGTTATTTAATTGAACGCTGTTAAGGCCAAGTCTGCCGCTGGTGTTAGTAACATATCCGCCAAGCAATGTTGGCACGCCCTTGGGCGGGGTATGTGATATGTCACTGCGGCTATCAACAATTGCGGTTACTTCAACACCGGCGGCGTGCAGATCTTCGGCAGTTGACCAGCCATCATCATTATTGGTGAAAATCGCCACACGCTTTCCGGGCGCGACACCAAACCGGTTTACATAGCTGCGCACGGCACCAGCCAGCATAACGCCCGGCCGGTCATTATTGCTAAAGGCAATAGGCCGTTCATTCGATCCAGCTGCCAGAACACAGCGCTGGCTGCGGATATGCCAGAAAATCTGCCGAACGCTGTCGTTGGCATTATGCTCATTCACCCGCTCCAATGCGCCATAGCCCCCATGGTCGAACGCACCAAAAACGGTTGTTTTGGACAGGATACGCACATGATCCATCGATGCTAGCTGGGCAAGAATTGAGGCGGCAAAGGCGGCGCCTTCCATATCGTCTATTTGCTGGCGTTCGGCATTAAGCCTGCCACCAAGGCGAAAATCCTCATCCGCCAGAATAACCCGAAGCCCCGATTGGGCCGCGGCGAGTGCGGCCATTAACCCGCTTGGCCCACTGCCAATGACCAGCACATCGCAATGAAGATAGCCTTTGTCATAATTGTCGGGGTCGGCGCGGCCGGACAGGCTGCCAAGACCAGCCGCTTTCCGGATGATCGGCTCGTATAGCTTTTCCCAAAATGCGGCAGGCCACATGAAGGTTTTGTAATAAAAACCGGCACCAAGTAACGGCGATAAAAAATCATTTATCGCCATAAAATCAAATGACAATAAGCCCATTTTTGTCTGACTTTTGGCGCTCATCCCGTCAATTAGTTCAGCAGTCGTGGCGCGGCAATTGGGATCTTGATACGCACCATCACCGATTGTTACCAGCGCGTTTGGCTCTTCTGATCCGGCTGTCAAAATACCGCGTGGCCGGTGATATTTAAAACTGCGCCCGACGAGGCGAACATTATTCGCCAATAACGCCGAGGCAAGCGTATCACCTGCAAAGCCGGTATAATGCTGTCCATCAAAGCGAAAGCCTAGCGGCTGGCTGCGATCAATAAGCCCGCCCGCGATCCGGTTTTTTTGCGAAAGGCTTGCCGCACTCATGCGCCTTTTCCTTTGGCTTTAACCGTCTTTGTAGCAGCTTTTTTTGCGCCGGCTTTTTTTGCAGGTTTTTTAGGGGCGGCCGAACCAGATTTGGCAGCTTTGGCGACATCGCTGGCAATCGCGACATCAATCACCGCATGGGTTCGCGTGTCACGGGTAACGACCAGCCATGAACGGTCGCCCTGTTCATGAAACCATAATTCACGATGCAGCCCAGCCGGATTATCGCGAAGGTAGAGATAGGTATAAAAGGCATTGTCGGCGTCATCAGCCTGCCAGTCCGGCCGGTTGATCAGGCTGGCATCACCTAGAATGGTAAACTCGCTAGCGTCGCGCGGGCCAAGATGGGGATGGTTGATAATCATTTGTTTTAATCAATCCTCAAAATCTTGGTTAATGCAGATTTGGCTGGGCACCAGCCCCGCGTTCATCAATCATCGCGCCCCGCTGAAACCGGTCGAGGCGCAGTTTGGTGGCAACCTTATGCGGCGCATCATTTGCAAGAAGATGCGCAAAACACAGGCCAGATGCAGGGGTCGCCTTGAAACCGCCATAGCACCAGCCAGCGTTCAGATATAATTGATCAATCGGGGTTTTATCGATAATTGGCGATCCGTCCATCGACATATCCATGATGCCGCCCCAATTGCGCAAAAGCCGTGCACGACCAATCATCGGCATGATTGCCATGCCGCCTTCGCAAACATCTTCGAAAACCGGTAAATTGCCGCGTTGGGCATAGCTGTTATAGCCGTCAATATCACCGCCGAAGACAAGTCCGCCCTTGTCTGACTGACTGATGTAGAAATGACCAGCGCCAAAAGTGATCACACCCGGGATTACTGGCTTTAGCCCCTCGCTAACAAAGGCTTGCAATACATGGCTTTCAATCGGCAGGCGCAACCCAGCTTTGGCCATAACACGGCTGGTTGACCCAGCAACAGCAACCCCAACTTTACCGGCGCGAATTGTGCCGCGGCTGGTTTCAACGCCACTGCAGACCCCATCCTTAATCAGAAAATCTGTAACATCACAATTCTGGATGATGTCGACACCGCGCTGATCAGCGCCGCGCGCATAACCCCATGCCACCGCGTCATGTCGGGCGGTTCCAGCCCGTTTTTGCAGCAGGCCACCCATGATCGGAAAGCGGGCATTTTCATAATCTAGAAACGGGCAAAGTGCGCGCAATTGGTCTTGGTTTAACAGCTCGGCATCGGCCCCATGAAGCCGCATGGCATTACCGCGCCGAACATAGGCATCGCGCTGGGCGTCTGAATGATAGAGATTAATGATGCCGCGCTGTGACATCATGACATTGTAATTGAGATCCTGCTCAAGCCCTTCCCAGAGTTTGAGTGATTGCTCGTAAAACGGTTCATTCCCATCCAGCAGGTAGTTCGATCTGACAATTGTCGTGTTACGACCGATATTGCCAGACCCAATCCAACCTTTTTCCAGCACTGCGATATTCTTGATACCATAGCGGCTGGCGAGGTAATACGCCGTAGCAAGCCCAGGTTCGGGGTCGCGCCAAACCGGTTTCCAGTCTCGATTGCCTGTCAATGCTTGATTGATTAATGACCAGAGTGAGTAACGCATTCATGTCCCAGCGTTGAAATATCGTATGATTACTCCTCAATGTGGCAAAGTTTACACCAAAGAAAAAGGCCTTTTTACTGATAAAATTCGACGGCTGCACTGGCTGACAAAAAAGCCTTTCAGGGCGACATTAAATGGCGTGATAGCGTCGCCCAAGGAACGGGGCGTCGGCTGGTTATGACCCGCTTTCTTGCGGGTTGCTCTTGCCAGTTAAATATTGGATGCTAGCCCGGCAATCTAGGGATGCGGAGATTTTTTTGGAAAAATTGACCTGTGAGCATTGTGGCACATTGTTCAATTGTGGCGCGCCACCGGGAAAGGATCATTGCTGGTGCATGGATCTGCCCAATATGCGTGGCGGCTTTGATCTTGCTGGAAGCTGTGTTTGTCCCGATTGTCTGACATTGGGACGCGCCAAAATTTTGATGAAATCACGCCGGGTCAAAAAGCGCCAGCGTGCGGCTTCGGCATTACGCAAATAACTGCCCATTGGTAGCGGCCATAAGTGGCGGCCATTATTGCATCTGTTTTTTATACCCGCCAAGGATTGAAAAGCGCCGCAGAAAGCTGGCCGCTGCCTCGTCAGGCGATTGTGGGCGCAGCCTTATATTGGCAGGTGTGCCAGCAGGTTTAATGAAAATCTTTGCGGCCTCGCTCTCGGCAAAGCCGGCAAGCTGGGTTGCCTCCAGCCATGCGGCCATACGGTCGGCGCGTTTAATCGTGCGTTGTACCGTTTCGGGCAGGCTTGCTGGCAGGCCAAAGCGGATATTAACGGCCCGATCAAGCCCGGATTCGATGTCGCGGTAAATACCGCCAAGGACGTGTTTAAACGGCGTTATCATGTCGCCGATCACATATTCCGGTGCGTCATGCAGTAATGCGGCTAGGTACCATTTCTGGTCTAGTTTTGGCGCATTTGCGCGCACCAGCCGTTCAACCAAAACACAATGCTGGGCAACTGAAAAACTGTGTTTGCCGCGGGTTTGTCCGTTCCAACGGCTGACCCGTGCTAGCCCGTACGCAATGTCCTCGATTTCGATATCCAGTGGTGACGGGTTTAAAATATCGAGGCGCCGACCGCTTAGCATCCGTTGCCATGCGCGGTGCGTGATATCGCCTTTAATTAGCGTTGCCAAAGGTTTCCGGACTTGCTTTTTAAGTGATCTGCCGCCTGACTTGCCTGCCGATTTGCCCCCTGTTTTGATAGCTGATGATCGGGGTGAGGCAGGCTTTTGCATGACAGAAGATCCAAATGATTTAATGGTGGAAAAGATCGAACTAGCCGGATTTAACGATGATCCGGCTCACCAATGTGCCAAGACTTGACCAAAGTTTCAAGCAAGCAGACCTTGGCAAAGGCGATCTGTTATCGGTGATCGTCAGCATTGCCGATCATTGCTTGGCGTTTGGGCATCATTGTTGTATCTAGAACCGTTAGTGGTACCGGTATGGCATCATGATCATGGCAAGGATTGCCCGCATGGATTTTTTTGAAACACAAGAACGCTATCGCCGCCGGGAAATGCGCGGCTGGTTGGTGCTGTTTGTGCGTATTGCCTTGATTGTCGGTGCATTGTGGTTTGGCTGGCTGTGGGGACAGGCCGAGCAATCTAGCTTGCAGGCCGAAGCCGATCTGGTGATTTATGAAAATAATGTGCGCATTACCGAACTCAGCACCCACGTTCAAAATCTACAACGTGAACTGGCAGAAACTAGGGCGGATGGTACGGCGAAATCGATCACTGGCGACGATAATGTGCCGTTGCGTCGGGTAATCGCCAGAAAAATAGCCACTGGTGTGACGTCAGAGCAGATTACGTCATCTATTCAGTCTCTTGGAAAACCGGCAAATTGCCGCGAGGTGGCGCGCAACGACGTTGCAGTTGCAACACCGCTTTATGCCGGGCCGGAATCCAAACTCACACTGTTTGGTGGCGGGCTGAATTTGTCGGTTGAGGGCAGCGCCGGAAAACAGGCACAGCGTGATACACCATGGTTTGATCCGACGTTACCGGTCAGTGTTCGACACGTGTTTCTTGGGGGGCAGAAAACCATCAGCGGGTCATTGCCGTTGGATGCAATCATCCCAACCGAAGACTGGATTTTGAAACTGCGTTATGAGAAAGCTGGCATTCTTGGCTATGTGACAGCAATTGTTTCAAGCTGCACATTGCGGTAAATTAACGATCATTCAAAAACTAGCGCCAGATTAATTGCTTCCAGAATAAGTGCCTGTTGTACGGCTAGGTTTTTTCGGGGCGTGCCATCGCAAAAACATCGGTTACCCGGGCGTAATCCATATAGCCAAGCCGAGCAAGTGGCTGATAGCGCGTGACATCAACCTTGCCATCAATGATCACATCATCGGCGATATGAATACCGGTAATGATCCCAATTACCATGACGCCAGCATCATTATCCTCTGGCTTTGGCAGTTCAATCACCTTCCATAATTTGCATTCAAGCGCCGCCGGCGAGGCGGCAACACGCGGCACCGTCACGCTATGGCAATCGGCCATATCCAGCCCTGCAGCGGTAAATTCATTCTGGCCGTAAGGCAGCCCTTCTGAGGTGATGTTCATCGCATCACCAAGGTCCGAGCTGACGATATTAACGACAAATTCCTCGGTCTCGATCACATTGCGAAGCGAGTCCTTATGCTGTCCGTTCCCCGATGGTGCGCTGCTGAACATCACCATTGGTGGGAATTCGGAAATGGCATTGAAATAGCTGTAGGGTGCTAGGTTAACGCTGCCGTCTTTGCCACGGCTGGAAATCCAGCCAATTGGACGCGGCGATACAATCGCTTTAAGGGGGCTAAATGAAAGGCCTGCTTCTTTATGCAATCCGGGGCGAAAATACATGACGCTAACTCCTGAACATGGTCGCGAGATGTTATAATCCTCTTTGCCCGAATTCGACAAGCTGTAATACCAGATATCCCGCGCCTAAGACGGCGTTGTTTCACCCTTGAAACGCAAGGTGCAAGCGCCAGTAAAAATCTGCGTGAAAAGCGATTCTTTGCATAATGTCCAGCTTGGTGCTGGCTTGCCCTCAGAGTCGCGCCAAATCATCGAAATCGACAATACCGCCATCAACGCCAGCAATATCCACATTGTTCGGCTCATGACTTGCCTCTTCTGTTTTTCCGGTTACCAGATCGTTATATGGTCAGGCAGATCATCTTCGTCAACCGCGCTTTCCGGTGTCACGCGTCCGGCGACCGAGTGACCGGCCAGAATAGCACTGTCGGGGTTGCCGGTGATAAGCGGGTGCCAGTCGGGCAGATCCTTGTTCTCATAGATCAAACGGTAAGCACAGCTTTTCGGCATCCAGCTTAGTATTCCCAGATTATCAGGCGTCAGCATAACGCAATCTGGAACAAATGATTTGCGCTTTTCATAGCTGCTGCATCTAGCGGTTTTGCAATCGAGCAATTTACAGCCCACATCGGTATAATGCACCTCGCCAGTATCAACATCTTCAAGCTTTAAGACACAGCATTTCCCACAGCCATCACACAAAGATTCCCACTGGTCTTTGTCTAGCTTTTCGAGCGGGATGGTTTTCCAGAACGGGTTTTTTGGCACAATCTTATCCGATATTGATTTTCATCTTGGCTGATATACCGCCTTGTCAAAGGCACAGCGTTGTGATCATGGGCCAACTGGATCTGAAATACCATACCATCCTGACAGCGAAAGAAATATTCACAGCCAGCAAGATAAAATTCCCACATACGGATAAAGCGCTCGTCATACTCCTCGCGAACCGCGGCGATATTTGCCCGAAAACCGCGACGCCAATGCCGCAATGTTTCCGCATAATGGCCACGCATGATTTCAATATCGAGAATCTTTAACCCTTGCTGGCCAGCGGCCCGGGTCATTTGTTCGAGCGATGGCAGATAGCCGCCCGGAAAAATATATTTATTCAGCCAGCGATTACAACGCCTTGCCGTTTGGTGAACCCCGATAGAATGCACCAGCGCAACGCCATTTGGCGCTAAAAGTCGCGCGATGCTTGCAAAATAGCTGTTGAAATGACGCTCGCCAACATGCTCAAGAATCCCGACCGATACGATGCGATCAAAAACGCCGCGTTGATGCCGGTAATCGCAAAGCTCAAACTTAAGATGTCGCCCGCGCTGATCCTGCTGTGCCTTTTGGCGCGCATAGGCGTGCTGATTTTCCGAGAGGGTGATGCCCGTTACCGAAATATTGGGTTGCATCTCATAAAGCGCGTTGGCAAGGCCGCCCCATCCACAGCCAATATCAAGAATATGATGCCCGGGTTGTAAACATAGTTTGGCACCGATCCGCGCCAGCTTGTTGATTTGCGCATCAGCAATCGTTTCACTGACATCATGGAAATAGCCACAGGAATATTGACGCCGCGGGTCAAGGAAGTGATCAAAAAGGCTGTCTTTCAGATCATAATGATGGGCGACATTACGCTTTGCCCGCCCCAGTAGATTAAAATATTGCCAAAATGCCAGATAATTACCGGCGAACAGCCCTAACTTTGACAGCCAGTGATTTTGCCAATGACTGTTATTTGCCATCAAAAGTGCCATGAACGGGTCAAGGTCATTGCCCTCGATGATCAGGCTGCCATCCATATAGGCCTCGCCGATAGCAAGGTCTGGCCGCAGAAGAATACGCCAGAACAGGCGACGGGATTTTAACTTAATGGCGACATCTGGGCCGTCTTGTTTACCGTTAAGGCGACAAAAATTGATAATTCGAGGCGTGTCGGCATGGCGCACTACACATGTTCATATGATCACCCCTCCAAGAATAACCAGCAAAAAACAAAAAAAGCGTTAAAGCGACAATCTTTTTTAGCGCAAAGATTGGCATTTTCTTGCGGCGTGGACGCAGCAGGTGCAGATTACCGTCATGACGGAACCCGTAACGCATCATTCAGCCGATTACCGGCTAGCCGCCGCACCATTATCTCAGCGTGATGGGGTTTTGCGCGCTGATGATTTTGATGATTTATATTTCTCGGCAGACGATGGTTATGCCGAGGCTCGCCATGTATTCCTTGCCGGTAATGATTTGCCGCAACGGCTTGCAACAGCATCACATTTTACCATTGCTGAAACTGGTTTCGGGACGGGTCTGAATTTTCTGGCGCTATTGGTGTTGCTTGATGATGGGGCAGTATCGCATCAAGGGCCGTGTCAGATTGACTATATCTCGGTCGAGGCACGGCCGTTGCCAGCCGCTGTCATGACGCAATCTCATCAGGCATTTCCGGCGCTTGCCAAGCACAGCCGTGATCTGGTTGCGGCATTGCCGCCATATTGGCCCGGATTACATCGCTGTGATTTTTACAATGGCAGGGTGCGTCTGCATTTGATTTATGGCGATGCGGCTGATGCGCTGGCGAAAGCCGATTTCGCCGCCGATGCATGGTTTCTGGATGGGTTTACCCCGGCCAAAAATCCGCAATTATGGACGTCTGATCTTTTGAAATCGGTTGGTCGGTTAACGCGCGCTGGCGGCAGTTTTGCAACATTCACCGCTGCCAGGTCGGTACGGCAGGGGCTTATTGATGCTGGATTTGATGTTGAAAAACGCCCCGGTTTTGGCCGCAAGCGCGATATGCTTGCTGGCCGGAAAACGGGTGCTTTAGCACCGTCATCGGATTTGGCAAATTGCAGAATTGGCATCATTGGCGGCGGGATTGCCGGTGCCTCCCGCATCTTGTCGAGGCGGGTGAGGGGCTTGCTGGTGGTGCATCAGGTAACCGGCTGGCGGTGCAAAGCCCGCGTTTGAGTGTTGATCATAATGCGGCGAGCCGGATGTCTGCTGATTGCCTGTCTTATGCGTCTCGGTGCAGCGATGCCGCCGGGGCAACAATTGCCGACAAAGTTATTTCACTTGATTGGCCGGAACGCGAAGCGGTGCGGCAAGCCAAATTTCGCACGCAGTTCTGGCCCGATGATTTGATGCAGTTTGTTGATATGGCCGGCGCGTCAAGCATCGCCGCTATCAAACTTCCGCTTGGGGGTGTTTTGCATCCGTTTGGGCGGGTCATTGATCCGGTAGGCCTTACCACGCATCTTGGCGCTGGTGCGGTCAGCCATTTTGGCTTTCAGGTCATAAATATCAACCGCGATGATAACGGGTACCATCTGGTAGCGGCTGATGGACGCCGCCTGACGTTCGATCGGCTCGTGATTGCCGGCGGTGCTGATCTGGCTGGGCTTCATGCAATGCTGGCGGTTACTGGCATCAATATTGACGTTACCTCCGGTCAGGTCAGTCATGTGCCGACGAATGCTGATTTGGCGGATTTGCGCGCGGGTATCAGTTTTGGTGGTTATCTGACGCCGGCCAAAGATGGTTTGCATGAATTGGGCGCGACATTTGACCGAGAGGGCAAGGTCGAAATCCTGCCAAGTGCGCATCTTCATAACCGCCAGCTTTTGCCGGATGGATTTGCGTGCCGCCTGCCGGATACGGCAGACTATGGCGCGCGGGTAAGCCGGCGGGCCAGTACAGCAGATCGCAATCCGGTATGTGGCAAAATTGACGATGATCTTTATGTGCTTGGGGCGCTAGGCGCACGCGGCCTGACCTTGGCGCCTTTGCTTGGCGATATGCTGGCAGCTGCGATCGCTGGGATGCCGGTCACGCTTGATCGTGATATTCGGCGTACGCTCGATCCTTATCGTTTTCGTCTGCGGGCAAGCCGCCTATAGACCCAGCATTTCGCGTGCGTCAAAGCGTTTGCCGTGATCGCTACAACCGGGGCTGAGAAGCGTCAAGAAAGCTGGCGCAATATCTGCTGGTTGCGGCAATAGCCCCTGATCTTCGCCCGGGAACGCCGATGCCCGCATGCCAGTGGCTGTACCGCCCGGGTTGATCATGTTAATTCGCAAATTGGTTTTTTCGGTTTCGCCCGCCCAAACACGGCCCATCGCCTCTAGCCCCGCCTTGGAAATTGCATAAGGCCCCCAGAATGGGGCAATGCCACTAGCAACACCGGATGAGACCAGAACGGCGCGGCCAGCAGGTGCGGCAATCAATAGCGGCTCCATCGCACGGATTAAATGCCACTGAGCGGTTAGATTAACCGAGATAGTATTATCCCAGACCTTGTCGTCAAGATGTGACAATGGGGTCAGCGGGCCAAGCATTGCCGCATTAGCAAGCAACCCGTCAAGACGTCCCCAGCGACCGTGGATGGCCGCGGCAAGGCGCGGCATCGCGGCGTAATCAGCCATATCAAGCTCAACAATGGTCGCTTTTCCGCCAGCGACCTTAATCTCGTCATCAAGGTCTTCAAGTGCGCCCATCGTGCGGCCGGTAATGACCGTTTCGGCACCGGCTTTAGCCGCAGCCAGCGCAACCGCACGGCCAATACCGCGGCTGGCACCAGTTATCAAAATCACTTTATCTTTAAGATCAGGGGTCATGCGGCGCTCACGTCAGGTTGGTAAGGGCTAGCGGCTGCTGCCATGCGAAACTCGTTTGCTTGACAGGCCAGACGCCAGTTTAATCGGGTAATCACCAGTAAAGCAGGCATCACAAAATTGTGGGCCATCGGGATTGCGGCTTGCTTCACCCATTGCCCGATAAAGCCCATCAATTGAAATGAATGCCAATGAGTCGGCGCCAATTTCCTTGGCAATCGCGTCAACGTCCAGTTTGGCGGCAATCAACTGGTCTTTGTCGGGCGTATCAACCCCGTAAAAACATGGATTTGTCGTTGGCGGGCTGGCAATGCGCATATGCACCTCAGCCGCACCGGCGGCGCGCATCATCGCCACGATTTTACGCGATGTGGTACCACGCACAATCGAGTCATCAACCAGCACGACACGTTTGCCGCGCACGGTTGCCGGGTTGGCGTTATGCTTCATCTTGACGCTGTCGTTACGGCCTTGCTGTGTCGGCTGGATAAAGGTGCGGCCGATGTAATGATTACGGATGATGCCCAGCTCAAAAGGGATTTTGGCGGCTTCGGCATAACCGAGCGCTGCCGGCACGCCGGAATCGGGAACAGGCACAACCAAATCGGCATCAGCGCCTGACTCATGCGCCAGCTCGGCACCAATGGCCTTACGCGCATGATAGACGCCGCGCCCCTCAAGCACACTGTCAGGGCGGGCAAAATAGATGTATTCAAACACGCAAAACCGGCTGGCTTGCACAGGGAAGGGCTTGAGTGATTTGACACCGGCCTTGGTAATCACAACCATTTCACCCGGTTCCAGATCCCGCACGATCTCTGCACCAACAATGTCCAACGCACAGCTTTCTGATGCCAGCACATAAGCATCGCCCTGTTTGCCGAGAACCAACGGCCGCACCCCAAGCGGGTCACGCACGCCGATCATCATGTCTTTGGCAACACAAACCAGCGAATATGCCCCCTCAATTTGCTTTAGCGCATCAATCAACCGGTCAGTTACGTTGTCTTGATGCGAGCGTGCAACCAGATGCACAATGATTTCAGTGTCTGATGATGATTGAAACAGGCTGCCAGTTTCGACCAGTGATGAACGCAGCCGCGCCGCATTGGTGAGATTGCCATTATGCGCAAGCGCAAAGCCGCCAAAGGCTAGTTCTGATGAAAATGGCTGAATTTCCAAAAGGGCGTTTGAATTTCCGCTCGTTGAATAGCGGTTATGCCCGATCGCAACATGACCAACTAGATTTTCGATATGTGATGAGCCAGCGCCAAAATTTTCGCCAACATGACCAAGGCCGCGATGGGCGTAAAAAGACTTGCCGTCAAAGCTGACTATGCCAACCGCCTCTTGCCCACGATGTTGCAAGGCGTGCAAGCCTAGCGCGGCGTTAATGCTGGCTTCATTTGTGCCGAAAATGCCGAAAACTGCGCATTCTTCTTGTAAATGATCATCATCAAAAGGGTCGGTTGTTACCAAGCTCATAATCAATGTCCTAAGGTCAAGACGGATTTAATAACACCCCGATGCCCGCCAATGGCAGGGTTATCAACCAAAACACCGCTGCGCGTCAAGTCGTGTCAGATATGCCATCGGCAGGCAGTGCCAGCCGCGTTATTTCGTCTGCTCATCGCTAAATAATTTCATGCCGTTATTGATCGCATTTTTGCCTGCCTCAATCGGCGCGTTTAGGCTATCGCTTGCTTTGCTATCAAATATAGGTGGCCGATAAGACAAATTATTGATCAACTGATCTCGATAATCCTCTGGCACGAAGTCCGAGAAATAATGGGCGCTGCGGCTCAGCAGCGGCGTGCTCTGCGAGTCTTTGACAATTTTTGGCAGATTTTCCTCACCGTCAGTGCCAAAGACGGCAATCACAAAGACGATCAGTACAAGGCCGAAACCGCGGATAATCCCAAACAATACGCCAAGCCAGCGATCAAGGCTGGCGAACCCGACACGTGTTAGCGCAGGCGCCATTACGCTTGCGAGGATAAACCAGACCACAACTGATGCGGCAAAGGGCAGGGCCCACGCCAGTGCGGCGCCGAGCCCCTTGATTTGCAGTAAATCAACAATCGGGTCTTCAATTTGAGGGGCGGTGAAATTCGCCACCAAGATTGAGACAACCCACCCAATAAGACCCAGCAATTCGCGCGTTATGCCGCGCAATGTGGACAAAACACAAGACAGCACCAACACCAGCAGGATGCCGTAATCTACAAGTGTCAATGTTGCAAAGTCGATCATCTAGACCCTTTGTCCGGAACGGTTTGACGCCAAAAGCGCCAAATTATGCGTTAGGACGTTAATTTATTCCACCCATAACTTCGATCAACTCAGCCAATGTTGTTGGCTGTGCCATTGATATACCAGTTGTTTTACTAATTGATTTTCGGGGGCGCGGCATAACCGCATTGTCAAACCCCAGCTTGGCCGCTTCTTTTAGCCGCGCCTCGGCCTGTGCAACTTGCCGTAACTCCGCCGACAACGCCACTTCGCCAAAAAAAACCGTGCGTTTTGGGGCGGGTCGGCCCGTCACCGATGAAATCAACGCCGCCGCCACTGCAAGATCAGCCGCGGTTTCATGAATTTTCAACCCGCCAGCCACATTCAGGAAAATATCACGTCCCGATAAGGGCACCCCGCATCGTGCTTCAAGAACCGCAGTCAGCATCGCAAGGCGGCTTGAGTCCCACCCAACCACATTACGCCGCGGGCTTGCCAGTGACGATGGTGCGACCAGCGCCTCGATCTCAACAAGAACCGGCCGGCTGCCCTCGATGCCAGCAAACACCACAGCGCCGGTAACATCGTCCCGCCGGTCAGCCAGAAATAGTTCTGACGGGTTTGGCACTTCGGCAAGGCCTGCTTCGACCATCTCAAAGACGCCAATTTCGTCAGTCGCGCCAAACCGGTTTTTCACGCTTCGCAAGATTCGGAAATGATGCGATCTGTCGCCTTCAAAATACAGTACCGCATCCACCATATGTTCCAGCACACGCGGGCCGGCTATGGCGCCGTCTTTGGTGACATGGCCGACAAGTAACAGTGCCACCTGATTATTTTTTGCGGCTCGGATGAGTTCTTGTGCGGTGGCGCGTACCTGTGAGACGGTGCCGGGCGCCGAGTCTAGGCTTGGTAAAAACATCGTTTGAATCGAATCGATCACCATAATATCCGGCTTATCGGCACCATCCATTGATGCCGCGATATCACTGGCATTTGTTGCGGTGCCTAGCTCGACACTCGCACCCGATAGCCCCAGCCGCTGGGCACGCATTCGCACCTGATCAGCCGATTCCTCACCCGAAATATAGGCTGCCTTCAGGCCGGTCGCTGCCAGCTTGCAGGTTAGCTGTAGCAACAGGGTTGATTTGCCAATCCCGGGGTCGCCGCCGATCAATGTTGCCGATCCTGGAACCAGACCGCCACCTGACACACGGTCAAATTCACTGATGCCTGAGCGCATTCTTGGCGGAGGCTCACTGCTGTTATCAAGTGAGAGTGACTCAAGTTGTATGCGGCGGCCAGTTACCCGTTTGCCGGGGCCTGACGGTGCTTCTTTTCTTTCTTCGACAAGCGTATTCCACGCGCCGCAATCATCACATTTTCCGGCCCATTTCGGGGCAATGGCACCGCATTGCTGGCACACAAATGAGATTGTGCTTCTGGCCATTATGAATGAGCCTTTTGTGAGGGGCTCATTTCACGCGTCAACGGCCCTTCTGATAAGCCATGAACAAATTGATGCACCTCAGGAACCCCGCTATTTTCCATATTATCGGCAGATCCCGCCCAGATGATTACGCCATTATGCACCATCGCCACCTTATCGGCGATGCGCCGTACCGAAGCCATGTCATGGCTGATCGTCACGGTCGTCGCACCAAGCCGTTTGCGCGCATCAATAATCAGGCGGTCAATAACCCCGCCGGTAATTGGGTCTAGGCCGGATGTTGGCTCGTCAAACAACAGGATTTCCGGCTCGTCAACAATCGCACGGGCCAGCGCAACGCGTTTTTGCATGCCGCCCGACAATTCAGCTGGATATCGGTCGATAACCGTGGCGGCAAGCCCAAGCTGGGTGATCGTTTGCGCGGCGATATCACGCGCCTCGCTTTTGCCAAGATCGCGTTGATGGCGCAATCGAAAGGTCACATTTTCCCAGATTGGCAATGAATCGAACAGGGCGCCAAATTGGAATGTCATGCCAAAACGCTGGCGCAGATCCTCAAGCGCGGCACGCCCTTGGCCAAGAATTTCTTTGCCGTCAATTTTTATGCTACCGCTATCTGGCGTGATCAACCCGTTAAGGCATTTCATCAAGACGGATTTGCCGCAGCCCGATGTACCAATAATCACCAACGATTCCTGTGGCGCAATGGTCAGATCAATCCCTTTAAGAACATGATTGTCGTCAAATGATTTGGTAACAGCCGATAATTCGATTTTTGGGATAACCGCCATGCCTATCCCCCAAAAAATATTGTCGTGACGACATAATTGGCGATCAGGATCAAGATCGATGCAGACACAACGGCATTGGTTGTAGCACGGCCAACCCCTTGCGCCCCGCGGCCTGAATGATAACCGTGATAACAGCCCATAAGCGCGATCAGAAATCCGAATACAGCGGCCTTTATCAGGCCAAGTGTTACATCGGACACTTCAAGATATTCAAGCGTTCGCGCCAGATAGATCGACGGGTTAAAGCCAAGCCGGTATACCCCGACAATATAGCCGCCAAAAACGCCAATCACGTCACCAACCAGCACCAGAAATGGCAAGCAGATCGTGCCAGCCAGCAATCGCGGCGCAACAAGATATTGCATTGGGCGTGTCGATAAGGTGTCAAGCGCGTCAATCTGGTCGGTTACCCGCATCGTGCCAATTTCAGCAGCCATTGATGCGCCAATGCGGCCAGCAACCATTAACCCTGCCAAAACGGGCCCTAATTCGCGCGTCACTGATAAAACAACCACAGTTGCGACCGTGTCCTCGGCCGAAAAGCGGGCAAAGCCGGTATAGGATTGCAGCGCCAGCACCATTCCAGAAAATAACGTGGTCAGCCCAACGACGGGGAGGGAGTAATAGCCAATGTCAACGATCTGGCGAAGCAATTGCTGCCAATAATATGGCGGGGTGAAAATCCAGCGCACCGCAGTTACCGAAAACAGAGTGATCCGGCCGAATGCAGCAAGGAAAGTGAGGATGGTGCGACCTATATTTTGGACAAAGCCGAGCATATGTCTTGGAACCGTCCTCGATAAATAGTGAAAAAGCAGCTTTCGTTATGCCGATGTTTGCCTTTTTTGGCTATAGAAAATCTGTCAGTCGCCAAAAATATGGGAAGAAACTGGTTAAAGTTTCACCGCCAAAAGACAAAAACGGGAACAGCGTAATGCCTAAACGCCGCCGCAATAACGCCAATTTGCGCGGTGACCAAGATTTGTGATGATCTCATAGGAAATCGTCTCAAGGTCAGCCGCCATCGCTTCCAGCCGATAATCATCATGGATCAGCGCGGCAAAATCGGCGCGTAGGGCCGTTTTGTCAAGATCGGTCACATCGACGGTAATGCTATCCATCGAAATGCGGCCAATTACCGGTGCAACCTGTCCGCCAATTGATACGCTTGCCCTACCTCCAAGCTGGCGTCGATAGCCATCAGCATAGCCAACGCCGATCGTGGCAATGCGCGAGTCGCGCTGTAATTCAACCGTTCCGCCATAGCCAACCCGGTCACCGGCAACCGCATGACGGATTTGCAAGATCCTAGCCTGCCAGTCAAAAACTGGTCGCAATTGAGGTGTCGCCGCCTCCAGCGGATGAATGCCATAAAGCGCAATGCCCGGGCGCGTCATCTGGAAATGATAATCGCTTCCCAGCAAACAGCCGGCACTGTTGGCAAGGCTGGCCGGTACCGCCGGAAACCAGCTTCGAAGCTCGTTAAAGCTGGCAAGTTGCCGCCGGTTAATTGGATCATCGACCACTTCACCAGAAACAAGGTGGCTCATCACATAGGCAATATCCAGCCCATCGAGTGCTGCTTTATTCTGGATCAGCCAGTCAGCCTGATCCGCATCCAGCCCAAGCCGCGTCATGCCCGTATCGAAATGCAGCAATGCAGGCAGCGATGTGCCGGTCTTGTTGGCGAAAAGCCGCCAGCGGGTAATTTGTTCAAGATCATTTAAAACCGGCACTAATTGATGGGCGGCAAGCGCGTCTTCTTGGCCGCGTTGGGCGCCGTGCAGGACCATGATCTGCAGGCCATCATGACCGGTGGCACGAAATGTCTTCCTTAATTCAATCGCTTCACCAAGGCTGGCAACAAAGAATATGTCTGCGCCCGCACGCGCCAGAGCGCTGGCAACTGCGCCGCTGCCAAGGCCATAACCATTTGCCTTGACCATGGCCGCCGTCTTTGTTTTCGGTGATGACAGACTGTCGATGAAACGCCAATTTTCGACAATCGCATCAAGGTTAACGGTGATCGTGCTATCGGCAGCTAGAACAGTAAAATCGACGGTATTTTCGGACGGGTTTGTCGTCATGGCAAATTAGAACCCTTCGGGAAGATGGGTGCTTTCGGTTAGATCAGTAAAATGGGTAAAGCGTTTCTCGAAATGTACCAGCACCGATCCTGTTGGCCCGTGTCGCTGTTTGGCAACGATGACTTCGGCCTTGTTTTCTGAATTTTGCATCTTTCGTAGCCATTCGTCATGACGAATATTGAAGGTGTCTTCCGACTCTTCCATTTTGCGTTCGGGTTCGCGCTTGTTCAGATAATATTCCTCGCGGTACACAAACATGACCACATCGGCATCCTGCTCGATTGATCCAGACTCTCGCAAATCGGCGAGGTTTGGCCGTTTGTCCTCGCGCATTTCAACAGCACGCGATAATTGGGATAGCGCCACCACAGGAACATTCAAATCCTTGGCGATGGCCTTTAGGGTTCGGCTAATGTTCGAGATTTCCTGAACGCGGTTTTCTGACCTTACGCCTAGCTGCGGCGTTAACAGCTGAAGATAATCGACGATGATCAGCCCAAGGCCGGACGTGCGCTTTAGCCGGCGCGCGCGGCTGGCAAGCTGCGAGACCGATAGCGATGGCGTATCATCAATAAAGAATGGCGCGCTTGCGATCGTGTTGCTGGCGGCGACAAGCTGATCAAATTCGGCACTGTTCAGCTTGCCGCGTCGGATTTGTTCCGAGTCGATTTGTGCGCGTTCCGACAAAATACGCGTTCCCAGCTGTTCAGCCGCCATTTCCAGTGAGAAAAAAGCAACCGGAACGGCGGTTTCGCCAGTACGGGTAGTTGCCGCCGCATGAAAGGCAATGTTGGTCGCCAGCGCCGTTTTACCCATGCCCGGGCGACCGGCCAGAATAATCAAATCCGATTTATGCATACCGCCAAGCAGATTGTTCAAATCGGTCAAGCCGGTACTGGTTCCAGACAGGTGCCCGTCACTTTTCCGTGCGAGGTCGGCTTGGGTGATACTGCCGCTGATCACCGAATCAAACCCGCGCAAACCAACGCTGGCACTATCCGTATCGGCAAGGCGGAATAATTTTGACTCGGCCGCTTCAATCTGTTGATGCGCCGGCACGTCAACCTCGGGCTGGCTGGCATCCAAAATCACTTCATCGCCGATTAAGATGAGCTGGCGACGGACATGAGCCTCATGGATAATTTTGGCGTAATCGGGGGCTTGGGTAATGCTGATCACACCATCGGCAAGCTCTGAGAGGTATGTTTCGGAACTGTCGCTCTGGAAATCTTCATAATCGGTAAAAAAGCTTTTCAGCGTAACCGGATTGGCCAGTTGCCCCCGTTCAATCAACCGCTGCATTGTCGAGAAAATCCGGCCATGAAACGGATCATAGAAATGATCGGCAAGCAAACGATCGTCAATACGTTCAATGACGCTGTTATCAAGCAGGATCGCGCCAAGCAGATTTTGTTCAGCCTGCAGGTTATGCGGCATGACGCGGGCTGGCGGTGTGGTGCCAGATCCGGGGAAGGTTTTTATGTTCGAGCGTTCATCAGCCATAGGTTTTTATAGCAGCCTCGCATCGCAATTGCCCCATGTTAAGACTGGGGATGATGGGGATAACTCAAAAAACAGTTTTTTTTTGACAAAAAAAACCGGAGACAAAGCTCCGGTTTTAATCACATGATCTATCAGGTTTAGGCTTCGCTGTTATCGGCCGTATCATCGTCAGATGATGTTTCAGCTGATTCTTCTGCAGCTTTGGAACCTTCGCTGTCAGCGGCTTCAACGGCTGGCTCATCATCGGTGATTTCGCCGGTTACTGCCATGCCTGTTTTCAGCTGGGTTTCAGCCTCAGCCAGCGAACGGGCAATATTCACAATAACAGTCACCGAAACTTCTGGATGCAGACGGATACGGGCTTCGGTAAGGCCCAAGGTCTTGATCGAGCGATCCATCACGACCTGATTGCGGTCGATGGTAAAACCGGCTTCGGTAACCGATTCGGCAATATCGCGTGATGTGACTGATCCGAAAAGCTGACCCATCTCAGAGGCAGCCCGCACCATATTGACAGCCAGCCCCTGCATTTTTGCAGCTTCGGTCTCGGCGTCTTTACGAAGCTCAAGATTGTTGGCTTCACGCTGGGCGCGTTCGGCTTCGAACCGCTCCATGTTGGCTTTGTTTGCCCGAAGAGCCTTGCCCCCTGAATTCTGGCGATGCTTATGCGGTCACATATGGCATCAGTGCCAGAAAGCGTGACCGCTTGATGGCAGTGGCAAGTTCACGCTGTTTTTTTGCAGAAACAGCAGAAATGCGTGACGGAACGATTTTACCGCGCTCTGATGTATAGCGGGCAAGCAGCTTGGTGTCTTTGTAATCGATCTTTGGCGCATTCGGACCAGAAAACGGACATGCCTTGCGGCGACGGTTAAATGGTTTACGTACGGCTTCGCGTTTGATTTCCAACTGGGTCATTGATTAGCCCTCACTTTTTTCGGCGTCTGCGCTGTCATTTCTGTCAGCCTTGGCTTCGTTTTGGTCACCATCGTCACGGTCATCACGTCCGCCGCGCTGTGGGCGTTCGGTCTTTGCCTGCATCATGATTGATGGGCCTTCCTCGACCTCTTCAATCCGGATGTTCAAAAAGCGCAGAACATCCTCATTCAGGCCCATGATGCGCTCATATTCCTTAAGCGCTTCTGATCCGGTTTCGAGGTTGAACATGACATAATGGCCCTTCCGGTTCTTTTTGATCCGGTAGGCAAGGGCGCGAAGACCCCAATATTCACGTTTTTTGATTGATCCACCGGCAGATGTAATGATCTCGGCGAATTCATCAGCCATGGTTTCCACCTGGGCTGCAGTAATATCCTGGCGTGCAATAAACACGCTTTCATACAAGCGCATGATAACTCCTTCTGGCTTATTGTTGCTGCCGACAATGGCACCAACGAACCGGCTAACCGGCAAGGATAAAGTCAATGATGTAATATGTTTGCGGCGGATCGCCACAAGCACGAGGCGCACCATACACTTTTTTGCCGCAAGCGCAAGCCTGATCGGCATCTTTGCCGCATCACAATAGCAAACGCATGATAGGTGCTGTCGCCATCATCGGCCGAACATGATTTTTCATCCGGTTATCTGTCCGGTGATTTGCCAAATTCTCTGCATCATGGCCCCGCCAATTATTTGGTCGTGACGGGCACGGCAAATGGTTGCCTTTGCAAAGACTTCTGGCATAGGGTTTGAGATATATCTGTTTGTGATACAAATAAAGGCGCGGTGCGCCAGGGTAAAGTTTCAAGTCAGCTGGCAATTGGCCAGTGAGTGGGTGAACTATATCCAGTGAGTGGGTGAACTATATCCAGTAAATGGGTGAACTATATGACGAATCAATCGATTGCATTTCTGTTTCCGGGTCAGGGATCTCAGGCTGTCTGCATGGGCGGTGCGTTGGCCGCGTCACATGCGGCAGCGAAACAGGTGTTTGAAGAGGTGAATGATGCGCTTGGCGAAAACCTGTTTGCCATCATGCAGGATGGGCCAGATGATGCGATCCGCATGACGCGCAATGCCCAGCCGGCGTTGTTTGCGACGTCGATGGCGGCGGTTCGGGTGATCGAGGCTGAGCTTGGTACATTGCTGACCTCGCGCGGCGGCGTGGCGGCAGGCCACTCGCTTGGGGAATATGCGGCTTTGGCAGCATCCGGCAGCCTTTCGATCAGTGATGCGGCGCGGTTGCTGCGCCAGCGCGGTGATGCGATGCAATCGGCGGTGCCGGTCGGCGAGGGCGCAATGGCGGCAATTCTTGGTGGTGATGAAGATCAGATCAATGCCATTCTGGCTGATGCGCAATCATCCGGCCTTGTTCAGATTGCCAATGATAATGCGCCGGGGCAGATTGTGGTTAGTGGTGCCGCAGCGGCAGTGGACGCGGCGATTGAGTGCGCCAAGGCAGCAGGCTTGCGGCGGGCGATTAAACTGCCGGTGTCGGCGCCGTTCCATTGTGAATTGATGGCGCCTGCCGCCGATGTGATGGCACAGGTGTTGGCTGAAACAGCGATATTGGACGCCGCGATGCCGGTCTATTGTAATGTAACGGCAGCAGCTGAGACCAAGGCGGAGCAGCTTCGCGCTAACCTTGTGACACAAGTGACCGCACGGGTAAGATGGCGCGAGACCTTGCTGGCCATGAGTGCCGCCGGTGCGACAAAATTTATTGAGCTTGGAACCGGTAAAGTTCTGTCTGGGCTGGTCAAGCGCGGGGTCGAGGCCGAGGTCGTGTTAAATCTCGAAGGGCCGGATGATCTGGACAGCGTGTTGGCGCAATTGTAGTCTGGTGTCGGCTGGAATTTTTTTGCTGAAACGCGTTTAAGCCGCGCCCTCCAAAATCTTTGAAAAAGGGGTTGTTATGTTTGATCTTCAGGGCAAAGTCGCTCTTGTTACGGGTGCCAGCGGTGGCATCGGGGCCGAAATTGCCAGGGCGTTGTACGCGCGGGGCGCGGTTGTTGTTCTGCATGGTACACGCGCTGAACGGCTGAATGCATTGGCGGCAGAGCTTGGCGAGCGCGCATTTGTGGTAACCGCCAATCTGGCTGACCGTGAACAGGTTGCAGGCCTTGTCGATGCGGCTGGCGATGTTGCTGGTGCGCCGGTTGGCATCCTGATCAACAATGCTGGTATCACCCGCGATGGGTTGTTGATGCGGATGAAGGACGAGGATTGGGATGATGTTATCGAGGTCAATATGACCGCGAGCATGATCTTATGTCGGGCGGCAATGCGCAGTATGATGAAGGCACGAACCGGGCGGATTATTTCAATTTCGTCGGTCGTTGGTGTAACCGGTAACCCCGGCCAGACAAATTATGCCGCCTCTAAAGCAGGGATGATCGGCTTTAGCAAATCATTGGCGGCCGAGGTGGCAAGCCGCGGCATCACCGTGAATGTGGTTGCGCCGGGCTTTATCGAAACACCGATGACCGACGTTCTGGATGAGGCGCAAAAAGCCAATCTTTTGACCAGGGTTCCGGCGGGGCGGCTTGGCACGCCAGCTGAAATTGCCGCGTCGGTTGTGTTTTTGGCAAGTGATGAGGCAGCCTATGTTACCGGCATGACAATGCATGCTAACGGCGGCATGGCGATGCTTTAAAAACCGCGTGCTGCGCATTATAGTGACAAACGGGGCTGGCATAACACAGAAAACTATGTTATTTGCCGCCAACTTTTGAATTCTCCGGCCGGACTTCCGGTCAAAATCTAAGCTTCTAAGAGGGGGCATCAATGAGCGATATCGCAGATCGTGTTAAGAATATTGTAGTAGAACATTTGGGTGTAGACGCTGATAAGGTTGTCGAGGGCGCAAGCTTTATTGACGATCTGGGCGCGGATAGCCTTGATACAGTTGAGCTGGTTATGGCGTTCGAAGAAGAGTTCGGCGTTGAAATTCCGGATGATGCTGCCGAGCGTATCCTGACCGTGAAGGACGCTGTATCGTTCCTCGAAGAAGCTGCTGCCTAAGCCTCAGCGTTTCAAACAAATGATCGCTGCGCATTGCTATCTGGTGAATGCGCAGCCGTCGATTTCCACCTGATTTTCTGGGAGGTTTGCCTTGCGCCGTGTTGTTGTTACCGGAATGGGAATGGTTACTCCGCTTGGATCTGGTGTAGACCATAACTGGTCTCAAATCATTGCCGGCAAAAGCGGAATTTCACGCATCGAAGGGTTTGATGTCTCCGATATCGCCTGTCAAATCGCCGGTCAAGTGCCGGGCGCTGACGTTGCTGGCGGGCTTAATCTCGATGACTGGATTGACCCACGCGAACAGCGGAAACAAGACCGCTTTATCCAGCTTGGACTTGTGGCTGCCTGTCAGGCCATTGAGGATTCTGACTGGAAGCCGCAGGATCGCGAGTCGCAATGCCGCACAGGCGTGATGATCGGGTCAGGCATAGGCGGCCTCGAATCAATTGTGAAAACAGATCAACTGATGAACGAGAAAGGCCCGCGGCGAATCAGCCCGTTCTTTATTCCGTCAGCGCTTATCAATCTTATTTCTGGCCATGTTTCGATCCGTTATGGATTTCGCGGGCCAAATCACGCGGTCGTTACCGCCTGTTCAACAGGCGCGCATGCGATCGGTGATGCGGCGCGGATGGTTGCGCTTGATGATGCCGATGTAATGGTAGCGGGCGGCGCGGAAGCTGCGGTATGCCGGATTGGTATGGCGGGGTTTGCAGCTGCACGGGCGCTCTCGACCAGCTATAATGACACACCCGAAGCGGCATCGCGGCCGTGGGATAAAGGGCGTGACGGTTTTGTCATGGGCGAAGGTGCCGGTATCGTTGTTCTGGAAGAGCTGGAACATGCCAAGGCACGCGGCGCCAAGATTTACGGCGAAATCAAAGGCTATGGTATGTCAGGTGACGCACATCATATTACCGCACCAGCTGAAGATGGCGATGGGGGGTTTCGCGCGATGCAGGCGGCGCTAAAGCGCGCCGGACTCGCGCCAAGCGATATTGATTATGTGAATGCACATGGCACCTCAACGCCGCTTGGCGATTTGATTGAAGCCAAAGCCGTGGCCCGTCTTTTAGGTGATGCAGCGGCAAATGTATCCATTTCATCAACCAAAAGCGCGACGGGGCATCTGCTTGGTGCGGCGGGTGCAATCGAGGCGATTTACGCCATTAAAACAGTACAAACCGGTGATTTGCCACCAACCTTGAACCTAAATGATCCAGAAGATCAGGTCGCAGATTTTGACCTCGTGCCGTTGAAATCGCGGAGCCGTAAAGTCCGCAATGCCATGTCGAACTCGTTTGGGTTTGGCGGCACGAATGCGTCATTGATCATGGGTGAGGTTACCTGATGCTTGGCACAGCCGTCCGGTTTTTGTCCCGGTCGGCGATGTTTATTCTGCTGCTTGGCGTGATCGCGTCTGCCGGTATCTATTACTGGCATGACCGGATGCTGCATGGGGCAGGCCCGCATCAAGAAGACGTTCTGATCATCATCGAACCGGGAAGCGGGCATAAGGTGTTGCGCTCAGTTCTTGCGCGGTCTGGGGTGCTATCTCAAATCTACCATTACGATGCGGCGCGATTGCTTGCTGGCGATCGGTTTATGCCAAAGGCTGGTGAATTTCTGCTGCCAGCAAAGGCCAGCGTCAGTCAGATTATGGCGATCATTCATGCGGGGTTTAGCTATCAGCGCCGTCTGACCATTGTTGAGGGGCTGCGAAGCGCCGATGTGGTTCGGCTCATTAAGGCCTTGCCACATTTAACTGGCGACGTGCAAACAGTCCCAGACGAGGGCAGTCTGCGCCCCGAAACCTATTTTTACACCCATGCTACCCCGCGTGAGGATCTGATAAACCGGATGCAGCAGATTCAGCAGATGGCGCTTGCCGAGGCTTGGATTGATCGTGCCCCCAATCTGCCCTACAAGACGCCGCAAGATGCGCTGATTATGGCGTCAATCATTGAAAAAGAAGCGGCTGCAGGTGGCGATAGGCGGCTGGTTGCCGCGGTCTTGGTCAACCGGCTGAAACGCGGGATGCGTCTTCAATCTGACCCAACGGTTCAATATGATACAGCTGAAAGTCCGGCCGAACCAAAGCCGATAACCAAAATTGAATTAAAAAACAAAACCCCGTGGAACACCTATGTGATTTCTGGCTTGCCAAAAACACCAATCTGTAATCCGGGGCAGGAATCGATTATGGCGGCGCTGCATCCAGCTGATAGTGATTATCTCTATTTTGTGTCAGATGGCAAAGGCGGGTTACGATTTGCAAAAACACTGGACGCGCATAACCGCAATGTAAGATTATTCAGACAGTTTGAGGCCGCAGCCAAGAAGGACAAAGCGCAATGACCAAAGGATCGTCAGCAGATAGTGATAATAAGAATGGTCTTGTTGGCCGGCGGGGGGTGATGCTGGTGCTGTCATCGCCATCGGGGGCGGGAAAGACGTCAATTTCGCGGCGTCTGCTGGCCGAGGATGATCAGCTGGAGCTGTCGATTTCAGCGACAACCAGAAAGCGTCGTCCGGGCGAGGTTGAGGGCAAGGACTATCATTTCGTAACGACCGATGATTTCCATTTAATGATAAATAACCGTGAAATGTTGGAATATGCCAAAGTCTTTGATCATTATTACGGCACGCCTGCTGCACCGGTAATGGCCGCGCTTGGCGCTGGGCGCGATGTTCTGTTTGATATTGATTGGCAGGGTACCCAGCAGCTTGCTGATGCCAGCCGTGAAGATCTGGTTTCGGTATTTATTCTGCCGCCATCAACGCGCGACCTTGAAAAGCGGTTGCTTAGCCGCGCGCAAGATAGCGCCGATGTTGTGGCCTCGCGGATGGCAAAAGCATCTGACGAAATTAGCCATTATCGTGAATATGATTACATTCTGGTAAATGCTGACCTTGATCAGGCTGTACAGGAAGTAAAGGCCATTTTGCAGGCTGAACGGCTGCGGCGTGACCGGCAGGTTGGGTTAACAAATTTTGTTAAACGGCTTCGCGCTGGCTATTAA
>RGCC01000101.1 GCA_009919335.1 Alphaproteobacteria bacterium
TGGGTAATCCACGATCTCGTTCCGCTAAATCTTAGTGCTGGTGACGGATTACCGCCGAGTAATGACATTCATTTTCAGCGATTGCGCCAGCCATCCGGTAGTGAGGCGGGCGAGGCACTGTTCACGGCCGAGGCGTCGCTGGACTTGCATCGTGCCGAGGCTGAGGCTTACGCGGAAAACCTGGCATCATCAGAGCCGGCGATCTATGTGGTGTTGCGGCAAAATGAAGCGGATGACGAAAACAACGATGCGGATATCGACATTCATTTGGCCGAAATCAGTCTCTCACCATATAATATTCAGGATTATGAGGATTGCGGCGAAGATCAGATTGAAAAACTGCCACTCCAGGGGCCTATTGCCAATTTTGTCAAAGAGTTTGTCGATATTCATTTCAAACCCGAGCCTTTTAAAAAGCGCAAGCGCGACAAGGCAAAGTTGGAACGTGACCAGCTTGGTGGGGCTGATCCGAGGTTGCGCCGTAAGGGTGATATGTTTCAGGTTCCATCAGATCACAAAAATCATGATGAATACCATTAGACCTGTGATAGGGTTTCCTGCAGTCGGGTTGGGTTTCTATCTAGCTCGGCCTTTTGCTAGCGGAGTATGTTGAGGCGCTTTTGCATCTCACCATCGCAATTTAACAACCAGTTCAGCCCCAAGAGGTCAAGCGAATGTCGCGGCGCATTAAACAGGATGATCACGACAAGCCGGATGGTAATGGCACCGGTGGCGGCTTTTTATCTCGTTGGTCGGCGCGGAAAAGCCAGATTGCCAAAGGTGAGCCTGTGCCCGAAGAAGCGCCGCTTCCGCTTGCAGAAGATGGAACTGCCCTCAAGGTCAATGATGAGGTTGAGGATGATGAAGACGCCGCGCTAACCGATGCGGAGCTTCTTGAAAAATATGAATTGCCCGACCCTGAGGATGTAACCGAGGAAACCGGCCTTGATCGCTTCATGAGCGGTGATATGCCTGAACGTCTGCGGCAGATGGCGTTGCGCCGCCTGTGGCGGTTGAACCCGATGTTTGGCATTGTTGATGACATGGTCGAATATGGCGAGGATTATACCGATGCCGCCGTCGTTATCGAGGGCATGCAGACTGCATATACCGCTGGTAAAGGCTATGCGAGCAAAGCAGTCGAGCCTGAGGAAATAGCGGAAGCTGAAGATCAGGTTGAAGATGGGCCTGAAGATGGGTCTGAAGACAGGCAAGACGATCAGGCAGAAGAAGCCAAGCCGGATAACGCGGTGACTGACGCCAGCGATGACGCGGGTAAAAGCGCTGAAAACGGTGCAGAAGACGCGCAGAAACAGCCAGACATCGCGGCCGATGGAAACCCCGAAGGTGATGATTCTGTATCGGCCAAAATCCCACATGGTTTGCCAGATAATCCAACCGGTGCGCATTTGGTTTTGCCCGACATGGCCGAGATGGCACCGGATCTTGTTGCGGTTATGCCGTCAACGCCGGTTTCCAACGCATTCGAGCCTGCATCTGAAACCGCCGCGAGCGCAGCGCTCACAGCACCTTATGATCAGACAGAGAAAAGCAATAATACTGAGGAAAATCAGGCTCCTGCATGGCGTCCAGCGCGAATGAATTTCCATAAAAAATAGTGTCTTGAGTTCAGCAGTGGCGGCAGTATTCGCGACGGTGGGTCAGACCATCTCAGTGATTGTTTCTAATGTAGCGAAAAAAACTTTCCAAAATGGCACTAAAATTGGCACTGATGGTTTGCGGATCGTGAAGTGTTATGTTAGCTTTTTGGTAATATATGAGATTGGGGTGCTATGTCGGGTTCGAATACAGCAGAAGTTGAAATTCCTCAGGAGGATATCCTCCGTGCTGATATGTATGATTTTCTTGCGTCTTTGCTGCGCAAGGAGCCTAGTGATGCGCTGATCGAAGAGGTTGGGCGCCTGCAGGGCGACAGCTCGCCGATCGGCAGCGCGTGTCTAACCTTGTCTCACCTCGCCAAAACCCTCGATAATGGCCTGATTCGTAATGAATATGTGACAATGTTCATTGGTGTTGGCCGCGGTGAAATACTGCCATTTGCATCCTATTACCTGACCGGTTTCCTGAACGATAAGCCGCTGGCGAACTTACGCGCCGACATGGACGCGATTGGTATCCGCCGCGCCGAGGGTGTAAAAGAGCCTGAAGATCACATTGCGAGCCTGTTTGACATCATGTCAGGATTGATTAGAGGGCGCTTTGGCCGCTGCTATTCAATTGGTGAGCAGGCGACATTCTTTCGTAAACATATCGAACCTTGGGCAGACTTGCTGAGTGCGGCACATTTTTGGAGGGAAAAATGGAAAATAAAAACAGAAAAGATGCGGTGGCGGATCGTCGTGACTTCCTCAAGCGTTCTGCGGTTTCTGTTGCAGCTGCCGGTGTGGTAGCGGTTGCAGGAAAAACAGCGTCAGCAAGTGAAGTTGAGGCGCCTACGGGCTCTGGCTACCGTGAAACTGAACATGTGAAGGCGTTTTATGCCTCAGCACGGTTTTAATCAATTTTCTTGATTCTATTAGGAGGATAACATGCTTAGAAAGAAGACGTCCGGGGTTGCGAGAGGCCCCCAGTCATCGTCTTTCATTAGTAAAGCAACCGAAACGGTTGTTGACCGTCGCGCGTTTTTGCGTGGTTCAGGTCTTGCTATTGGAGGTTTGGCTACGGCCGCTGCACTTGTGGGGTCAAATGTGACGCCAGCAAAAGCTGCATTTTCAGGAGCAGCAGCAGAAATTAAAAAGTCAGTCTGCACCCATTGTTCTGTCGGTTGTACCGTTATTGCAGAAGTGCAAAACGGTGTATGGACGGGGCAAGAGCCTGGTTGGGACAGTCCAATCAATCTTGGAGCGCATTGTGCCAAAGGTTCTTCAGTTCGGGAAACTGCAAGCGGTGAACGCCGTTTAAAATACCCAATGAAACTAGTTGGTGGAAAATGGGTTCGGATGAGTTGGGATGACGCCATCAATGAAATTGGCGATCAGATGCTCGATATCCGTGAAAAGTCTGGCCCTGACTCAGTTTATTGGCTTGGTTCGGCTAAGCATAACAACGAGCAGGCATATCTGTTCCGTAAGTTATACGCGTATTGGGGATCCAATAACGGTGACCACCAAGCTCGTATTTGTCACTCAACCACAGTGGCCGGTGTTGCGAACACCTGGGGCTATGGTGCGATGACAAACTCCTATAATGATATGCACAATTCAAAAGCCAATGCACCAGTGATTGTTTGTGACCCACGTTTCACCCGTACAGCAGCTCATGCAGATGAGTATGTTCGCTTCCGTCCGGGATCAGACGTTGCCCTTATCTGGGGTATTATGTGGCACATTTTTGAAAACAAGTGGGAGGATAAAGAATTTATCCGCCAGCGTGTTTACGGCATGGAAGATGTCCTTGCTGAAGTCAAAAAATGGAACCCGGCTGAAACCGAGCGTGTAACTGGTGTTCCAGGATCGCAGCTCAAGCGTGTTGCCCAGATTATGGCAAACAATCGTCCAGGCACCTTTGTATGGTGTATGGGAGGCACACAGCATACAAACGGCAACAACAATACCCGGGCTTATTGTGCGTTCCAGCTTGCACTTGGAAATATGGGTACTGCCGGCGGTGGTGCACAGACCCGTATGAAGGAAATGAAGACGGCGATGGAAAAGCTCGACTTGATGGTCGTGATTGATCCTTACCCTACTGTCTCTGCTGTTCTTTCTGATCGTACAGACGGTGTTTATTTGCTTCCGGCAACAACACAGTTTGAGACCTATGGCTCCGTTACAGCTTCAAACCGGTCAATCCAATGGCGTGAAAAGGTTATCGAGCCTTCATTTGACTCGCTCCCTGATCATACAATCATTTATAAGTTTGCCAAAAAACTTGGCTTCGCTGATCGTATGTTCCGCAAAATAAAAGTCACCAATGATGAGCCACTAATCGAAGATGTCACCCGTGAGTTTAACAGTGGCATGTGGACCATCGGATACACTGGCCAGTCGCCAGAACGTCTGAAAGCTCACATGGCTAATCAGCACGTGTTCGATAGAACATCATTGCAGGCTGTTGGTGGTGAGCTTGATGGTGAATATTATGGCTTGCCTTGGCCTTGTTGGGGTACAGCAGAGATGGGGCATCCAGGCACACCTCTACTATACGACACTTCAAAACCAGTGGCACCTTTGGCGACACGTTCCGTGACCATGGCCATGACCTTGATCTGCGCGCCTTCAGGTGTCTTCACCCAAACCATATCGCCGTTACGGATATTCTTTCCGTTGGCATCAAATGGGTTCATCTCGACAAACATATCCTGCTGCAATTCAGCAAGCCATGGGTTTGAACGGGTTTCATCACCACCACCTTCATATTCGACCAAACGACCTGAGGTCAGAATCATCGGATATTCAACCGAGTAGTCTTTATCCTGGATCGACTTGTACAAAGTCGGCAGACGATAAAGTTTACGGTCTGAGTAGGTTGGGTAATCGGCCACAAGATCACGGCGTGATGTGTACAATGGCTCACGATGCAGTGGAATTGGATCTGGGAATGTCCAGACCTTCACCCGTGCCTTCGCGTTACCAAATGGTGCACAACCATGCTTGATCGCAACCCTTTGGATACCACCCGACAAATCAACCTTCCAGTTGGTCTTGTCACCAGCAACCTTTTCAATTGCCGAACGTTCGTCAGCAGTC
>RGCC01000102.1 GCA_009919335.1 Alphaproteobacteria bacterium
TAGCCGATGACTTCGCGCAGATGCTTTTCAAGATAGCTGCCGCTATTGACTGATAGGGTCGAATCATCAACCGGCGCCCCATCCGAAATTACCAGCATGATGCGCCGGTCTTCATGGCGGGCCAGCAGCCGGTCATGCGCCCATAGCAGCGCTTCTCCATCAATATTCTCTTTTAGGATGCCCTCACGCAGCATCAGGCCAAGCGATTTGCGCGCCCGCCGCCATGGCACATCGGCTGGCTTGTATATGATATGCCGTAGGTCGTTCAAACGGCCGGGCATTGGTGGCTTGCCGGCCTGTTGCCATAATTCGCGTGATTGACCACCTTTCCACGCACGGGTGGTAAAGCCTAGGATTTCAACCTTTACCCCGCAACGTTCCAGCGTGCGCGCCAGAATATCAGCTGTCACGGCCGCAATGGTAATTGGGCGGCCGCGCATTGATCCTGAATTATCCAGCAGGAGTGTCACCACCGTATCGCGGAATTTTGTGTCTTGTTCTTGCTTGTAAGATAGCGGGCTTAATGGCTGGGTGACCACGCGGTGCAGCTTGGCTGCATCCAGCACGCCCTCTTCTAAATCAAAATCCCATGAGCGATTCTGGTGCGCCATCAATTTCCGCTGCAAACGGTTTGCCAGCTTGCCAACGATCGAGGTGACGTTTTCCATATGCCGGTCAAGCATCACGCGAAGCCGGTCAAGTTCCTGCGCATCACAAAGGTCCGCAGCGGCAATCACCTCATCAAACTTTGTTTCAAAAATGCGGTAACCATCATTTGCCGAACCGCTTTTGCTTTGATCGCCCTGCATATCGGAATTGGGAGACTCGCCGTCACTGCTGCCATCATCGGCGCCTTCGGAATCCATCATCTCACCATCTTCGGACGCGCCGGCATCACCAGCATCATCCATTGACTGGCTGTCATCGCCCTCGCTTTGATCTTCGCCAACCGCAGATTGCTCGCCATCCTGTTCGGACTGGCTGTCGCCGCCTTCGTCCTGATCATCTTCATTGTCCGAATCCTGATCCTCATCCGAGGTCGCATCGCCAAGATCAGACTCAAGCGCCCCAATCAGGCGGCGCGATAATTCGGCAAAGGCAGGCTGGTCATCCAGCGACTGGCCAAGCTCGTCAATCAGGTCGCCAGCCCGGCTCTTGACCCAAGGCCGCCATAAATCCATCACCATTGAAAGGTTTTTCGGCGGCGGCGATCCGGTCAGCTCTTCGCGCAGTAACAGCCTTACAACTTCGGCAATGCCGGCATCATCGGCGCTGCCCGGTGCGTCAATCTGCCGGTTTTCATAACGCTGATTTAGCGCGGCATCCAGATTCGCGCCAACACCCTTCATGTGACGCGCGCCAATCGCCTCGACCCGGGCACGTTCAGCCGATTCGAAAATCGCCTTGGCGCCGTCGGGTGCCGGACAATGTTTTTTATGGGTCATCGGGTTGTGATGGGCGAGCCATAGCGCGGCCCCATCCGCGGCCCCGCGAAGGCTGGCCTTTTGCGCAGCGGTGGCGGTTGGCGGTAATGCCGGAAGCCGCACATCATCCTTGCCAACATGAGTATCAGTGCCAGCATAGGTGACCTGATGTTCTTTGCCACCAGCAAGTGCCCGCATCGCTGCGGCGTTTGATTTCAGAAATTGTGCATCCTTGTCAAATGACGACATATGCTTTTGTTCCTGTGGCTGTTTGGCGGCGTTAAGGCTGGCCTCTTTGCGGCGGTTATGGGCAGATCAACCCTAGCTGGCAGTGGCTTGCCGGATTGGTGCTTCGGGCAAATCAATGCCAAAACAACGCTGATAATATTCAGCAACAGTTGGCCGCTCGATTTCGTCACATTTGTTCAAAAAGCTCAGCCGGAATGCCAATGTCATATCGCCAAAGATGCTGGTGTTTTCCGCCCATGTAATCACTGTACGTGGTGACATAACGGTTGATAGGTCACCTGACATAAAGCCTTTTCGGGTGAGGTCAGCCATGCGAACCATCGCGGCCACCTGCTCACTGCCTTTTTTGTCGGCATATTGTGGCAGTTTCGCAGTCACAATATTGACCTCGTCCGCATGTGGCAGATAATTCAATGTAGAAACGATTGACCAGCGGTCCATCTGGCCTTGGTTGATCTGCTGGGTGCCATGGTAAAGGCCTGTTGTGTCGCCAAGGCCAACGGTATTGGCAGTTGCAAAAAGCCGGAAATGCGGATGTGGATGGATTACCTTGTTGCTATCCAGCAGGGTCAGTTTGCCATCTACCTCAAGAACGCGCTGGATCACAAACATCACATCGGCGCGGCCAGCGTCATATTCATCAAATACCAGTGCGACGGGGTTCTGCAATGCCCATGGCAGAATGCCTTCACGGAATTCGGTAACCTGTTTACCATCGCGCAGCACAATTGCGTCCTTGCCGATGAGATCAATCCGGCTGATATGGCTGTCAAGATTGACCCGGATACACGGCCAGTTCAGCCGTGCGGCAACCTGTTCGATATGGGTCGATTTGCCGGTGCCGTGATAGCCTTGGATCATCACCCGGCGGTTAAAGCCAAAGCCTGCCAAAATAGCAATTGTGGTGTCAGTGTCGAATTGATAGTTCGGATCGAGACCCGGCACATAGTCAGAGCCTTCGCTAAAAGCCGGAACTTCCATATCGACATCAATACCAAAAACATCTCTGGCATTGACCGTAATGTCGGGCGCCGACATAGGATGGGCTGGGGTCGGCGCAAATTTCGCGTTATCAGACATAACAGTTAGAACTCCACATTAAGCAAATTTCAGGTTTAGCTGGCGGCAGATTTGCCACCATTGGCAAGTGTTTTCCGAATTAGTGAATAGGCAAGGTTAATATCTTTTAGCCGTTCTTCGGCATGTGCGTCACCCCCATTTTTATCAGGGTGGTTTTCCTTTACCAGACGCTTGTACTGTTTTTTGACAATATCAAAATCCTCGATCGGTGCCAAGTTCAAGGTTTTCCATGCGGCACGTTCTTCAGCGGTTAATTTACGCCTCGATTTCGCCTCGTCCCGATTGTCGAAATCAAACAATCCCAACGGGTCATCGAAATGATTTTCGCTTGGCTGGCCGGTGGCAAATTTCCAGCTTGGCCGCTCCCAAGTTGTCGCGCGCCGGATTTCAGCTTCAAGTGCGGCGCCCTGAAGCCCGTCATAATAGTTCCATGATTTATTATAAGCGCGGATATGGTCAAGGCAGAACCAGATGTAATCGCGCAGTGCATCCCGCGATTTTGGCGCCGGATAAACGCCCTCATCGCGGCAGCCAATAGCCGCACAGCGCCGCGGCTCGCTATCATTTTGCCGCTGATCAATCTTAAACTCTGGTACGGTGGCGCGTCTCATCCTATGATCCACTTAAAATCAGTGTCTTTACAAGCAAACGTAGCCCCCCAACATGGAGATAGCACATGGCAACGGCAGATACTATAGCGCAAAAATTGACCGCCGGGTTAAATCCGCAGGAAATTGACGTGCAGGATGTCAGTCATAAGCACGCAGGTCACGCTGGCTGGCGCGAGGGTGGCGGCACGCATTTTGAGGTTACCATCAAGGCTGCGGCCTTTGCTGGCAAATCCCGTCTACAGCGGCACCGGATGGTTAATGCAGTGCTGGCTGACGATCTTGCCAACAGCATTCATGCGCTCGAAATGCATCTAAGCGACTAGGCCAGCCGTCTCTTAAAAACTTTTGCCGCCCAAGCCCGTGTTCCGCCGTGTTCCGCTATTAATACCGGCTATTCGCGGTCATCGGCATAGCCAACGCAACTATTCAGCAGGTGACTGCGCTCGCGCTGCTTGTCGGCATCGGTGAATGTTGCGCCGGTGCGCCGTTCACGCGCCTCTTGCCCATACATTGTCTGATAGGCGATGGTCGCAACAGGGCCCAGCAATTCGGTAATATGCGTACAGCCGTGCCGTCCGCCGATTGCTGCTTGAACCTGACGCCGCCATCCCGGGCCAATCTTCAGCCCAACAAGCTCGTGAAACACTTCATTGGCCTTGGGGCAAACCGCATAAGGGCCGGTTACCGTGATGGCCTCGGCCGCGGTGATGACGCGTTCCTTGGTAATGGTGATGCGCAGGATCATATGGTGAACCGGCAAATCAGGCGTAACCTCGCCGCGAAAATCACTGGGAAACGGATAGGTTTTATGATCGGTCAGCGCGGCCTCGATATCAAACAGCCCATCATTGCGCACATAGCCATTTAGCGTGATCTGGCGTTGATGAACCAGCTCGCGCTCGACCGCCGGCGGGCTTAATTCGGTTGAATGATCCGCGCCGTAAGGCGTGTGGATTGCGGGATTTGCTTGTGGGTTAGCTCGGCTCATCATCTTGATCTTTCATTGATTTTAGCTTGCCCATAGGCGCAGGCTTGTCAGGCGGTTGCCTTCGCGTTTCACAATACGAAAGCGGATATCATGGAACCGGAATTCCTGTCCCGGGCTGGGGATTGTGCGGCTTTCAAAAAGCACCAATCCGGCCAGAGTTGAGGCATCCTCATCGGGAAGATGCCAGCCAAGCGTACGGTTCAAATCGCGAATTGTCACATTGCCGTCAACAAGCCACGACCCATCGGCCTGTGCGCTAAGACCGGCCAGCCCGATATCATGTTCATCATCAATATCGCCAACGATTTCCTCAAGAATATCTTCCAAGGTGACGATGCCGCGAAAATCACCATATTC
>RGCC01000103.1 GCA_009919335.1 Alphaproteobacteria bacterium
CTCGCAACAGCACGCTTTTCATTCGGGCCATATTCATGTCAGATCCATCGCCACCAGCATCACATTCCAAAACCCTCGAAACTGGCCGTGCCGCCGGGCTGGATGCTAATCCTGACAATCTTGCAGGCACCTGCCTATGGCAGCCGACAGCAGCAGATATTGACGCCGCACAATTGCAGGATTTTGGGCGGTTTATCGCGGCCAATTATGGCTTTGACTGGAACGGCGATTTTCAAGCGATGTGGCAGTGGTCAGTCGATAAAATGCCAGATTTCTGGCAAGGAATTTGGCAATGGCACGGCATTATCGGCGAGATGGGATCCCGCCAGCTGATCAATGAGACAGCCATGCCCGGTGCGCAGTTCTTTCCTGATGCCAAAATCAATTTTGCTGAAAATCTATTGGCTGAGGCTGATGATCGGCCTGCCATTAGTGCGCATGGCGAGGATGGTCGCCACGCGATATTAAGCCGCGCCGAATTGAAACAGCAGGTGATGGCATTGGCTGGCTGGATGCAATCAAACGGCATTGGGCAGGGTGACCGTGTTGCCGCCTACACGCCAAATACGGCAGAAGCGGTGATTACCATGCTGGCCGCGGCGACCCTTGGTGCGGTCTATTCAAGCTGTTCACCCGATTTTGGGTTGACCGGTGCCGTTGATCGCTTTGGCCAGATTGAGCCGAAATTACTGATGGCTTGTGATGGCTATCTCTATGCTGGCAAGCCGGTTGATCGGATGGCGTTGATTGCGGACCTTGCCGCCAGACTGCCAACGCTTGAGGCCGTTTTGATCCTGCCCTATCTCGATAAAGCACGCGATTGCAGCCATATCCCAAATGCGGTTTTTTTCCCCGACGCCATACGCACCGCGACGCCGGTGACAAAATTTTACCGTATCGGCTTTAATGACCCTCTCTATATTCTCTATTCAAGCGGCACAACCGGCGCGCCAAAATGTATTGTTCATGGGGTTGGCGGCACCCTTATCCAGCATATCAAGGAACATCGCCTGCATGGCAATCTTGGCGCTGGTGATGCGATGTTCTACTTCACCACCTGTGGCTGGATGATGTGGAACTGGCTGGTATCGGCATTGGCCATAAAGGCTAAAATCATTCTGTTTGAAGGCAATCCTTTTCACCCCGGGCCGCAGCGTCTGTGGGAATTGGCCGAGGCTGAAAATATCGCAGTCTTTGGAACATCAGCAAAATATATCGATGCCGTGCGAAAGGCTGGCTATTCCCCCCGTGACGCCGTACGCCTTGATACATTGCGAACATTATTATCGACCGGATCGCCGCTCTCATCAGACGGCTTTGCCTTCGTCTATCAAAAGATCAAGCCCGAGATTCAGCTATGTTCAATTTCAGGTGGTACCGATATTGTGTCGTGCTTTGTCCTCGGCTGTCCGGTTTTGCCAGTTTTTGCCGGTGAAATACAGACCCGTGGCCTCGGCATGAAAACCGACGTTCTGGATGATAATGGCGACAGTATCACCGGCCAGCAGGGCGAGCTATGCTGCACCGCGCCGTTTCCATCAATGCCGGTAAAATTCTGGAATGATCCAGATGGCAGCAAATATAAATCGGCCTATTTTGAGCATTTTACCGGGGTTTGGCGACATGGCGATTGGGCAACCATGACACCGCGTGGCGGGATGATCATTCATGGCCGCTCGGACGCGACGTTAAATCCGGGCGGCGTGCGGATTGGCACTGCCGAGATTTACCGGCAAGTCGAGGCGTTTGATGAGATTGTCGAGGCCTTGGTTATCGGACAGAACTGGGATAATGATGTTCGTGTTATCCTGTTCGTGCGGATGGCCGATGACGCCCGGCTTGATGATGATTTAAAACAGCGGATTTCAGCTGCTGTCCGCGCCGGCGCAACCTCACGTCATGTTCCAGCAGTAATCATCGCTGTTCCCGATATTCCGCGCACAAGGTCCGGCAAAATAACCGAGCTGGCGGTCCGTGATATAATCCATGGGCGTGCGGTCAAAAACACCGACGCCTTGGCCAATGCCGAAGCCCTTGCCTTTTTTAAAGATTTAGCTGAACTCAAGGGTTGATCCGGGCAGCCCCTCGCCGCCCATATCTCTAGCCTTTGATAAGGCCTTGAACTGCACTGCTATTGGCAAAACGCCGGCGGTTTGCCTTGTAAAACGCAAGTGACATCGACAATTGGCGGGTTTCTTCTTGCTTTACTGCGTCGAGGTCGGTCAGATCATCCAGCTTTACTGCCGCACAAGGATGCGCCAAATAGGTATGATCAGCCTTGACGCGATCAGCAATAATTTTGAATTTGGCTTTTGATCCGACCGGCCATTTTTCCCGAAGCAGGGTCAATAACACGAAATTAGCGTCGGCCTCCAGCTGGGCGCCAAGGGGGCTTTCCGCCAAAATACCGCTGGCAATCTCTGTCATCGCATCGAGATGATTTTGATCCTCAGCCAGCGCCGCGCCGCGATCCTGATCCATCCAGTGACCTAGCAAATTGATCCGGTCAGCCGCGTCCAGCCCCATCAGCAATGCGTGACTTGCAGTGGCTTTACGCATGGTAACGTCAACAATATCGCTTTCGCCCATGATACGGATCAGTACGGTTTGCTCGGCCATCGGTTCAGTTCCAAAAATAATCGTCAAAAAATAGCAGATTGGCAGATGCCAAATTCCACTCGGCGGGTTTACTGGGATTTGGCGAAAAGAACAAGTCCCCGCGCATAAAATCCCGGCTGCATAAAAGCCCCGCCTGACAACATAGCACTCGTTCGCAACCTAAATACCCGGCTGGTTCACCTCGCGTGAGCGCACGAGTTCACGCCACGCAATCACAAGACAGCTGCCAATAATAACCAAGGCACCAATAATTTCAGTTGCCGACATCACTTCGGCAAATAGAAAATAGCCAACAACACCTGATATTGGCATCTGTAGATACCGCATCGATGCCACCACCACCGCATCAGAATGTCGATAGGCGGTTGTCATCACAATCTGCAAGGCAGACCCGATTACCCCAAGAAACACCAGATCAATCAAAACCGTTTGGCTGATGGCTTGCAATTGATCGGGCAGGATTGTGACAATACTGGTCAACACGCCAAATCCAGCCAGATTATACCAAGCCGCAACCGATGCCGGCGCATCACCCTTGCCGAGTTGGCGCAGCAGCAATGAAAGACAGGCGCCGGTTAATGCCGCCCCGATGCCATAAAGCGCATACCATGACATATTCCCCGACAAAGGGTCGGTAATAATAACAACACCAGTCAAACCTGCAACAACCGCCGTCCAGCGGTAAATGCCGACTTTCTCGCCGAGCAAGAGAGGCGATAGCAATGTGATAAAGATCACCGAGCTTTGAAACAGCGCCGTTGCCATGCCAAGCGGCATCGAGCGCACTGACAAAAACCAGAAAGCAATCCCGCAACAGCCAAGGATGCTACGGAAAAACAGGGTTTTGCGTTGGTTTATCTGCAAAAACTGCCATCCTCGCAGATAGATCGCAAACAAGAATAAGATCGGCAATGAGAACAAAAACCGATAAAACAGCATCGTTACGATATTGATATCGGGCCCTAGCTGTTTGACCAAAACCCCTGTCAGCACACCAAAAATCACGGAACAAAGGCTTAAAAGAACGCCGACTAAAGATCGAGGTATCAAACCTGACACTCTGTTGCCCCCCTCACCTGTAGAATTCTGATCATGCGACCTTTGGATAATTCGACCTTTGGATAATTCGGCCTTTGGGTGCTCTAGACTGGGCACTCCAGACTAGGAATTATGTGGATCACCTAGACTAGGGATTATGCAAATTGCAGATCATTGCACAAATCACCGCAAATTCACCTGAGGACAAAACCGATGCTATCGCAATTTGTTCACATGCACATCTTTTCTTTTCGGCATCTCTAATTATTTTGAGGTATGATACATCTTTACTGCACCGTTTTAGGAGCCAATCTCATGATTACGCCGCCAATCAATAGACGATTGAATACAGAAATATTTGCCATACCGCGTGCCGTATCTCGCGGCGTTGCGCTATTGCTCTTTTGCATGATGACCACGGGTTTTGGCACCATTATTACCGCCAAGGCCGACATCATCGAAGACCGCAAGGCGGGATTCAAAGCCAATGCCCAGTCGATGAAGGCCATTGCCGCCGCCATCGGTGCCGGTGACAGGGAAACGGTGGGCAAACTTGCTGGTGGCATTGCCAGTTGGGCGGCAAAAATTCCCAGCCATTTCCCCGAAGGCAGCGACGGGGGCGATACCAAAGCTCGCGCCGAAATTTGGTTTAACTTTGACACATTCAAGGCGCGGGCCAAGGCGAATGAAACTGCCGCGACAGCGCTGGTAAACGCGGCGCAAACAGGTGATCCCGCAGCAATGATGGCAGGTCTAAAAACGCTGGGGGCAAGCTGCAAAGCCTGTCATTCAGATTTCAAAGATTAAACCCGACCGCTTGATCCTGCTAGATATTATGCAACAGATCACCACTGAAATGCTGTGGAAAAAGCTCACCCCATACCCGCGGTGCGCTTAGAATAACGACGGCCGCAGCAGGCTAATCGCTTGTGCCGCGACAACAAAGGCCAGCATCAACAAAATGCCAAAGGCAGTATGCTGGCCTGAAATCCGCCCATCAATTGCCGGTTGATCGCCTTTCAGGCTGGTCGTTCCTTTAACCATCGCCAT
>RGCC01000104.1 GCA_009919335.1 Alphaproteobacteria bacterium
GGTGGTAAATTTGCCGCCAACAGACTCGGCTAGCTTGGCAAGGCTGGCGGCCTTTTTCGGGTCCGGCGTGTCATGTATGCGAAAAACGCAAGGGCGGCGGCTGGAAATCAGACTGTCCGCAGCTGCAACATTGGCGGCGATCATAAAATCTTCGATGAGCCTTTGAGATTCGGTCTGGGATCGCTGGGTAATAGCAACAGGGTGACCAGCATCATCCATGACGACGCGGCGTTCCTTTAGATTAAGGGCTAGCGGTTCACGGCTTTGACGATCAATATCAAGGGCGCGCCATGCCCCGAACAATGCGTGAAGGCATCCGTGCGGCACGTCACAATCGGCCTCGTCAATGGTGCCATCAAAAACCGCCTGAACTTGATCATAGGTTAGGCGCGCATGCGATCGGATCAGTGCCCGTTCGATATGATGGGATAGGCGCTTACCGTCCTTGTCGATGTGAATTTCGGCAACCATTGCGGCGCGGTCTTCATGCGGCCGCAGCGAACATAGATCATTGGAAATCGCCTCGGGAAGCATTGGCACCACACGATCGGGAAGATAGACCGAGTTTCCACGTTTTCGCGCCTCAATATCGAGGGCGCTATCTGGCCTGACATAATGCGAGACATCGGCAATCGCAACAAGCAGGCGCCACCCCCCATTATCAGCTGGTTCGGCGAACACCGCATCGTCAAAATCGCGCGCATCCGCACCGTCAATCGTTACCAGCGGTTGATCCCGCAGGTCGCGTCGGCCCTTTATCGGCGGAATTTTCAGGCCTTGTGACTCGTCAATAGCCGCGTCGGGGAATTGATGCCGGATTCCAAATTCGGCAAGGGCAAGGGCGCTAAAGGCACCGGCAGATGATGTATTGCCTAGGTTGGTGATGACCCGGGCTGTTTTGCCGATATAGCCGCGCGACGGTAGTAATTCTGCCTCGATCAGATCACCGGCATTAAGGGGCACCCCGTCGGTTGTTTGCAAGCCAATGCTGTCACGCTTGCCCCGATCAGCTGGCTGTAGGCGAAACCCTTTGCCCGCTGGAACAACAACCCCGAACAGCCGCTTTTGCTGGCGATCAAGAACCCGGATGATGCGCGCCTCATATTGATCTGGGCCAACCCGTGTTAGGCGGGCGAGCACCTGTTGGCCAACCGCTGGGGCACGGCCTGCGCGCCGGTTCAAGATTACCCTGATTTCGGGTGGGTTTTCGGTGTCACTGCCCGCTTGGTGGGCTAGGCCATCACCATCATCATCAAAACTGGTCAATTCAAGCACGGTAACTTCGGGCAGAGTGTCGGGCGCGGCAAGGGCGCGGCGATCCCCGGCCAGCAAACCCCGTTGAGCCATGTCGCGTAACAATCGGCGGATCGAGGCACGGTGATCCTGCCCGATGTCAAAGGCGCGGGTGATATCACGAAGACTTGGCGGCACCGGACAGCTGTTGATGTAATCAAGCAGCATTGCCTCATCGGGCAATGTAACCGTGCTTGGCGATTGATCGGGGCGGTTTTCACCCTGTTTACGCGCCATTTAGCTCGCTTTCTGCTTTGCGGTTGTCTTTTTGGCGGTTGTCTTTTTGGCAGCTGTCTTTTTAGCTGCCGGCTTTTTGGCAGTTGCCTTTTTCGGCGCCGCTTTTTTAGCGGCCGGCTTTTTAGCCGGACCCTTGGCTGCCTTGGCGGCTAGCAGTTCGAGTGCTGTTTCTAAAGAGATATCAGCGATGTCATGCGCCTTGCCCAAGGTGGCCCGCAGCTTGTTATGCTCGACATAGGGCCCGAACCGGCCTTTTTTGACATGAACCTCACCGCCATCGGGATGTGTGCCCAGCAAGCGGCCAGCCTTCTTGGCGGCCTCGGCCAGCAGGTCAACCGCGCGGTTAATCCCAATTTCGAGGACATCATCTTCGGGCGGAAGGCTGGTAAATTTACCCTGATATTTCAGATAGGGGCCAAAGCGGCCAAGACCTGCCTGAATCATGTCGCCGGTTTCGGGGTGCGGTTCGATATCACGCGGCAGTGCCAAAAGCCCAAGTGCCGCTTGCAAATCCAGATTTGCTGCGCTGGTGCCCTTTGGCAGTGACGCACGTTTCGGTTTCTTTGTTTCCGGATCGCCGATCTGAACATAGGGACCATAAGGACCGTTACGCAGATAAACCGGCAAACTGGATGCAGGGTCAATGCCCAGCTCTTTGTCGGTGACAGGCGCGTCGCCATCGGCATTGTCGTTCTGGCTCGTTAACTGGCGGGTAAATTTACATTCTGGATAGTTTGAACAGCCAACAAAGGCGCCAAACTTTCCAAGTTTCAATCCCAAGCGGCCATTGTCACAATTCGGGCAGCTACGCTTGAGCATACCAGCTTCATCGGCCTGAAAGAAATGTGGTCCCAATTCTTCATCAAGCACATCAAGCACATTGGTGATGGTCAAATCCTTGGTGCCGTCAATTGCCGCTTTGAAATCGCCCCAGAAATGCGCCAGAAGCGTTTTCCAATCAAGTGTGCCTGCCGAAACTTCATCAAGCTGCGACTCAAGCTGGGCGGTGAAATCATACTCAACATAGCGGTCAAAGAAATTGCCCAAAAAGGTTGAGACCAACCGGCCACGATCCTCAGGGACGAACCGGCCCTTATCCTTGACCACGTAATCGCGGTTCTGCAGAACCTGAATGATCGAGGCATAGGTCGATGGGCGTCCAATACCCAACTCTTCCATACGTTTGACAAGGCTGGCATCGGTAAAGCGCGGTGGCGGCTGGGTAAAATGCTGTTCTGGCGTGACCGTATTTGTGGTCAGATGATCGCCTTTTGCCATGCTTGGTAACAGCGCGGTATCATCGTCGCTATCACCATTCGCCTGATCGCCATTTGCTTTTTCGCCATTTTCCTGTGCGGCGTCTTTGCTTTCACGATAAACCGACAAAAACCCGTCAAACACCATCACCTGACCAGTCGCCCGCAAGGTAACGCTGCCGGCAGCATCACCAATATCAATTCCGGTCTGGTCAAGTTCGGCCGATTGCATTTGGCTGGCAATTGCGCGTTTCCAGATCAGCTCATAAAGCCGGAACTGGTCATGGTCCAGAAACGCCCGCATTTGGTCAGGGTGACGGGTAATCTCGGTTGGGCGGATGGCTTCATGCGCCTCTTGCGCGTTGGCGGCCTTGGTTTTGTAGATGCGCGGTGCATCTGGCAGGTAATGTTTGCCATAACGCTGGTCAATATTCTGCCGGATCGAGGCAATCGCCTCGCTGCCAAGCTGAACTCCATCGGTACGCATATAGGTGATCAGACCGGTGGTCTCACTACCAATATTGATGCCTTCATAGAGTTTTTGGGCAATCTGCATCGTGCGGCTGGCGGAAAAACCTAGCTTGCGTGACGCTTCTTGTTGCAGGGTAGACGTTGTAAAAGGCGGCTGCGGGTTGCGGCGCACGCGCTTTGTCTCGACCGACTGTACCGCAAGGTGGGCGGCTGAGATGGCCGCCACAGCGGCGCTGGCTTCGGTTTCGGTTTTGATGTCCAGCTTGCCAAGTTTGGTGCCGTTTAGGTGGGTGAGGCGGGCGGTAAATTGATCGCCGCTGGCCAGCCCAAGCGCGGCTTCAACGCTCCAATATTCCTGCGAAATAAAGGCTTCGATTTCAGCCTCGCGCTCACAGATTAGGCGAAGCGCAACCGATTGTACCCGTCCGGCAGATTTTGACCCGGGCAATTTACGCCACAGAACTGGTGAAATTGAAAACCCGACAAGATAGTCAAGCGCGCGCCGCGCCCGATAAGCATTGATCAATTCGGTATCAAGCTGGCGCGGTTTATCCATTGCCGCCAGGATCGCGTTTTTTGTGACCTCGTTAAAGACCACCCGTTCGACATCAACCCCGTTCAAATGCTTGGTGTTTTTTAGCTGTTCTAGAACGTGCCAGCTAATCGCCTCGCCTTCGCGGTCAGGGTCAGTTGCGAGAATCAACTTATCTGCACCCTTTAGCGCTGCAATAATATCTTTTAGATGTTTTTCGGAACCGCTGGAGATCTGCCATTTCATTTCGAAATCATTATCCGGCAGAACCGATCCATCCTTGCTTGGCAGATCGCAAACATGACCGTATGAGGCAAGCACCTTGTATCCATCACCGAGGTAACGGTTAATGGTCTCGACTTTCATCACTTGTCCCTACTATCGCGTGAAGGGCTTGCGATAAAGCCAAAAGTTGGATTTGTCAAAATTTCTGATGGTTTTTTTATAAATTAGCTAATTTTAGCGCTGTTTTCGCCAATTCGCGTGGCGGATTTTCTTATCAGGCCAGTTTGGCATTTTGCGTGCTCGTGCCGATTTTGCGTGCGCGTGCCGACAGGGCGGCCAGTTAGACATTAAAGTGACGTGATACGCGATTACCAAAATGCCGGGTTAGATGTCCGGCTAACTCTAACTCAAGGATCGCCGCCCACACCACCGCCGGCGGTTGCTCGCACCAGGTAATCAGATCGTCAATTTCAACAGGATCACCGCCAAGAGCATTCAAAATAGCGTCACGGCATTTTGCAACATCATCGTCAGTGACTGGCACCTGCGGAATATTTGTCCAAACCGGTTTCGCTGGCGGTGTTTCAACATTGCCACGTGCCGAGATCGCCTCGATGATATCGGATACGCTTTGC
>RGCC01000105.1 GCA_009919335.1 Alphaproteobacteria bacterium
AGAATTTCGATGTATCAAGCCTAACCCTTGCAGGATGGATTTTCAAAATCCTCCAAAGCTTTAGTGGCTAGATTGGACTGAGTTTATGGCTGAAGACAGTATCGCAAAATCAAAATCAGGAAGTCAGCACCGGCTTTTTTTACCGCTGATGATCGGTAGCTGCATCTCGTTGGTACTGGTCTTGTTCATGATCGGCTATATGACGCTGACCACGCCCGAGCCTCGCCCGGATGACATATACACCATCATGAAAAATGCAAAAGCCAAGGCCGACGCCGATAAAGCCGGTGCAGGTAACGGCGATGATGCGGCACCAGCAGTGCCGGAAGATGCGACAATGCTGCCAGATGGTACCTTTGATTTCGCGCGCTACAGCTATTACAGCTTTCCGCTGCCATTTGTTGCCAATCTGTCAAATGGCAAGGGGTTGCTTACCGTTGAAATTGCTATCGCCACTTATGGGAATACGTTGGCCAGCGAAAAAGTTATGAAGCAATTGGAAACCTTCAATCCAAAAATGCGGTCAGCGATCAATTTTAAACTGTCAGAGCAGACGCTTGATGATGTTAATACCGTCGCAAAACGCAACAAGCTGGCAAAGGCTTTATTGAGCGAGGTGCGGCTTGTGGTCGATGGGCAGACCCCAACCGCCCCCTCAGCCATTACCGATTTGCATTTTATAAAATTTGTGCTTAGCGGCACCTGATATCGCCAACAACTCATATCACCAACATTACCTGTCGGGATTACATGTCGGGGTTGGCATCACACCATTTTGATATCTAGTGGCTGGCGCCAGCAAACGACAAAACTAACGTTTCAAAAGCTGCGTTTTCCTCGGGTGAGAGCGCCGTTTTCTGGCGTGCATCACGATGATCATACTGAACAGCCTCTTGCGGGAATGACCAGCACATTTCCAGCCGGTTTTGCCGCGTCACCCTGAATTCAATATTGATATTCAGCGGTTCAAACAGTTGTGAGACCCGCCGCTGAAAATCTGGCACGCTATAAATCTGGATGTTTTTCGGAAAAACGACCGACCGTTTTACGCCCGCGTTTCCGGTTTCAGAAGATGGCATATCATCAAGGTCCAACGATAACTGGCGCGGTGCTGTTGATAAATTTGGGTGGGATGCCATCGGGTAAACTTCACCTTAACACAATAAAATAACTGTGGATAAGTTAGGTTAATCCAATGTTTTTGTCAACATAAGCGGTAGCTTAGTGGCAGATTAAGGCTGTGGATAAACTTACTGCATCATAAAGAGATAAGTGACTAAATCATGGCCCGCTGGGCTGAGGATAAACCAGCCAAACACTAGCATTGCAATCAACAGCCAATAGCTATGGCGACGCTGAAACCGTTTTTGTGATGGTTGATTTTTTTGCCGCTAAGGCTGACATATCGAGGGATGACAGTAATGTAATCAATTCATGGATATGTCTACGGTTTTGCGCAATTTCGGCCTCCAGCCTATCGAGGCGCTGGCGCATATCCCCATTCGGCAGATCATCACGCACTGATTGGCTTGCAGAGTCAGCTGTCTTGCTACGATGAAAAAATTGAAAACCAGCATCCGCTGGGCGGAGACGGCTTTGATCACTGTCCCGAATTTGACCGTCAATACCGGTACCATCAAGCGGCGGGACTGCGCTTAAAATAGCGTTGTCATTTGCCATTGGGGCTTGCCCAGCAATAGCTGGACTAGCAGCTGTATCGATACCGCGCAAGGCGACAGGGTCTTTGGCTTGCTGATCATCAAAATCTACAGACAGGATTACCGGCTGCATTTGCGCAAGATCGCGTTTTGCCGCTTCAATCTGTTCTTTTAATTTCGTAACCGAGACCTGCTGCCCCATCAACGCTTACCCTCAAATAATTTAGATTAACTGTATCCTCGTTGAATTTTGTGATGGGATTGCAAAAGCTCTGCCAAGCTCTTAATGCCCATACTGCATGACAATTATCTTAAGAGCCAGCTTTTGAATGGTCACCAATCTACTTTGGGCTAATCGACTTTGAGAGAGGTTTCGTCAATTGCAAGGCTAGCCGGTTGCATTAATCGCTCGAAACACACTTAACCAGTGATTGGTCGTATACCCCTTGTGATAACGGCAATGGTTCACCGGCATAGCAAGCCAATCTTTTGGATCATAGCCGTCTTCGTTTGTTTCCATGTCATCATCGGACGCACGGTGCCGGCGGGATTCACGCGGCGGCGCACCCAAATCTTTTTGAATTTGCAAAAGGTCATTCATCATCACGCCGATAAAAACGGCATTAGGGCGAAAAATGTTAGGCGTAAGACCCACGCCCACCAAAAAAATCAGGATAATTTAGGGGGCTGATGATGCAGCGACTACTGGCCCCGATCGATTACTGGCCCTGATTAAAGCCCGCAATCAGCGGCGCGTGTGCGATCCAGCCGCCACCAAGCAGTTGGTCTGGATTATCGCCATCATAAAGCGCAGCAGCCTGCCCGGCAGCAATGCCAAATTGCGCATCATCAAGGCGAACCACAACCGTGCCGTCATCGCTGCAAAATACCCGCGCTGGCATGGCAGGCGCAGTATTTCGCAACCGCGCCAGCACCGCCTTATCATCAGCCGGCGCCCCATTGATCCAATTCACCTCGCCAAGATGCACCTCAGCGCAAGCAAGCGCCTTTTGCGGGCCGACGACGACCTGATTGGCCTCGGCATTAATCGCCACAACATAAAGCGGGCCTTCAGCCTCATCAGCACCCGCGCGCCCGCCAATACCTAGGCCGCGGCGTTGGCCGATCGTGTAATCAATCACCCCGTTGTGACGGCCAAGCACAGTGCCATCAATATGTACGATGTCACCCGCATCAACCGCGCCCGGCCGCAACCGGCGCACAACATCGCCATAACGCCCATTTGGCACAAAGCAGATATCCTGACTATCGGGCTTTTCCGAGACGGCAAGACCAAATTTCCGCGCCAAATTGCGGGTTTCATCCTTATCAAACCCACCAAGCGGAAACCGCAGGTAATCCAGCTGTTCAGTCGTCGTGGCAAACAAAAAGTAGGATTGATCCTTGGCCGGATCAGCACCGCGCAAAAGGCGTGGACCGTTACCGCCATCCACCCGTTGCACATAATGGCCAGTGGCAAGACAATCAGCCTCAAGATCACGCGCCGTTTTCAGCAAATCGGTAAATTTCACCGTCTGGTTACAGCGCACACAAGGGATCGGCGTTTCACCGCGAAGATAGCTATCGGCGAAATCCTGCATGACCTGATCATGGAAGCGGCTTTCATAATCAAGCACATAATGCGGAATGCCAAGGCGCGCCGCAACTGTACGCGCATCATGGATATCAACCCCTGCGCAGCACGCGCCTTTTGCCTGAACCGCAACGCCATGATCATAAAGCTGCAACGTAATGCCAATCACATCAAAGCCCTGTTCATGCAGCAAAGCAGCCGTTACGGATGAGTCAACCCCACCCGACATGGCGACAACGACTCTAGTTTCGGCAGGCGGCTTAGCAAACCCAAGCGCGTTCAGACCAGCCGCAATGCCGTCCTTCATCTTATTTTCTGCCGCCTGAACAGCCATGATCAGTTCTACATATCCTCAGGAATTGTGACGCGCAAACCATCAAGCGCATCTAACATTTCAATCTGACAACCAAGTCTCGATGTTTGGGCAAGACCAAATGCCAGATCGAGCATATCCATTTCATCTTCGCCGGGCGCACCGGTTTTGGCAAACCAGTCAGCATCAACAATGACATGACAAGTCGCACATGACAAACAGCCACCACAAGTACCCTCGATGCCCAGTCCGGCATCACGTCCCGCTTCCATAACGGTGACGCCATTATCGACAGTCACATTATGTTCCGAGCCATCTGGCTTGGTGAAAATGATATTCGGCATTTTAGACGACTCCTTATTTCGTCGATCATCATCGAATTTCTGCATTCGTGCCAGCTATAAGGTGGCCATTGTGACCCTGCCAAGCCCGACTATGCGGGTTGCTTGTACAGTTGCAAAAACACATCTGCAAGCGTTTCAAAGTCGTTTTTACAAGTTGCCCAGCCGCCAGATATGCGAATAGCCTCGCCAGCACGCGGCCCTGCCCCCATCGACTCCAACACATGACTGGATTTGACCTTGCCCGAAGAGCAGGCGGCACCAGCACTGATTGCAACGCCGGCAATATCAAACGCCATCACCATTGTTTCGGCCGATTTACCTGCTGCAGCTATTGAACTGGTATTACCAAGCCGTGGCGCACCTCGCCCAAAAACCTGAATACCGCCGCGTTCGGCAAGCATACGCGCCTCAAAATCATCACGCCATTTTTCCATTTTCTGGTAATGGCCAATATCGCCAAGCGCCTCGTCTGCCGCACCGCCAAAACCAGCAATACCAACAAGGTTTTCGGTTCCAGCCCGCCGCCCCTGTTCCTGACCGCCGCCACGAAGCAGGCTGGATAACCGGCTTCCCGGACGCACCAGTAACGCGCCAACACCGGCAGGCCCACCAATCTTATGCGCCGAAAGACTGGCATAGCTGATGTTAGACGCGGTAAACTCAATATGGCGCTTGCCAAACATCTGCACCATATCGCTATGAAAGGCGATAT
>RGCC01000106.1 GCA_009919335.1 Alphaproteobacteria bacterium
TGTGCGCCAAAAGCCAGCATGGGTAACCGGATTAGCGAGATGACCATGACCAAGACTGGCGAAAAGCTGGATGCCGACCGGAAATATGTTGTTGGTGGTTGGGCATCGGTAAATGAAAATGTTGAAGGTCCAGCCATCTATGATTTGATGGAAGGATATATCAGTCGTAAAAAATCAATCGATTTGCCGGCCCAGCAAGCGGTAAAGGTTATTGGTCTTTAAGAGCTTGGCGCCCTGACCAAGGCGGTAAATATCGCGATGAGTTTGAAAAAGGCTGGCCGATGGGTCGGCCTTTTTTGATGTTGTTTCTAATCATAAATTTTCTGAATTTGATTTGACAAGCCTACGTGAGCATCTTCTAATCAACAGGAGCGATTACCTGTTAATGAACTCTGGATTCCCCCAATGACCCCAAATGTGCCTGATCAATCTGGTTCTGCTCGCATCCTAAATGTCTGCGGTGCAACTCTATGATATCGGGCCTTTTTAGCTGATAAACGGATAGAACCGGATGAAACCTGTTCGCTTTGACTACAAACGCCCAGCCACAATCGACGAGGCTTGCGGCCTGCTTGCTAGTGACGACAATGCCCGGATTCTGGCAGGTGGCCAGTCACTGATCCCGATGTTGTCAATGCGTTTGTCGCGCCCTTCATTGCTGGTTGATATCGCGCATATACCCGAGCTAACCGGCCTCGTCGAAACCGAAACCCATATCGAAATTGGCGCAATGGTTCGCCAAGCCAATGCCCGGGCCTCTGCAATGGTCAAAGCGCATCTGCCACTATTATTCAAGGCGTTGGCGTTTGTTGGCCATCCGCCAACTCGCGCTCGTGGAACGATTGGCGGCTCGGTTGCCCATGCTGATCCATCGGCAGAAATCGCGCTAGTGGCGGCAACATTGGGTGCCGAGATTACCTACCGTGTTGATGGTGCTGATGAAATATTTGACGCTTCCAGCTTTTTCATTGGCCCGATGTTGACCCTTGCCCCGCCTGCTGGATGTTTGACGAAACTATGCTTTACTAAAGCACCAGCGATTTGCGGCACTGGTTTTCATGAGGTGGCACCGCGCAAAAGCGATTATGCGCTGGCCTCGGCAGCGGCACAGATCAATGCCGAGGTCGGCGTAGGCGTGACTGGTATTTATCTTGGGGTCGGCTCGGTTGGCGATTTTCCTGAACCTCTGGATGTTGGTGGGTTAATCGGGACATCACTGGATGATGCCGTGATTGGTGATGTTGTCCATGCGGCGATGGAGGTGGTTGAAACTGTCGAGGATCTTCATGCATCTGCTGCGTATCGTAAACGTGTTGCAACCGAGCTTGCTATCCGCGCGCTTCGTGATGCGCGTGACGAAATATCAAAGGACCTTAATCAATGAATGATGTGACTTTGAGCATTAATGGTAAGGCCGTTTCTGCAGCGACTGAACCGCGCGTGACGTTGCTAGATTATCTGCGCGATGTTGCTGGATTAAAGGGCACCCATGCTGGGTGCGAGCATGGGGTTTGTGGTGCCTGTACCGTGCTGGTGGATGGAGATGCGGTGCGGTCGTGCCTAATGCTGGCGGTGCAGGCAGAAGGCGTTGACATTACCACGATCGAGGGCATTGGCGGGCTGGGCGCACGGGCTGGCGAGCTTGGCATCATTCAAGATGCCTTTTGCGAGGCGCATGGCCTGCAATGCGGCTATTGCACGCCTGGTATGATCCTAGCGGCCGAGGCTTTGTTATCGGTCAATACTGCCCCAAGCGAACATGATGTTCGCGAGGCTATCTCGGGCAATATTTGTCGTTGTACCGGCTATGTCCAGATCGTCGAGGCAATTATGCTGGCGGCAGAACGGCTTCGTCAGCGCAACGATACCAGTGCGCCAGACATGACGCCGGCTTGATGGGGGCAATCAGATGAGTGAGCCAAAATACAAGTTTCTCTCAACCCCGCGCCGTCCGGTTGAGGATCGCCGCTTTGTTGCCGGACGCGGCAAATATATCGCCGACCTTGAACGGCCAGATATGCTGCATGTCGCCCCGCTGGCGTCGCATTATGCGGCGGCGGTGATCAACAGCATTGATGCCAGCAAGGCGCTTGCCATGCCCGGCGTTATTGATGTGATTACTGGTGACGAGATTGCTGGCGCGGTTCAGCCGTTGATGAACGGGCTGAATACACCCAATGTTCGCCGCTTTCCATTGGCGGTTGGGCGGGTGCGTTATGCTGGTGAATGGGTTTGCGCGGTGGTGGCTGAAAGCCGTGCTATCGCCGAAGATGCGCTGGAAAAAATTATTGTTGATGCAACGCCGCAGCCATTTGTTCTTGATGCCGAGCAGGCCTTGCTGGATAGCAGCACACCTGTGCATCCCGAGCATGGCAGCAACCTGCTGCTTGATCGGAAATTTGTCTGGGGACCGGTTGATGAGGATTTTGCAGCGGCGGCGCATAGCCTGTCATTCTCGGTAACATGGGGGCGAAACTCTACCGTGCCAATCGAAACATTTGGGGTGATTGCTGAATGGAACGGCTGGGATCAGATGCTGGATGTCTGGGCGTCTATTCAGATGCCGAAATATGCCGATCAGATTGCCCGCAGTCTTGGCCTGCCCGGAAATGCCATCCGCGTTCACTATGATGTTGATGTTGGCGGCAGCTATGGGGTAAAGCGCGGAATTAAACATTCGGTACTGGTCGGCTATATCGCACGCAAGTTAGGGCGCGCCGTCCGTCTGATCGAAGACCGGCTGGAAAATATGCGGGCAGGCGACGCGCATGGCCCGGAACGTAAATTTGATGTTACCGTGGCCTTTGATGATGATGGTACGGTGCGGGCAATGAAAATGCGTGCGCTGGATAATGCTGGTGCCTATGCAGGCCGGGCCCCGTTTCAGCTTGGCAAGCCGATCAGCGCGATTGTCGGCCCTTATCAGATTAATTCGGTGGCCTATCAGGCATTGTCGGTAACCACCAACAAAACCGTTCAAGAAGCGGTGCGTGGATTTGGACAGGCACCAACCAATTATGCCATTGAAACGGCGATGGACCGCGTTGCTGAATATCTTGGTATGGATCGGCTGGCACTTCGTCAGCATAACCTCATCCGCGCGGATCAGTTCCCCTATCTGATCCCAAGTGGAAGCCATTATGACAGTGGTGATTATCATGCGGTGATCGACAAGGTTTTGGCGGCAGCTGATTATCCGGCGATGCTGGCTGAACGTGACCGGCTTCGGGCTGATGGGATGATGGCTGGCATCGGGATTGCTGCCTGTCTTGAGCCAAGTGGCGGTAATTCGTCGTTTGAACCTTTGCTAAATGAAAGCAATAAAACGTCAACATGGATGGAATCCTGTCAGGTGAATGTTGATGCGTTGGGATGTGTCACCGCGCGAATTCACACAACATCATCAGGTCAGGGACATGAAACGCTGGTATCAACAATCCTTGGCGAAGTATTGCAGATCAATCCTGAATTGATCCGTATCACCCGGCCAAATTCGCTTGAGAGCTTGCCCGGAAATTCACCCGTTGGCAGCCGCATGGCGATTATGCTTGGCGGTGCGGCCGCGCGGGCCGGTGAAAAGCTAAAGGCAAAGATTATGGCCATTGCGGCGCATCATCTTGCGGTGGATGTCGACCAGCTACGTTATGAAAGCGGTGATGTAATAGCCCCTGATGGTCGCAGTCTGGTCTGGGATGATATGATTGAGCTGGCGCACCGGCAATATCACAGCCTTCCCGATGGGATGGATCCGGGGCTTGCCAGCTTTGATATTATGCAGGTGCCAACGGGCGAGGCTTTGCCAGCTGATGGCAAAGTTCAGATGTATCCCTGCTATGCGTTTGAATTTCACCTTGTGCTGGTTTCGTTTGATCCAATCATTGGGCGGCCGGATATTCATTCCTATTTCATCGGTCATGATTGCGGAACGGTAATAAATCCGGCGATTGTCAGTGGCATGACTTATGGCGGGATCGCGCATGGTATTGGTGCGGCGCTGTTTGAAGAATTTGCCTATGATGCCAATGGCCAGCTATTGACGCAAAGCTTTCTTGATTATCTGATGCCATCTTCGCATGAAGTGCCCGCCATCAAGATTGTCAAACATTGCACACCGTCGCCTCATACTGTCTTTGGTCAGAAAGGCTCGGGTGAAAGCGGTTATCTTGGCTCACCAGCGGCGGTGTCGGGGGCGATCAATGATGCGGTTGCCGGACTAGGTATTCATTTTGAAAAGCTGCCCATTCGGATGAGTGCGATCAGTGATGCGATTGCTGCAAAAACATCTTAAGGCTGCCCCTATTCTCATTATCTTTTTATTATTGCGAGACCAACCATCATGATTATTGATAGCCACGCACATTTCATTCCCCCCAGCCTGCTTGCCGCAATCGAGGATCGAGCGAGTGAATTTGCCTCATTGTCGCTAGCGCATGATGATACGGGCAGCTTTGGCTTTTCCTTTGCTGGCGGCAAGCCAACGCGCCCTGCTTCAAAGATGCTGTCTGATACAAAGGGCCGGATTGATTGGATGGATGCCAACAAGATTGATTTGCAGGTAATTGGCGGCTGGCTTGATATGTTTGGCTATGA
>RGCC01000107.1 GCA_009919335.1 Alphaproteobacteria bacterium
TTGGCATGCCCTATAAGCGCGTTTGCTACGACAAAAATATGGACTGGGTTTTTGACGGCATAAATGACGATTTGCTTGGCGATTTCGGCTTTAGTGGACATGGTGCGGCCGGGTTTGAACTTGATCGGTGCGATCGAAAGCTTGATGAGGGTGAGGATATCACCATTCTGGCGCAATCTTTTGATGAGAATAATCGGTTTATTCTTGTTCCTGAGGAAATGTTAACGCATCTAACAAATTTGTCTGGTGGCCCCGAAGCTGATGTAAAACGCGCTGATATGGTCTATTTTAAAACAGCTAGCGGCGGACAGGTATTTGCAGTTGGGTCAATCACCTTTTGCGGGTCATTGCCTTGGAACAATTATGAAAATAATATTTCAACATTACTAAGAAATGTTGTGCGTAAATTTGTTGAGCCCTAGGATAAACCAGGCCGGCCAATTGGTGGTAAATCCTGCTCAAGGGCGGCGCCAACACGAAGGCACATCGCTTCATCATTGGCTTTACCAACAATTTGTAGGCTGGTTGGCATGCCGTCACTTGCAAGGTTAATTGGCAGCGATAGGCCGCACATTTCCAGAAAATTAAAAGGCCGGGTGAAATAGCCCGGTGATATCGCCTGATCAACATCAGCCAACGCTGGGGCAGTGCTTGTGCTGCTCGGCATCACAAGCGCATCAAAACCGCGCATGGCATCATTAAAGGCGGCCATGGTTTCTTTCCGTCGTTGTAAAACACGGAAATAGTCATGGGCGTGATATTGCTCTCCTGATAGCATTCGTGTGCGCACATCTTCATCCATTGGCAAATCTGGGTTTTTGTAGAAATGGCCATGATTATAAAAGGCCTCAACCGCTGTAATCATGCCGTTATCATCGGCCAGGTCGCCGTAGGATACTGGGTTTTCAAACGGTATAATTTCAGCCCCCATCGCGCGTAAACGATCCAAAGCCATATCATAGGATGCAAGCATCTCGTCCGAACATTGCTGACGCTCGCTATCGATAAGGCTGCCAAGGCGCAATCCAGCGACGCCCCTATTCATAACTGCATATAAGCCATCATTATTGTCCATGTCTTGGATGATTTTCCAACCTTCGCGGCCGTCTAACACATCAAACATGATTAGGCAGTCAAGCACCGTCTGGGCGATTGGCCCGGGTGTGTCAAGCGATTGCGATAGCGGCATGATACCATCCAACGGCAAACGCCCCGCCGTTACCTTCAGGCCAACAAGCCCACAATAGGCAGCCGGCAAACGAATTGATCCGCCTGTGTCACTGCCCATGCCACAGGGCGCCATACCCGAGGCAACCGCTACCGCCGTTCCCGATGATGACCCTCCCGGAATACGGTGTGTTTCCTTATCCCATGGGTTCATCGGGGTTCCCATTTTCTGATTGGTTCCCCAGCCGCCAAAGGCACATTCAACCGTTTTGGTTTTGCCAAGAATAATCCCGCCAGCTGCTGCCAGCCGTTGAACCATTGTTGCGGTAGTGACGGCGATATTACCAAGCATCGCCGCCGACCCGCAGGTTGTCACCGTGTCTTTTACATTAAAAATGTCTTTCAAGGCATAAGGCACCCCGTAGAATGGTCCTGCAGTAAAGCCCGCAGCCAATGATTTGTCCGCCGCCGCCGCCATTTCTAGTGCCGTATCAGCCCATATGTTTTGATAAGCCCCAAGACGGGGATTTAGTCGTTCTATTTCAGCCAGATAGGCCTGGACTACTATGCTGGGCTTGGTGCTTTTGTTCTGATAGCTTCGATAAAGCCCGTGAATCGTGTTCACCGGATTAAGGGTTTTGGGGTTCGACATCACAAATATCTCATATTCACAATAATAAGGATCAGACCACGGGAAATAGGTTATTGGCGCATTGTTTTCGTAGCTTTCGCAGTTTCCGTAGTTTCAATATTCAAAAATGCCAGTCTTTTCCCGGAACCGCAGCAAGCAATGATTTTGTATAAGCGTCTTTTGGATTTTCGAATAATTCAGCCGTTGGCCCGGTCTCAACAATCTTGCCATATTGCATGACGGCAACGTAATCACAAACCTGTGCCGCGACACGCAAATCATGCGTGATGAACAGCATGGATAAATCCATCTGTTCCCGAATCTCATCCAGAAGTTCAAGAATTTGCGCCTGAATTGAAACATCCAACGCTGAAACTGGCTCATCGGCAACCAGAATATCTGGCCTTAGGGATAATGCTCTTGCAATACCAATACGCTGGCGCTGTCCACCAGAAAACTCATGCGGAAAGCGATCAAATGATCTGCGATCAAGGCCAACAATGTCCAGAAGTTCATAGGCGCGTTTGGAAGCTTCATCCTTATCTTCGCCCTGCAGAATAGGGCCTTGGGAAATGATATCACCAACCCTGATACGTGGGTTCAATGACGCAAACGGGTCCTGAAACACCATCTGTATGCGCTTTCTGAATGGGCGTAGTTCGTTGCGACTTAATTTGGTGATGTCAACATCGCCAAGTTTGATCTGGCCTGCATCGCTATCAATGAGCCGGATTACACAACGTGCCAGAGTGGATTTCCCTGAGCCACTCTCGCCGACCACGCCAAGGGTTTCGCCGCGGCGCAATTCGATTTGCACATTTTGAACGGCCTTAACATCGCGGCTCGGCTTGCCAAAGCCAAAAAAACTTCTACCACCACCGAATGATTTGCAAATGTCTTCAGTTTTCAGGACGACTTCGGCTGCTATTGATCTTGCTTTGCGTGGCTTTAACCGTGGGATGGCAGCAATTAACGATTTGGTATAAGGGTGTTTTGGTTTTTGCAGAACTTGCTTGGTGGTTCCGGTTTCAACAATCTTGCCATGTTGCATGACAATAACCCGATCAGCTATATCAGCAACGACACCGAAATCATGAGTAATGAATAAAACGCCGGTATCAAGCCGTTTCTGCATATCGCTAATCAACTCGAGTATCTGCGCTTGTGTTGTAACATCAAGGGCCGTTGTTGGCTCATCAGCAATCAAAATTTTGGGGCCAAGTGCCAGTGCCATAGCGATCATTGAGCGCTGCCTTTGACCGCCCGAAAGCTCGTGCGGGTAGGCGTCAATGATCTTCGCAGGGTCGGGCAAATTAACATCAACCAGTAGGCTTAAAGCCTTTTCGACGCGGTCCTTGGCCGACATTGATACATGATACCGAAAAACTTCATCAATTTGAGCGCCAATCGTCATAACTGGATTCAACGCTGTCATGGGTTCTTGGAAAATCATTGAGATTTCACTGCCACGCAATTCACGAAGGCGCTCATAAGTGACTTTGGTTAAATCTTCGTCACCAAAGATAATCTCACCCTTGCCAACACGCACATGCGGTGCCGGCAGCAGACCCATAACGGCACGCGCTGTTAGTGATTTTCCCGACCCACTTTCACCAACAACACAAACGGTCTCACCCGCGTTCAGTTCAAGGTTAATATCCTGAACCGCATACTCCCGGTCAGCACCAGTTGGCAGCAGAATTGAAAGATCATTTATCGAGAGAAGTCTTTTTGTCATTGCCGTTCTTTCAGACGGGGGTTGAGTGCGTCATTCAACCCCTCACCAATCAGGTTAATCGCCAGCACTGTTATCAAAATAGCAACACCAGGAAAGGTGCAAACCCACCAGGCAGACCGCAACATGGTACGACCTGCACCAATCAGAAAGCCCCAGCTCATGACATTTGGATCACCAAGGCCAAGAAAGGCCAGCCCGCTCTCGATCAGAATGGCGGTTGCCACCCTTGCAACCCCCGGCCATGAAACAACCGCAATCGCAATAACAATACTGCTCATTGACGGTTTCAGAATCGCCACCAGCAAAATGGCAAAAATAAAGGACGGGATTGTCTGAAAAATTTCGGTTACACGCATCAGAATATCGTCAATAAGGCCGCCGAAATAACCGGCAAAGGCACCAAAAAAAATTCCAATAAACACCGAGACAAGCGTGGCAACAAATCCGATCAGCAATGATGTCTTGGCACCATGGACAATACCTGACGCGACGTCACGTCCAAGCGAGTCACTGCCAAGTAGAAAACCGTTGGTTAGTGGTTCTGACAGTGGCTTGCCAACCAAACGGAACGGGTCTTCTGGGTACAGAAAGCTTGCTGTTATTGCCATCACGATAATCAGAACGATAACAAATAACCCAAAAACAGCAGCATGGTTTCGCTTATATCGCGTCCAGAAATTTCCCATCTTAATTCACCTCAATTCTGGGATCGAGGAAGCAGTAAATGATGTCGACAATTAGATTCACCACCACGACAAGCATTGAGGATAGCAGGAAAATGCCAAGCAGCAGGTTTAGATCTCGCGCAAATAGCGACTCAAACGCGAGCATTCCTAACCCGGGCCAGGCAAACACAGACTCAACAATGACTGAACCACCAATTAATGCGCCAACCTGAACGCCAGCCATGGTCACAACAGGTAAAAGCGCATTACGCAAAACATGGACATAGGTGATGCGCCGTTCGGTCAGGCCCTTTGCCCGCGCAGTCACGACGTAATCTTGTCCATATTGCTCTAGCATCGAGGCCCGC
>RGCC01000108.1 GCA_009919335.1 Alphaproteobacteria bacterium
AAAAGACACTTTTGCGTCGAGCACCTGAACATCGTTTGACTTGGTAACAATCAACGGGTTGATTTCCAGGAGGCTCATATCCTTGCTGCTAAAAGCCTCATAGAGGTTTTTGAAAAGTGCAATGCCCTGATCTCGGGCTGATCCGGTGAGCTTTAGCGCGTCAGCAATCGTGGCTGCATCAGCATCAGTGCAACCGGTGCTGGCAGTGATGCCAACTGAATGGATTAATTCAGGCGTGTCATGCGCGACCGTCTCAATATCCATGCCGCCTTCGGTTGATGCGACAAAAGATGTTTTGCCAGTCTCGCGATCAACGAGGATCGAAAGATACAGTTCGCGATCAATTTCGGCGCCAGCTTCGACATATAGCTGATTTACAGCCTTGCCATTGGGACCGGTTTGCTTGGTCACAAGGGTTTTTCCAAACATTTCCCGCGCATTTTCCAGCGCCTCTTCGGCTGAAAAAGATACGCGAACGCCGCCTTTGGCGTCAGGGCCAAGCTCTTTGAACTTGCCTTTACCGCGTCCACCGGCGTGGATCTGGCTCTTTACCACCCAGACAGGGCCGGGCAGCGATGCAATCGCGCTTTCGGCATCGTCAAGATTGGTAATCGCAACACCGGCGGCAATGGGCGCGCCAAATGTCTGTAAAATTTTCTTGGCCTGATGTTCATGGATGTTCATTGCTACTGTCTTTCTCCCACTGTGCGGCCTCGGTTGCTGAGGCCGCATTAATTGCAACGATCCCGTCTTGGGCGTTCCGCGTTCCGGTGTAAGCCTTATAGCGGACAAAAACCGTTTTTGCCTATAGTTCGCAAAAGCTAAATTCACAGATATTTCCCATTTATATGGTATACCACACACCAATAATAGCAAGAACTATCAGCGATAAAACACCCTAAAAACCCCTTGACGAGTGTTGTGTCAGGTGTAAGGTATACCAGATAAAGCGTGTGGTCACGTGATTGGTTGACTAATTTTAACGGGGATTGAAGAGGGGGAGGATGACGTGGCAATTGATGTCAAATTAAAGCCTGTTTCGATCAATTTTACCCTGAAAGACCATATATATGAGGTGCTGCGCGAGAGCATCTTGAAGGTCGATATCTATGATGCTGATGAAGAGTTACGATTGGATGAGCGCCGGCTTGCCGAGCAGCTTGGCATCTCGCGTACACCGATTCGCGAAGCGTTAGCGCGATTGGCGCAGGATGGTCTAGTCGAGATTTTGCCACGTAAAGGCGTGTTTATTCACCGTAAAAGCCTTGATGAGATTCTTGACATGGTTGTGACGTGGGCGGCGCTGGAAAGCATGGCGGCGCACATCGCGGCGCGTGTTGCCTCAGATGCCGAGATTAAGGCGCTTCGTGACCTAGCAATGCGCCACAGCACCTCAGCAAGCAAGGCTGAGCTAAGTGAGTATTCCGACGCAAATATCAAATTCCATCAGGCAATTTTTGACATGTCCGGCAGCCCCTTGTTGAAATCAACAACTGATGGGCTTTTTGCGCATATGTTTGCGGTTCGTCGGCGGGCAATGGGCGAGAATAACCGTGCTACCAATTCGGTTGCTGACCATATGGAAATTATCGAAGCGCTTGAGTCCCGCGACAGTGAATTGGCGTCGCGTTTGGTGCGTGAGCACACGATGCGGTTGCATGACCACATTCGCGAGAGATGGACGCGGCTGGCCAATAAAACAAAGGCGGGCTCCAGCCCCGAAAAATCTGACACAGAAACATAAATTAGAAACAAAACACCGTTAGCTGACACCAAAATAAGAGCGGGCTCCAAAGAAACAACAAGAAATCGGCCGCCGAAACCAAACACTAACCAAATCTATCAATTCGAAAATTACGAAGGTTCTTACAGGAGACAAAAATGACTTCATCCGAGACACAGGCGCTAACAGACGGTTTTCACCTCGTTATCGACGCGCTCAAGCTCAATGATATCAACACAATTTACGGCGTTCCGGGCATCCCGATCACCGATCTTGGACGGATTGCGCAGGCCGAAGGTATGCGCGTAATTTCATTCCGCCATGAGCAGCATGCAGGTAACGCTGCATCAATTGCCGGTTATCTGACAAAAAAGCCGGGCATTTGCCTGACTGTTTCGGCGCCGGGCTTCTTGAACGGTCTGACCGCATTGGCAAATGCAACAACTAACTGTTTTCCGATGATCCTGATCAGTGGCTCGTCCGAGCGTGAAATCGTTGATTTGCAGCAGGGTGACTATGAAGAAATGGATCAGCTGGCGATCGCCAAGCCACTATGTAAAGCCGCGTTCCGGGTGCTTCATGCCGAAGATATTGGCATTGCCGTTGCCCGCGCCATTCGTGCCGCCGTTTCGGGTCGTCCAGGCGGTGTTTACCTTGATCTTCCAGCAAAATTATTTGCCCAAGTCATGGACGCGGAAGCAGGCCAAAAGTCGCTTGTTAAGGTTGTTGATCCGGCACCGCGGCAACTGCCAGCCCCTGATGCGGTTGCGCGGGCACTTGATGTTCTAAAAAGCGCAAAGCGCCCATTGATTATTCTGGGCAAGGGAGCTGCCTATGCTCAAGACGATGAGATTGTAAAAAGCTTTGTCGAGAAAAGCGGCGTGCCGTACCTGCCAATGAGCATGGCCAAGGGCCTTTTGCCGGATGATCACCCGCAATCTGCCGGTGCAGCGCGTTCGCTGGTCCTAAAAGAGGCAGATGTTGTGGTAATGGTTGGGGCGCGTTTGAACTGGCTGTTGTCACACGGTAAAGGCAAGAGCTGGGGTGAGCCGGGTTCAAAGCGCTTTATCCAAGTTGATATCGAGCCGCGTGAAATGGACAGCAATGTCGAGATTGCAGCACCTGTTGTTGGTGACATTGGATCATGCTTGAGTGCAATGACACAAGGCATGGGCGATAATTGGCCCGCCGTTCCGGCCGATTGGACAGCGACGATCCAGCAGCGCAAAGACATCACGGTGCCAATGGATTTCCATAGCGCGCTAGGTGCGCTGCGCACGATTGTGAAAGAACGCCCAGATGCGATTCTGGTGAACGAGGGCGCCAACACGCTCGATTTTGCCCGCAGCATCATTGATATCTATAAGCCGCGCAAACGTCTTGATGTGGGAACATGGGGTATCATGGGCATCGGTATGGGCGCTGCTGTTGCGGCGGCGGTTGAGACGGGTCAGCGGGTCTTGGCTGTCGAGGGTGATAGCGCCTTTGGTTTCTCTGGAATGGAAATCGAGACTATCTGTCGCTACAACCTGCCGGTTTGTGTGGTCGTGTTTAATAATAACGGTATTTACCGTGGCACTGACACAAATCCGACTGGCGGCGAAGATGTGGCGCCAACGGTATTCGTTAAGGATGCGCGGTATGATCAGATGATGGCAGCCTTTGGTGGGGTTGGCGTTTACGCCACGACGCCTGACGAGCTTACCCGCGCGGTAAATGAGGCGATGGATAGCGGCAAACCAACCTTGGTTAACGCTGTCATTGATGAAAATGCCGGCACTGAAAGTGGCCGTATTGGCAATCTCAACCCACAAAGTGTGGTGTCTAAGAAATAGCGCCACGGCCCAGTCACTCAGGTTTAGAAATAGGATAAGACGATGAAAGCTCTTGAAGGTATTAAAGTTCTGGATTTCACCCATGTTCAATCAGGTCCAACCTGTACCCAGCTTCTGGCTTGGTTTGGCGCTGATGTGATCAAGGTCGAGCGTCCGGGGGTTGGGGATGCAACACGCCAGCAATTGGTCGATGTTGAAGGTGCCGATAGCCTTTATTTCACCATGCTGAACCACAATAAACGGTCAATTGAGCTGAATTCCAAAAATGAAACCGGAAAGCAGATCTTAACCCGTCTTATCGAAACCTGTGATGTGCTGGTTGAAAATTTTGCGCCCGGCGCGCTGGACCGCATGGGCTTTACATGGGAGCGGATTCAAGAAATCAACCCGCGCCTCATTATGGCTTCGATCAAAGGATTTGGTCCGGGCAAATACCAAGATTGCAAAGTTTATGAGAACGTCGCTCAATGTGCCGGTGGTTCTGCGTCAACAACCGGTTTTCGTGATGGCCCGCCATTGGTAACTGGCGCGCAAATCGGTGACTCTGGAACTGGCCTGCACCTTTGCCTAGGGATTGTCACTGCGCTATTCCATCGGGAAAAATCTGGTCGTGGCCAGAAGGTAACCGCAGCGATGCAAGACTCTGTGCTGAACCTTGCGCGGGTCAAGCTTCGCGATCAGCAGCGTCTTGCCGCTGGCCCTTTGAAGGAATATTCTCAATTTGGTGAGGGAATTCCGTTTGGCGATGCGACACCGCGTGCGGGCAATGATTCGGGCGGCGGTCAGCCGGGCCGCATCTTGCGGTGCAAGGGCTGGGAACAGGATCCGAACGCATACACCTATTTCATCATTCAGGCTGCGGTTTGGGAAAAGGTCTGCGATATCATTGGTGAGCCTGATTGGAAAACCAAAGAAGGGTATGC
>RGCC01000109.1 GCA_009919335.1 Alphaproteobacteria bacterium
CCAACACGGGCCAAGATTGTGCGCCGTGAGATCGCCCGCATCAAAACTGTACTTGGTCAAAAGGCCAGTGCAGAAAATGCAGCTAAATAGGGAAGTCTAGTTATGCCAAAGCGTACCATGCAAGGCACTGTTGTGAGCGATAAGGCCGACAAGACGGTAACCGTCCGCGTCGAGCGTCGTATCATGCATCCGGTGTATAAGAAGTTCATCACAAAATCGAAAAAGTTTGCAGCGCATGACGCTGAAAACCGTTTCAAGGAAGGTGATGCCGTGCGTATCCGCGAATGCGCGCCAATGTCCAAGTCAAAGACCTTTGAAGTGGTCTATGACGATGCAGCTAAGAATTAGGGGAGACTGACATGATTCAGATGCAGTCAAATCTTGAAGTTGCCGATAATTCTGGTGCGCGCCGCGTCCAGTGTATCAAGGTGCTAGGCGGTTCCGGTCGCAAGGTTGCCGGCGTTGGTGATGTGATCGTTGTTTCGGTCAAGGAAGCCATCCCACGGGGCAAGGTAAAAAAGGGTGATGTTCACCGCGCGGTGATCGTTCGTACGGCCAAGGAAATTCGCCGGGCCGACGGCAGTGCCATTCGCTTTGACCGCAACGCAGCGGTTTTGCTGAACAAGTCGGACGAGCCGATTGGCACTCGTATTTTTGGCCCTGTGACCCGCGAGTTGCGCGGTCGCAAGTTCATGAAGATCATTTCTCTGGCACCGGAGGTGCTATAATGGCTGAGAAGTTTAAAATCAAAAAAGGCGATCAGGTGATTGTTATCACCGGTCGTGATAAGGGCAAGAAGGGCGAGGTTCTCGAAGTTCTTCGCGCCGAGTCACGTGTTCGGGTTCAGGGTGTAAACATGGTCAAGCGCCATCGTCGTGCCACCCAAACTGACACGGGCGGCATTATTTCGATGGAAGCGCCTTTGCATATTTCCAACGTTGCACATATCGATCCAGATAGCGGCACCGCAACGCGTGTCGGTTATGAGGAAAAAGATGGTAAAAAAGTCCGGGTCGCTCGTCGGTCTGGAAAAGCCCTGGCGTAAGGCCAAGGGTAAGGAGTGAAAAAGCTGAGATGAAGACGCGTTTAGAAGAACACTATCTGACGGCAGTTCGCCCGGCTCTGATTGAGAAATTTGGTTATGCCAATCCTATGCAGGCGCCAAAGCTCGAGAAGATTGTCATTAATATGGGTGTGGGTGAAGCGGTGCAATCACTGGCCAAAAGCCGGTTATCACTCGCTCAAAAAAGGCAAACGCTGCCTTTAAACTGCGCGAAGGGATGCCGATTGGCTGTAAGGTAACGTTGCGCCGCGAGCATATGTATGAATTTCTTGACCGGCTGGTGAATATTGCCCTTCCACGGGTTCGTGACTTCCGCGGATTGAATGGTAAGAGCTTTGACGGACGTGGCAACTATGCCATGGGCATCAAAGAACAGATCATTTTCCCAGAAGTTGACTATGATCAGGTGGATGAAATCCGCGGTATGGATATCATTGTGGTGACATCGGCAACGACGGATGATGAGGCCCGCGAATTGCTCGCTGGTTTTGCCTTCCCGTTCGTTAAAGCGTAAGAGCAAAGGGGTTTAATCATGGCTAAGAAAAGCGCCGTTGAAAAAAATAACAAGCGCAAGCGTATCGTTGCCGCCCGTGGTGCTCGTCGCGCTGCATTGAAGGCAATCATCGCTGACAAGAACGTCGCAATGGAAGAGCGTTTCCAGGCAGTTCTTAAGCTGGCTCAGGAGCCACGCGATAGTGCAAAAATTCGTATTCGTAACCGGTGTGAGGTCTCAGGCCGTCCACGTGGTTATGACCGTAAACTCAGAATGTCTCGTATCGCCCTACGTGACCTTGCCTCAATGGGGCAGGTTCCGGGCGTTGTGAAGTCAAGCTGGTAAAGAGGAGATAAAGCAAATGTCTATGAGTGATCCTCTTGGCGATATGCTAACACGCATCCGTAACGGCCAGAACGCCAAGCGTTGATATCCGTCCGGGCTTAAAAGAGCTGAAGATCGAGCTGAAATATCATGAAGGTCAACCGGTGATCTCCGAGATCAAGCGCGTATCGCGTCCGGGCCGTCGTGTTTATTACGGACTTCGCGACTTGCCGCGGGTTTATAACGGGCTTGGCATCGCCATCCTGTCAACTCCGCGTGGCGTCCTGTCTGACAATGAGGCCCGCACAGCCAAGGTTGGCGGTGAAGTCCTCTGCCACGTATTTTAAGGAGCTGTTCGCATGTCTCGTGTTGGAAGTAGTGCGATTACCATCCCCGCTGATGTGACCTTGTCACAGCAGGACGGTATGGTCGTCGTCAAAGGAAAGAACGGTGAGCTGAGCGCCCCACTTCACAGTGAGGTTGAGTTAAGCGTTGCCGATAATGTTGCCACCTTGAAGCCGAAGCGCAAAACCAAATTGGCATTGTCGCTATGGGGAACCATGCGGGCGTCGATCAGCAACATGGTTGTCGGTGTGGCGACCGGGTTTACCCGCAAGCTCGAAATCAACGGTGTTGGTTATCGTGCGGCTATGCAGGGCAATAAGCTCGTTCTCAGCCTTGGGTTTAGCCATCCGGTTGAAATGGATGTTCCGGCTGGTCTGACTGCGGCTGTTGAAAACAACACCACAATCATTCTCAGCGGCGCAAATAAGCAGTTGCTCGGTCAGTTTGCATCTGAAATTCGGTCAAAGCGGCCGCCTGAGCCTTTCAAGGGCAAGGGTGTGAAATATGCTGAAGAGCATATTGTCCGCAAAGAAGGCAAGAAGAAGTAGGGAACAGTCATGTTTACAGCTAAAGAATTATTCGAACGCCGCCGTCAGCGGACTCGTTCCAAGCTTCGTAAAACAAGCAAAGGCCAGTTGCGCCTGTCTGTGCATCGCTCGTCTCGGCATATCTATGCTCAGGTGATTGACGATGTCGCTGGCAAAACTTTGGCAGCTGCCTCAACCCTTGATGCCGGTTTTAAATCAGCAACAAGCAAGACAGCCGATATCGCCGCAGCGTCTGCGGTTGGCAAATTGGTCGCCGAGCGCGCCAAGGCAAAAGGCATTGACGCAGTGGTTTTCGACCGCGGCGGTTACATTTTCCATGGCCGGGTTAAGGCGCTGGCTGAAGCCGCGCGCGAAGCCGGTCTGAAATTCTAGGGAGCACGATTGATGGCACACAATAACGACAGACGGGACCGTAGCCAGGAGCGCGAAGAGCCCGAATTGCTCGAAAAGTTGGTTGGCATTAACCGTGTTGCCAAAGTTGTAAAGGGTGGCCGGCGTTTCGGTTTCGCCGCTTTGGTTGTGGTTGGCGACGGTAAAGGCCGCGCCGGTTTTGGCACAGGCAAGGCGCGCGAGGTGCCAGAAGCCATTCGCAAGGCAACTGAAGGCGCCAAGCGTAACATGGTTCGCATCCCGCTGCGTGATGGTCGCACATTGCACCATGACAATAAGGGTAATTACGGCGCTGGTAAGGTTCTGCTTCGGGCGGCTCCGGCTGGTACTGGTATTATCGCTGGTGGCCCGATGCGTGCAGTTTTTGAAGTGCTTGGCATTCAGGACATTGTTGCAAAGTCAATCGGTAGCTCAAACCCGCATAATATGATCAAGGCAACATTTTCCGCGTTGAATCATATTCAGGCACCACGGGCAGTGGCGCAAAAGCGTGGCAAGCGCGTTGGCGACATTCTTGTGAAACGCGAAGATAAGGCTGCCGGCGACGCCGCCGCATCCTAACAGGAGAGAGTAAGATGGCTGCCAAAGAAACAGTGATCGTCACCCAGACAAAAACAAGCATCTTGTTCGGGTCGAACAACAGTAAACGGTTTTTATCAGCGGCGTGCCTTTTAAGGTGGCGCGCTAGCAGGAGCGACAAATGAAATTGAACGAAGTCAGAGACAATCCGGGCGCAACAAAGAACGCCAAACGGGTTGGCCGTGGTATTGGTTCGGGAACCGGTAAGACATCAGGTAGTGGTCACAAAGGCCAGAAGGCACGCTCAGGCGTTTCTATCAACGGTTTTGAGGGCGGCCAGATGCCGATCCATCGCCGTCTGCCAAAGCGTGGTTTCAACAATATTTTCCGCAAGAATTATGCCGAGGTTAATCTTGGCCGTTTGCAGGCTGCAATTGATGCAGGCAAGCTGGATGCCGGCAAGCCGGTTGATGCCGCTGCAATGGTTGGGGCCGGCGTTATTTCAAAAATGCGTGACGGTGTTCGTATTTTGGCCAAGGGTGAACTGACCGCCAAGAAGATCGAGATTCACGCAGCGGGTGCCTCAAAGGCAGCTGTTGAGGCAGTTGAAAAAGCTGGCGGCAAGATTATTGTCCCAACCGCTTCAGCCGAATAGATAGGCAGGCAAGGCATATGGCATCATCAGCAGACCGCATGGCAGCAGGCGCAGGCTTTGGCGCGTTAGCAAAGGCTGACGAGTTGAAGAAGCGTCTGTGGTT
>RGCC01000110.1 GCA_009919335.1 Alphaproteobacteria bacterium
CGACTCACCGCGGCTATAGCAAATTCGCACCGGTCGCCCCAGAACCCACGCTGCCAGCGCGATATAAGGCTGAAACGATATATCCAGTTTTGATCCAAAGCCGCCACCACAGGCTGATGGCACCACCCGAATAGCCTCACGCTCCATCGCCATAATCTCGGCTAGGCTGTCGCGATCCATCTGCGCGGCTTGGGTGCAACCACGAATAACAAGACGATTGCCCTCACGCATCGCATAACCGGCCTCAGGCTCGATATAGGCATGTTCGATAAACGGCGTTGTTGTGTGAATTTCCACAAGATGCGCCGCCGCCCGCAGCGCCGCATCTGCGTCGCCAGTTTCGACATAGCCGCGTACCAGAATATTGCCATCACGGCTATCATGCAGTTTTGGCGCCCCGTCAGCCATCGCCTGTGCCGGTGATAACATGGTGTCATGCGGCGTCCATGTAATCGGGAAATCAGCGTCATCAAAATGCGTAATCACCGCCGCATCACCAACAATGGCTGCCACCGCATCGCCGCGGTAAAGCGCGGTCTTTTCCGCAAACACCGGCTGGTCGGCGAATGGCGGGATCACACCAAAACAATTGCGACCCGGAACATCACTGGCATCAAGAACGGCATGAATACCCGGATGGCGCGCAAGAAATGCGGCCTTATCGCCAATTTCAAAACTACTATAATGATATGGGCTGCGGATGACCCGCACCAGCAGCGCATCTGACGGCACCGCATCATCACCATAACGCAGGCTGCCATCAACCTTTGGCTGGCCATCAAGATGCCGGATAGCACTGCCAACATTTTGTCCAGCCTGCGGACAAACTGGGGCGACCACATCATGGCCAACCGCCACGATCGCATCAATGATCTTGCTATAGCCCGTACATCGACATAAAACCCCGCCCAGCGCATCCTCGACCGCACGCCTATCTGGTGCCTGATTATCCGCCAGCAACGCCGCCGCAGACACCATCATACCCGGGGTGCAAATACCGCATTGCGCCGCACCATGCGCCAGAAAACTATCCTGCAATTTTGCGATAATACCGGCATCATGCAGGCCTTCAATACTAGTCACGTTGGCGCCGTCAACCTGTGCAACCGCGGTCAGGCAACTGCAAATTGGCGCGCCATCAAGAAGCACACTACACGCCCCGCAATCACCAGCATTACAGCCTACCTTGGTGCCATAAAGCCCCATTTCATCACGAAGAACCTCGCTAAGGCGCGTTCCCGCCGGTAATTCGCTGGCAACAGCGCGGCCATTCAAGGTAAATCGCGTCATGCCTGCGCCTCATTCGCAACAAAGGCCAGCTGATCACGAACCAGCCGCTGTACAATTTCGCATGACGCCTCCAGCCGGTAAGCCGCTGTTGCGCGCACATCATCAATTGGCGAAAGACCAGTGAAAAGATCCGGGGTAATCTTGCTGGCGGCCGCGGTTAATGCTGTTCCGCGCAATGCCGCTTCAACACCGCCCATACGCTGGGCGACCTCACTGCAGGCACCGATCGCCAGCGCGACATCTTCAATAACACCAGCATCATCAACCACCAGTCGTAACGCTGCCATACTGATCGAAATCACCAGATAGGAACGTGCGCCAAGCTTTCGAAACCCCGACCGGCCAGCAGCTGACGCGCCGGGAATCCGCAAGGCACTTACCATCTCGCCAGCCCCAAGCGCGGTTTTCCGATTACCCAATATAAACGCCGATAAAGGCAGGTGGCGCATTCCAGCTGCACCGACAATTTCCACCTCTGCATCTAGCGTCAGTAACGGCGGCACACCATCAGCCGCAGGCGACGCGTTACAAAGATTGCCAATAATCGTTGCGCGGTTCTGGATTTGCACCGAGCCGACTTCGCGCGCCGCCGCCTTTAACCCATCAAAGGCCGCTGGCACATCAGCCTTTAGCAATTTGCTCCAGCTTGCCGCCGCACCAATGCGCCAATAGCTGCCGTCAAAGGCAATTGCGCCAAGTGCGGGAATCCCCGATATATCAAGAACAGGGCCGCTTAGCGGGCGATCTTGCAAGCGTGGAAACACATCGGTTCCGCCGGCAAGAATGGTTTTCGGGCCGGTGGACAATGCGGCAATCGCGCTCTCTAGGCTATCTGCCCGCACATAATCACCGATCCCACCATCAGCAGCTAGCCTATCTTGCATTGATTTCTCCGCACCACAGCCCCAGTTCGTACCCCAGCCTCGACTTGAAAAACCTAACCTTAGTGGCTATGCGCATCCATCAAATTCTGCATCGCAATATTCACTTCACGGCTGTAAAGACGCGCCATTTTACCGGTTGGTGGCAGCGGCTCGTCGCGGAAAAATGATGGCAATTCATCATCGTCCTGATCAAACCCTGCGGCCTTGTTGAACGCCGCCTCAAGCCGCAATGTCTCAAAGCCGATATTACGGATAAAGTCAGGGGTCACACCAGCGTCAAACGAGTCATTAATCGCATCGGCAATCAGCGTCAGATTATCGTCGGTAACCGACCGGCCGAACACGCAAAGACCGAACGAGTCAGCGACCGCGCTGTTAATCTGCATTCGCAAGCTTTCGGCAACCAATTCTTCAATCGTCTTATCATCACATTTGAACGATGGTGCGTTACCAACCGTATGATCAGCACCTTGCGCGGTCAGCATCATTGAAATGCCGGTAACCTCGATGATCCGCGGATCATAGGCGCTGATCGCCTGCTGTTTGATAACCGGCACCCGCGCAACCTTCAGCGCCTTGCCAACCCGCGCCGTACCCGACGCATAAAGCCGCCCACGCTCATTGCCAACCCGAATATCCTCAAGGCAGGATTGCATAAATGCCACATCGCCAAATGCGCCTTCGCCAGCCTCCATTAAAACACCGATTGTCGCGCCAAGCTCGATACTGTCGACGCCAAGATCATTTGCCGTCTCGTTCAACCTTGCCACATCATCCGGATCATCAAGTCCGCAATTGGTACCCAGCAAGCCAATGGTTTCATATTCCAGCGGCGAGACAAGTTCACGCCCAGTATCATCGACATAGACATTGCTGCATTTAATCAGGCATCCTTGCCCAGATGAGAAATTACGCACCGGCAAGGCGCCCAGATGGTTGGTAAGGTCGGCAACCATCGCTGTTCCAGTCGTTTTCAGGCTTTGCACCGCAACAGACTCGCCAAGCTTTTTGCCATAATCCTTGATCGCACCCATTAATTTTTTACGGTCATTCACCGGCGGCATACGGTCCTTGTCAATAACAACAGCCTTGATTTTCTTGGCACCCATTACCGCGCCAACACCGCCACGCGCGGCCAGACGAGATGGCCGGTTATCGGTATCAGAAAACGCCACCCCAGCCATCAGCCCAAGATATTCACCAACCGGCCCGCACAGCGCCAGCGAGGTTTTCTCACCATACGCCTCATGCAGCTTTCGCGCAGAATCGAAATTGCCAAGCCCCATGTAGGGCGCAGCATCATCAAAGCTAATCACACCATCCTTGGTAATACGGATCACAACCCATGAATCGCTTGCGCCGTGAAACGAGATGCCGGCAATCAGCAACTGTCCCATCGCAAAGCCAAATGTCCCACCGCTATTCGCCTCTTTAATACCGCCAGTCAGCGGGCTTTTACAGCCAACACTCAGTCGGTTTGCATTGGAAAAATTTGTTCCGGCAAATGGCCCAACCGAAAAAATTAACGGGTTTTCCGGTGCCATCGGATCGACTGTAGCTATATTTTGATCGAGCAGCATCCGCGCGATCAGATATCGTCGTTAATTCATTTGTATACTAACAATAAAACATCTTGTAAACACTAACCGAAAAGCAGGTGCCTTTGGGTTAATCCTTTGCGTCACCAAAACTCGCCGCGACATAATCATTAGATAATCACTGGACAATCACTCGAGGATTTCCGGCAAATTAGTTGCTGGCGGCGTATTGCGGCTGCGATTGGTGCGAACAATACCGTCGATAATCGTCATACCAACGCCGGGCAAATTACCCTGATGGATGCTTTCCAGCATATTACGGCCCGGCGCGTGCTGCGCCGTATCCATCAGCACAAAATCGGCGCTTCGGCCAATTTCGATAATGCCGCAATCAAGATCACGCATGCGCGCGGTATTACCGGTGGCAAAACAAAAGGCAATTTCCGGTGGAATATCACCCAAGCTGGACAACATCGCAATCATCCTCAAGATGCCCAGCGGCTGGACACCAGATCCGGCCGGCGCATCAGTGCCAAGGATAACTCGTTCCGCCTGCTTAATCTCAAAGGCGGTACGCATCGCCAGCAAACCAGCCCGCTCATTACCATTATGGACAATCTCAATCCCACGGCTGCAACTCTCGCAAAGGCAGGTGATCTGATCATCGGGGAG
>RGCC01000012.1 GCA_009919335.1 Alphaproteobacteria bacterium
TTGTAAAGTCATCCCTGACCGCGCTGATTGCCGGCGAACGGCCAACGCCTGCCGCCATTCAGGATTGTTTTACCGCAATTATGGATGGTGATGTTGGCGAGGCGCAGATGGCTGCCTTTCTTATCGCGCTGAAAATTCGCGGCGAGCAGGTTGATGATATTGCCGCCGCTGCCACGGTAATGCGGGCAAAGGCTTTAACCATTCCGGCAAGTGATCTTGCGATGGATATCGTCGGTACGGGCGGGGATGGGTTTGGCACTTACAATATCTCGACGGCCAGTGCCTTTGTTGTTGCCGGATGCGGTATTCCGGTTGCAAAACATGGGAATAAAGCGGTGTCATCAAAAAGCGGCGCTGCGGATGTATTATCGGCGCTTGGGATTAACGTTGATTGCGATATCGCGCTTGTCGAACGTGCCCTCGCCGAGGTCAATATCGCCTTTTTAATGGCGCCGCGTCATCATTCTGCGATGCGCCATGTTGCACCGGTTCGCGCATCGCTTGGTGTGCGCACGATTTTCAATCTTCTTGGCCCGCTGTCTAATCCGGCATTGGTCAAACGCATCATGGTCGGGGTGTTTGATCAAAGCTATTGTGCGCCATTTGCGCATGTTCTAGCGCGGCTTGGCACGACGCATGCGTGGGTGGTGCATGGGGCGGACGGCCTTGATGAGGTCAGCACAACCGGTAAGACCCATGTTGCATCGCTTGTCGATGGCAAGGTTCGGGAATTTACCATTTCGCCTGAAGATATCGGCGTGAAAACCGCAAAAATGGATCAGCTTCGCGGTGGTGATGGTGAACATAACGCGCGCTATCTTCGTGCCCTATTGGAAGGTGAAACCGGCCCTTATCGTGATATTGTTCTGTTCAATGCAGCCGCGGCATTGGTTGCTGGCGGCCATGTTGCCGATTTATCAAAAGGCGCCGCAATGGCGTCAGCGTCTGTTGATGAGGGCAAGGCACTTGCCGCGCTGGATGGTCTGATTGCAATCACCAATGATAAGGCATGATTAGATGAGTAATGTTTTGGCAACCATCATCGACGAAAAACATCTCGAGGTTAGCGCGCTTGCCAAGGCGCAAAGTTTTGCAGCACTGGACAGCGCGGCCAAGGCGGCCTCGCCGGTTCGCGGATTTGCCGCTGCATTGGCGCGTGATAGCGCAGCTGGTTATGGGCTGATTGCCGAGCTGAAGAAAGCGTCACCGTCGAAAGGTCTGATCCGCGCTGATTTTGATCCGGCGCATCTGGCCGCAGCCTATGAGGCAGGTGGGGCAACCTGCTTATCGGTTTTGACCGACCGTAAATGGTTTCAAGGCGCGCCCGAATATCTTGTTGCGGCGCGAGATGCGGTCAGCCTGCCTGTACTTCGTAAAGATTTTATGATTGATCCGATGCAAATCGTCGAGTCCCGCGCCATGGGTGCAGATTGTATTCTGCTGATTATGGCGGCGCTTGATGATGCGCGTGCCGCCGAGCTGGAGGCCTGTGCCACGGAATATGGCATGGATGTTTTGATTGAATGCCATGACGCCGATGAATTAGCGCGCGCGGCCAAATTACGCTCGCCGCTTATGGGGATTAATAACCGTAACCTCAAAACGATGGAAATATCGCTTGATGTTGGCGCGGCGATGCTGCCCCACTTGCCAGATGACCGCATTGCGATTGCTGAAAGTGGGTTATTTACCCCGGCGGATCTTGCGCGGATGGCGGCGGTTGGTGCGCGCTGTTTTCTGATTGGCGAGTCCCTGATGCGTGCCGATGATGTCGCAGCAGCAACAAAGGCTATTTTGGCTAATCCTGTGCCCCGTTCGTAGGCGTTTCAAGTTTAAGAAAGAAAAACCCATGGCTGAATTTACCCATTTCGATAGCGACGGTAACGCGCATATGGTTGACGTTGGCAGCAAGGCCGACACCAAGCGCATTGCTGTGGTTAAGGGGCATATCCGTATGCAGCCCGAAACACTGACTATGATCACTGATGGTACCGCCAAGAAAGGCGATGTTCTGGGAGTTGCGCGGCTGGCAGGAATAATGGGTGCAAAACAAACCGCAAATTTGATCCCGCTTTGTCACCCGCTTGGGCTTGATCATGTTACCCTTGATCTTGCACCAGACCCTGAACTACCCGGAATTCAGATCACCGCAACTTGTGCCGTTTCAGGGCCAACCGGGGTTGAAATGGAGGCGATGACTGCGGTTTCAACGGCGGCGCTTACGGTTTATGATATGTGCAAAGCTGTTGATCGCGGTATGGAAATTGGCAATATAAGGCTAACCCATAAATCGGGCGGTAAATCGGGCAGTTATGATGCCGAATAGGCCGGATGCATCCAAACCAGCTGGCAAATCGCCGCTGCTGCCAGTTGATCAGGCATTGGCCGCCATTATTGAGCGCTTGCCACAAACAACGCCGGCACGAAAGCCGCTTGAACAGGCTTTGGGCTTTACCCTTGCCGAAGATTTGACAGCGGCGCTGACCCTGCCGCCACAGGCAGTATCGGCGATGGATGGATATGCGGTTCGCGGTGCTGATGTGACCCAGCTTCCCTGCCAATTAACGCGAATTGCCGAATCTGCTGCAGGCCATCCTTGGGATGGTGAAATAGCTGCTGGACAGGCTGTGCGGGTCTTTACCGGGGCGGCGATACCTGATGGCGCTGATACGATTGTCATTCAAGAAGATGTTGATCCGGTTGCCGAGGAAAACGGCGTTGTTATCACCGTTCGAAGCGCTGAGCCGGTTGGCCGCTATATTCGGCCTGCTGGCCTTGATATCACCGCGGGTCAGGTGATTTTACCGGCTGGAACGCTGTTGTCAGCGCGGTCAATCGGGCTTGCCATTGCCGCGGGTTTGACCACCGCAACAGTGCGTGCCTGCCCCCGCGTCGGCGTGTTGTCAACTGGTGATGAATTAGTGCGCCCGGGTGAGATGCCAGGTCCCGGTCAGATTATCAGCTCAAATGCCAGCTTTTTGATGAATTTCATCACCGCTTGCGGCGGGCACGCGGTCGATCTGGGGATTGCCCGCGACAAACCGGGCGCGATGCTGAAAGCAGTTCAGCAAGCAGGTGCGCTTGATCTTGTTGTTACCACCGGTGGCGCCTCGGTCGGAACGCATGATCATATTGTTTCAGATCTTGGAAGCAGCGCCGAAAACGCGCTGAATTTCTGGAAAATCGCTATGCGTCCGGGCAAACCGCTCATTTCAGGTAACGTTAACGACATTCCCCTGATCGGGCTTCCCGGAAACCCTGTCTCAACGGCAGTCTGCGCGTTGGTGTTTGTGCGGCCGGCTATTGCGCATATGGTTGGTGGCAGCGCCGATCCATTGCAGTTTGAATTGCCGCTTTCGGTCGATGTCGAGGCTAATGATCAACGCCAAGATTACATCCGTGCCGTTATTTCCACCAAGGATGGTCGCCAGACGGTCACCCCGGCACCGCGCCAAGATAGCTCGATGATGTCAGTACTCGCAAATGCTAATGCGTTCATTATTCGCCCGCCCTTTGATCCCGCCAAAGCCGCTGGTGAGCGTGTGTGGGTTATGCCTCTCCCGCCCCTATATTAGGCCGCCCCTATTTTTTGGCAGCAAAAGCCAGCAAGACACAAACGCCGCGTGGTGCCAGCCCCGCTTAGGGTGTGTTTTTATCCGATAAATAGCGCTGGCTGTCTGATTAGGCTTGCCAGCCTTTCGGAACATTGTTAGAACATAAACAGAACGAACAGGAACAAGCGGAGTGTTTCGATGCTTACACGCAAGCAAAGTGAGCTTTTAAGCTATCTGAATGAGCATATGCAGCAGCATGAGGTGCCTCCATCTTTTGACGAAATGCGCGATGCGCTGGGTCTTGCGTCAAAATCGGGCGTTCATCGGCTTGTTTCCGGCCTTGAGGAGCGTGGCTATATCCGCCGTCTTGCCAATCGGGCCCGTGCGATCGAGATTTTGAAACCTGCGGCGGCGGCTGGTAGTGTTGTCACCCGTTCGGTTGAAGCGGCGAGCAATCTTGTTAGCCTCCCCCTTTTGGGCCGGATTGCTGCTGGTACGCCGATCGAAGCCTTGAGTGATCCTACAAATCACCTAGAAATTCCGGCAAGCATGGTTGGCAGCGGTGAGCATTTTGCGCTTGAAATCGTTGGTGACTCGATGATTGGTGCGGGCATTCTGGACGGTGATACCGTGGTAATTCAACGCGCCGAAACCGCCCGACATGGCGAGATTGTTGTCGCATTGATTAACCAGCAAGAAGCAACCTTGAAGACATTGCTAAAAGAACCGGGCCGGGTTGGTTTAGAGGCCGCAAACCCAAAATATGAAACCCGCTATTTCAGCACGGGAGAGGTTGAAGTGCAGGGCAAACTTGCTGGCCTAATCCGGAATTACTAATCATCTTTATTGATTTTTTCTGGACAAAAATCAGATAATTATAGCCTGTTTTCTGACTGATATTATAAATCGGTTTGCCGCTCCTGCAGCGATAGCGCGGCGCGATGATTGTTAGAACAAAGCTGGTTTTATGATCCTTGCAGGCCGCCGTAAGCCCGCGTGACCTTTTGACAATGCTGCCGATCATTCCATCACCGAAATCATGGCGGCATGACGGGTCACATGGCGTTGGTTCATCTGAATTTACACTTTTGCCAAGGCGAAAGGCGGCCATTTAGGCCAGAAAGTCGGATAGATTATCATAAGGGGTCGCAACCACGCCAGGCCCTGCTAGGACCAATCGCGGCGTGCGGCCGACAGCGAATAGCGCGCCATCAGGCACGGGCCGCACCGTCCATAAAAGCGCGCCAACAATCCCGACCACCCATCCGATACTGGCAATTGGTTTGATGAAAAGCTGGGTCAGTATGATACCGCTAACCATCACAGCTAATGCGGTATATCCCGGCGGTGCAACCGGCCATCCAGCAAAAGGGTATTCGGCAATTATGCCGGCAATAAAGACCAATATATTTATCCCGCCAGCGAGGATCGGCGCGACAATCCAGTCTATCCCGAATATTGCGCTGACACTAAACAGCATGCCCATTGGCATAATCCAGAACCCGGTCAATGGGATGCCAATGATATTGGCAATAACGCCCCATGGTGTAACAACGCCAAAATGCTGGGCAGCAAACGGTGCAGTTGCCATCGCCGCCAATAGCGACATGGTGATCAAAGCAACCGGATAGCGCAACGACCAATGGAATTGCGAGGCCCCTCTTCTAGCGCGTGCTTCATACCATATGACCAGAATAGCGGTTGCAGCAAAACTGAGCTGAAAACCGGCAGAAAATAGGGCCATGGTATTAACCGCTAAAATCACAAAGGCGGCCAAACAGACATTGCGCAGTGTTAATGCCATCCGGTCGCGTAAAATTGCCAGAACCACCAGCAAAGTCATGGCAAAGGCGCGAACCGCGCTTATGGGTGCGCCCGACATCAAAACATAGCAGGCACCAATTGTCGCCGCGGTGATAGCGGCATATTTATGCAAGGGAAACCGGCTGGACATTGCTGGAAACAACGCCCCGACAAACCGGATAAGCGCCATAGTCCCGAAACAAATTAATCCCATATGAAGTCCGGAAATCGCCAACAAATGCGCCAAACCCGAGTCGCGAAACTGTTTATAGAGTTCATCATTGATATAACGACGTTCGCCAACCAGTAACGCCGCCGCAATCGCCCCTGCCGGCGCGTTCATCAAGCCAACAAGATAGCTGGCAAAGTGAGCGCGGTATCGCGCCAAGGATAAATAAAAATTATCCAAACCGGATCTATCGCCACCATCCGCAACCGGCCGCAAGCCGGAGATAACATAACCGCTTGCCAGAACCCCTTGAGCGCGCGCCTGACGACCGTAATCAGCAACCCCAGCCAGAACCCGCGTTGGCGGCGGGTACAGCCTGACCCGCATGGCTAGTTTGCTGCCAAGCCGCTGTTGATCCTGCCATTCATCGGTGGTGACGCGCACAATACCGCCCGCTGGAAAATGCCCATCACTGACGATCTCGGCGGTAGTATCAAGCCGCAACCATAAGCGGCTGCGGGCATCGGCACGCCCGTCAATTTTTACCAAACTCCCCTCAATCTGACCGGTAATACCGCGGCCAATTTGAGGCGTGTCATGCCGGGTAAATTGCACAGCCGCCACGACGACACCAAGGATAAAAGCAATCAGCAATCGTACCGCCCCATTTAGCGCGGCATGGTGGCGTGCATAAAGTGCCAGAAAAATAGCGGCCAGTATCATGAACGCCCCGCCACTCAAAAGCAGGACAAGCTGATCGCCGTGATGCCACAAGGCCGGCAAGCTATGTAAGAGGATTATCCCCGTTACAAACAGATAGAGATAGACCAATATCCGACGCTCTGGAACAATCAGGGGTGCAATTTGCAGTGCCATTGGTGTAGCATGCGCCCGAATATGGTCAATGATGCCAGCCTATCAGGAAGGGCTTAAAAAACTATGAATGTCGTTACAAGATTTGCGCCGTCGCCAACCGGTTATCTGCATATTGGCGGGGCGCGGACCGCCCTTTTCAACTGGCTGTTTGCGCGCCATCACGGCGGCACTTATCTTTTGCGAATTGAAGATACTGACAAGGCCCGGTCAACAGATGAGGCGATTGCCGCGATCCATGATGGGCTTGATTGGCTTGGGCTTGGCGGTGATCAACCAGCCATCAGCCAGTCGGCGCAAAGCCAGCGTCATTATGAGGTGGCGCTAGCGTTAATCGAGGCTGGTGCGGCCTATAAATGTTATCTAACTGATGATGAACTGACCGCGATCCGCGAGGCCAGCAAACAATCTGGTCATGCTGTCCGTTCGCCGTGGCGCGACAAAAACCCAGATGAGGCCCCGATTGATGCGCCTTTTGTGGTGCGGATGAAAATGCCAAGCGAGGGCAGCACCACAATTCTGGATGCGGTTCAGGGCGCAGTGACCGTGCAAAACCATGTGCTGGATGACATGGTGATTTTGCGGGCGGATGGGTCGCCAACCTATATGTTGGCGGTTGTCGTTGATGATCATGACATGGGTATTACCCACGTGATTCGCGGCGATGATCATTTAAACAACGCGTTTCGCCAATATATGGTCTATCAGGGCATGGGGTGGGATGTGCCGGTCTTTGCACATATTCCGCTTATCCATGGCAGTGACGGGGCAAAATTATCAAAACGGCATGGCGCGCTTGGGGTTGATGCCTACCGCGATATGGGGTTTCTGCCTGACGCGATGTTCAGCTATCTCTTAAAGCTGGGATGGAGTTACGGCGACATGGACATTATCAGCCGTGATGATGCAGTTTCGCTGTTTGATCTTGGCCGGATTGGTAAATCGCCTGCCCGTTTTAATGCTGATAAATTACGTGATGTAAATGCGCATTTCATTCGCACCATGGATGATGACACGCTATGTGCTATGATTACACAAACAATTGCCGAAACTGGTAACAGCCCGTCTGACGCCGCAAAATCTCGCATCCGAGCGCTCCTGCCTTTATTGAAGGAGCGCGCAAAGACCCACCTCGATATCGCTGGTTCAGTTGGTTATCTTTTGATTGATGGTGCGGTCACCATTGAGGATGACGCGGCCGCCCTTTTAAACGATGACGCCAAGAAAACCCTGCTTGACCTTGATCGGGCGCTGGAAACTGCGCCATGGACCTTGGATGGATTGAAAGAAGCGGTTAATGGCTACCTTGTTGAAAACGGGATGAAAATGCGTGATATCGGGCTGCCTCTGCGCGCCGCTGTTACCGGCATGAAGCAAACACCGTCAATCATTGATATTATGGTGGCTTTGGGACAGGCTGAGACCAGTCACAGGTTGCGGATCGCTTGCACACAACGCTAATTTGCGGTACCGTTAGGACGCTCCTCGCAGCAGACACAGTCGCCTGATGCACAGCGCTGTATTCGTCACATAACTTTTTTCATGAGGTCCGCTGATGGCTGACAATTCGTCTTCCGAAAAATCCGTAACAGTTACTGACAACGCATCAGGAAAATCAACGGTCTTGCCAGTCACGTCTGGAACGATCGGGCCGGATGTTATCGATATTCGCAAACTTTATGCAGAAACTGGAATGTTTACCTTTGATCCGGGCTATGGCGCGACAGGATCATGCGTTTCTGGGCTGACCTATATTGATGGTGATGAAGGGGTGTTGTTGCATCGCGGCTATGCGATCGAGGACCTCGCCGAAAAGGCTGACTTTCTTGAGCTGGCCTATTTGCTGCTTGAAGGCGAGCTGCCCGATCCGGAACAAAAAGAGGCGTTTGATACCGCAATTACCCGTCATACGATGGTGCATGAGCAGCTATCCATCTTTTTACGCGGGTTCCGCCGTGATGCCCATCCAATGGCAATCCTTTGCGGCGTTACCGGTGCATTATCTGCGTTCTATCACGACTCAACCGATATTCATGACCCATTGCAGCGCATGATCGCCTCAAGGCGGTTGATTGCCAAGATGCCAACCTTGGCATCAATGGCCTATAAATACTCGCTCGGTCAGCCGTTTAATTACCCGCGCAACAATCTGAAATATGCCGAAAACTTCCTTCATATGTGTTTTGCGGTACCGGCTGAAGACTATCATGTGGATCCGATCCTTGCCGATGCAATGAACAAAATATTCATCCTGCACGCTGATCACGAGCAAAATGCCTCTACATCGACTGTCCGGCTTGCTGGATCATCTGGGGCAAACCCATTTGCCTGTATTGCAGCAGGAATTGCTTCATTGTGGGGGCCTGCGCATGGCGGTGCCAACGAAGCCGTGTTGAATATGCTGAACGAGATTGGCAATAAGAAAAACATCCCCGAATTTATCAACAAAGCGCGTGATAAGGATGACCCGTTCCGCCTGTTTGGTTTTGGGCATCGGGTTTACAAGAATTTCGATCCACGCGCCAAGGTTCTTCGCAAGGCGTGTCATGACGTTCTTGGCAAGCTTGGCGTCAATGATGCGCTTCTTGAGCTGGCGATGGAGCTCGAGGAATTGGCTGTTAATGACAGCTATTTCATCGAAAAGAAGCTTTATCCGAATGTCGATTTCTATTCGGGCATTATTCTCAAGGCGATGGGCTTTCCGACCTCAATGTTTACAGTCCTGTTTGCTGTGGCACGCACCACCGGCTGGATTGCGCAATGGAACGAGATGATCACTGATCCAACACAACGTATCGGCCGCCCGCGCCAGCTCTATACAGGCCCAGCCCAGCGCCCTTATAAAGATCTTCAGTCCCGCTAAAGATTGTTGGAAATTTTAAATGAAATCTGCTGGCTTGGTTCGTCAACCAAGCCAGTTTTTTAAGGCCCTGATAATCATCTCATCAAAATGATCATGATTGCCGGTTAACCGCTGTTTTAGCTCGATTGCCGCCTGCTGCGCCCTCGATTTGGCCTGGCTGTCAGCAAGGCAATCCATTACCGCTGTTGCCAATGATGTGCCTGTCGCCTGTTCCTGAAAATAAAACGGATATAACGGCCGGCCTAAAATGGCATTTGGCAAAATAACCTTATCAAAATCAACCAGCCGCCGCCCAATGAACCCGCTGATACTGCCAGTGCGGTAACAGGTTACGCCAATTGTGCCACATAACGCCGCCTGCAAAGTAACCGTTCCTGACGTCGCAATCATCGCATCACTAGTCTGCAGAGCCGGAATTAAACCTTGCGGCTGATCAAGAATTACAACCCCCTCACCATCGGTAAGATCACGGATCAGCGGCAAAAGATGTGGTACCGCAGGCAGCACAAATTCGCTCGCAGGTTCATGGGTTCTGATAATCGCCGCAGCCGCCAGCATTTCCGGCAAGATAAGCGCGATTTCACTGCGGCGACTTCCCGGCAATAAGATGATTTTAGGGGGTGAAGACTTAGATTTATCCTCTTGTTTTGCTTTTAAAAAATCACCAAACGCCTCTGGGTGACCAATAAAATGAGCGTCAAGGCCAAGCGGGGTAAAATATTCAGGCTCGAACGGAAACAGGCATAATAGCCCATCCATAATGGCGGCAAATTTCTTTGCGCGCCAGCCGCCCCATGCCCATACTGTTGGGGCAACACAATGAACAATTGGCGCAGACCACCCCGCCGCCTTCATCCGCCGTTTTAACCGCGCTGCAAACCGGATCGCAAAGCCTTTATTATCGACCGTTAGAACAAGCCGGGGCCGCGCCTTCATCACTGCATCAACAAGATCATCAGCAAGACGTGACAAGCGCGGATAGGCGATGACAGCACTGCCAAAACCCATTACCGAAAGCGCGTTTATATCCTGCAATGATGCCGTCAACCCCTCGTTCTGCATCAACCGGCCGCCAACACCAATCCATTCCGGCCTGTCATAGGCAGCATTCACCGCGCGCATTAAATGCGCGGCAAGTTGATCGCCGGACGCCTCGCCAGCAATGATGAAAATCGGCGCCGTCATTTGGCTGTGCTGCGGTTAATGCCAATAAGGGTCATATTTGCAGCAACACAAGCAGCTTTTATTGCCGCCAGATCGTCGGCCAAAAGGACGGTATCTGCCTCAATCGCCAAAAGTGATAGCCCTGCTTTGGCGGCCGCCTCAATTGTAACGCAGCCCATAACGGGCATATCGAGGCGCGTGTCCTGTGCGGTTTTACGCATCTTAACCAAACAGCCAACCCCGCTTTCCGCATCAAGCAATGGCTTGGCACGGGCAATCATCTCGTCACTGCCCTCGGCAGCCTCAATGGCGATCACCCGGCCGTTTTGAACGATAATGGACTGGCCAACATCATGCGCGCCCAACGCGTCCAAAACCGCCATGCCAAGTGAAATTGCCGCCTCGCCATCGCCGTCAGGCGCCAGACCAACAATCAGGCCGGATGGCATTTTCCGATCTGGTAGAAATATGTCGACTGCGATGGTTTCAATTCCCTTTTCAGCAAAATAGGCCGCAACATGGCGAAGGGCGTTATCATCACCTTTGGTGATCATCTTGCCAAGGAGTTTCATCCCATCGAAATCCGGGCGTAATGCAGCCATTGACGGCCAGACCACCTTGCCAACCATCACCAATGTCTGGATGCCATGCTCGAGCATGATGCTGCGGGTCTTATTGATTGCCCCAAGGCGAATTGGCACGGTTTGATAGCCGCTGAAATCGGCGTCTGCCTGTCCTTCGATTGGCAGGATCAAAACCTCATGGCCTTGGGCTATCGCTGCCATGGCAACCTCGCCCGGCAAAGGCCCCTTTCCTGCAATGATGGCAAGCCGTTTCATGGCTGTGGCGCCCCCTTATTGGCAATTCTGCCGCAATATTGACAGCCTAGCGCTTGAACGATTGGCAAACACCATTGCGGCCAGCATTATCAATAAACGCAAATAATTGGTCACATTCAGCTGTACCGCTGAATTTTTCACGCACATCACTAAGCCGGCTCGCAAATAGCCCGTTGCCCCTGATCAATTGGCGAAACAGATCGCGCAATCCTGTGATCGTCTCGGCTGCGAACCCGCGCCGCTCTAAACCGATGACATTGACCCCTGCAAGGCGGGCGCGATTGCCGGCGGCGATGCAAAAGGGAATGATATCAGCATCAACGAGGCTATGCGCGCCAATCATCGAATGTGCGCCAACACGGCACCATTGCTGAACGCCGGCAAACCCTCCGAGCATGACATGATCGCCGATCTTTACATGACCGCCGAGTGCTACGTTATTCGCAAAGATAACATTATTTCCAACAACACAATCATGTGCAACATGAGCACCAGCAAAAAACAGCCCATTGTCACCAACGACCGTCTCCATAGCATCAATAGCGGTTCCGGGGTGCATCGTGACATGCTCGCGGATGACGCAATGCTGCCCGATTAGCAGACGTGACGGCTCGCCCGCATAGCGCGTATGCTGAGGCGCACAGCCTAGCACGGCAAAAGGATAAACCTCGCAATTGGCACCAAGCGTTGTGTACCCCTCAATCGCAACATGTGCGTGAAGATGAACGCCATCACCAACCACTGCATGCTCGCCAATGACACAATAAGGGCCTATTTTTACATCAGCACCAATCTGCGCCGATGGTGATATAATTGCCGTTGGATGGATCGACTCGGTCATTCTAGCGATCCGGGTCAACAATCATGGCACCAAATTCAGCTTCGGCGACCAGCTTTCCGGCAACCTTGGCGGTTCCGGTAAATTTCCATAACGGGCCCTTTGCGGCAGTTTTGACAACGCGCATCTCAATCACATCACCGGGGCGAACCGGCTGGCGGAAACGTGCCTTTTCAATCGTGGTAAAGAAAACCAGTTTTCCTGTGGTAAAATCGGGGGTCGTTGCCGCCACCATCACTGATGCGGTTTGGGCAATAGCCTCGACAATTAACACGCCTGGCATCACTGGAAAATCGGGGAAATGGCCAGCAAAATACGGCTCATTCCCACTAACAGCTTTAATGCCGGTGGCTTCGGTGTCGGGAACAATATTCTCGACACGGTCGATAAGCAGGATTGGTGCCCTGTGCGGGATCAGTTTTTTAATCTGATCAATATTCAAAACATCTATATTTTCCGCCATTCGCCTATCCTTCTATGGTCGTTACCGGCCCATTCATAATACAAATCCCACGTGACTTCACTGCTTATTATGGTTTTGACGTTTTGGCCGCGCCAAGCCGGCGAATTGCCGCCTGATCACGCCAGAACTGCCGCTTTGGCACCGCTGGGAATCCGGCGACCTGTTCACCTGCCGCAACATCCTTTGTCACCCCGCTTCGTGCCGTCAGCACCGCGCCATCACCGATTGTGACATGCGGTGCAATGCCGACCTGTCCGCCCATGGAAACGCCAGCGCCTACCGTCACACTTCCCGAAATCCCGCACTGACCAGCGACAATTGATCGCTGCCCAATTGTTACATTATGGGCAATATGGCAGAGGTTATCCATCATTACATGAGCGCCAATAACAGTGTTACCAAGACTGCCACGATCAATTGCACAGCCACTGCCAATCGACACAAAATCATCAATAATCACCAGACCAAGATGCGGTAATTTAACCGCCCCATCTTTGGTCATTTCAAAACCAAACCCAGCCGCCCCAATAATGCAGCCAGCATCGATGGTAACTGCATTACCAATCATGCAATGCGATATTACGCTATTTGATCCGATGTAACAGTTTTCGCCAATGGTAACGCCGCGATGCAAAACAGCGCCAGCCTCGACCACAGTGCCAGCCCCAACGTTCGCTTGCGCCATGATGGTGGCTGATGGGTTGATATGTGCACCACTAGCAATATTTGCCAGCGGCGAGATGCCCGTGCTGTCAAATTCCATCGGCGGCGGCAGGATGAGATGCGATAGAGCCTGTGCAAACCCAATTCTTGGGGACGGCACAATCAGAGCGCTATTGCCGCCGTCAATCATCGGAAGACAAGCATCATTGGTAATTACAATCACCGGTTTTACTGTTAAAGTCTTTGCCGCATCGGGATTGGACTGATAGATCAGAGCCGAGGGCGTCGCAGTTTCAAAGGCCGTTATATCGGCAATTACAGTTTTTGCTGGTCCGTGTAATTCAGCCGCACCAATTGCGCCAGCAAGGTCGCCAGCAGTCACCCCCTCGAGAATTTGGTAAAATGCTGAATTGATCGACATTAACCTGCCCTACTGCGCCACCGGCTTTTTGATATCAATCTGGATGCGGGCATCTTTAGTACGATCATTCAGGCGCAAAAGCACCTCTTTCGAAATATTCAAATGTGGCAAAAACATCACGCTAGAGTCGCGATTTAAAATCAGATCAATCTTCCGCTCAGCAGCGATTTGAGTGATCACTTCAATGGCCAAAGTTCGGATATCGCCAAGAGCTTTTTGATAGGCATTGTCTATCGACTGCCTTTTGTACTGAATCTCTTTCTGCACCTCGGATACGCGCGCCTGAAACGCCGTCACAAGCTTGTCATATTCCTCTTTTGCAATCAGCTCTCGCTTCGCCAGCAAATCACGCTCATTCTGCTGCAAATCAACTTCAATCTCGCGAAACTCTTCCTGAAACTTTTCCCGCTGACCGTCCAGCAATTCACGAACACGGCCATTCGCATCAGCGGCCCGCAGCACGCCATCCAGATCAACAAGGGCAATGCGGCGCACTTCCATAGACTGACTATTCTGCGTCTCATCGGGCGGAGATTGCGCCCAGCCCGCCGGTGCTATGCTGACCGCCATGACCAAGGCGATCATCAGCGTAGTTGGCTTAAGATAGTTTAATACCTGCATCACTATAACCTAGTTCCAATATTGAACTGGAATGCCTTTGTTGTGTCATGCGACATTTTGGAGACAGGCTTTGCCCATGAGAATGACAATGGCCCAATCGCTGTCATCCAGTAAATACCGGCCCCAACACTCGCGCGCGCCTTTGATGTGTTTGGATTTGTCACACCAGTTGGATAATCCGTACCCCATAGTGACCCAACATCGCTAAAGACTGTCCATCTGACGCCTGTATCCTTATCAAGGCCTAGGCTCGATACAATTTCCACACGGCCAGCATACATTTTATTGCCGCCAACAGCATCAAGCGAGCCAGTATCGCGTGGGCCGATACCACCAGAACCAAATCCGCGGACATCACGACCACCGAGGTAGAAGCGCTGGGATTGCGTAACCTTGTCACCAAGACCGGTAATATATCCCAATTTACCCGACACTCCGAAAATAACTGATTTAAACAACATGGGCTTGTAATAAGCTGCTGAAAGCCGGGTTCGCAAAAACTTCACGTCACCGCCAAATCCAGACAAAGTCTCATCCATCTCTAGAAGATACCCCTCAGAAGGGTCAAACCGGCTGTCCCTTGTATCTTTTGATAGAACATATTTGATTGATGAGCGCAGGCGAGACTTGCCGTCTTCGCCAGTAACCGACTCAGCTGTAGTTGCGCCGATCGTTGTTTTTGACTGGCTAAGCTCATAATTCAACTGGTGATAAACATCGCGTGCCGCAGCAAAGCCGATACCAAACGACAGCCCGGTTTCATTCACAGTAGTTTCGTCGGTTTTATTCTTTGTTTTGAAGACATCAAAGCTGCCGGTAAGATCACGCCCCTGCAAATAGGGCTCGGTTAGGCCAATATTAAAGTTGGTCTCGGCCCCCGATGTCGAGATCGATAGACTGGCTCTGCGCCCAGTGCCAATGAAATTACGCTCGTTGATGCCGAAGGACACGCTGGATTTATCCAGCGATGAATAGCCAAGCCCAATTGAAAAATCACCTGTTGATTGCTCAGCGACTGTAACCTTTGTGACCGTTTGTTCTGGGCTAGACCCTTGCAATGTTGCAACCTTCACATCGCTAAAATACCCCAGATTTCTGACGTTGCGGATTGAACGATCAATTTTTAACTGATTATAGGCATCACCCTCAACAATCTCAAATTCCCGTCTTATGACGCGATCCAAGGTACGTGTATTATCAACAAACTCTATTCGCTCAACAAAATTACGCTGAGCCTTTTCAATGTTAATTGCGATATCGAGGGTCGCCGTTTCTGGGTAGGTCTTTATCTCTGGCGCAACATTTACAAAGGCATAACCAAAGGACCCTAGCCGGTTGGAGATATCAAGAAGACCCTGTTCAAGCGCGCGAACGTCATACCAGCGATCGTCACCAAAATCGACAAGCTGCTTTAACTCGGTCGGATCGATGCCCTCGATAGCGCTAGAAACAGTGACGTTGCTAACCTGATAACGCGCGCCCTCATTAATCAGAAAGCTAATTGCGAACCCGCTGCGATCGGGAAGCATACCGCCGCGCACACGATCGACCACAATATCGGCATAGCCGCGCGATAAATAAAATTGACGCAGCAACCGCACATCATAGTCAAGTCTGCCCTCATCATATTTATCAGTCGAAGACAAGAAGGCCCACCAGCGCGTCTCGCGGCTCGCAATGTTTTGGCGCAATGCACGGTCACTGAACGCATTGTTACCTGAAAAAGAGATTGAACTAATTTTAATCAACGGGCCTTCATTGACCTCAAAGACAAGGTCGACGCGATTCTCATCAAGCTCGATTATTTTTGGTTCAACCACTGCGGCAAAGCGGCCACTGGCGCGATAGATGTCAATCAGCTTGCGGGTGGCCTCAATCGCCACACTGCGATTGTAAACCCGGCGCGGTTGAACATCGATAATCTCGAGCAAACGCTCATCAGTAAGAACGTCATTTCCCTCAATATTAACCCGGTTGATAATTGGGTTTTCAACCACCGAGACAAGAAGAACAGACCCGTCCAGATTTAGTTTGATGTCCTTGAATAGATTTGTCTCATAAAGCCGTTCCAGCGAGTTACTCAATGATGCTGGTGACGTTAAATCACCAACCCGAACCGGCAGATAAGATTGCACAGTTCCACCCGCAACACGGCGATTTCCCTCAACACGAATTTCGGTAACCCGTACCCCATCATCTGCAAGCTGGGCATTGCCAGACTGAGCCACCACGAGAGCAAGGAATAAACCATAAATAAGGCGAATTAGACCAGCAAAACTATAGACAGCCTAACGGCATAGCGAAAGCCTAACAATGGCCGAATCTATAATTAAATCGCCTAGTTTAGGCTTTAAAACAAAGGCAACCGCTGTCTTTTAACCGGCTATTGAAATAGCCGTACAACATCAATCACGACGAGAAACAGCGTCAAACCCATTAAAATGGCGATACCGCCACGCATCAAAGCTGCCTGAAAGCCAAGCGGCAGTGGCTTGCCGCGCAGTGCCTCAAGCATAAAAAAGGTAAGATGCCCGCCGTCTAGGGCGGGAATTGGTAATAGATTAATCAGCCCAAGATTTATCGAAATAACCGCGGTTAACAGAATAAATGGCACAATTCCCTGATTAAGCACGGCACCCGAAATCTCGGCAATGCGAACCGGGCCACCGACCTCGCCTTGCTGCATATTGCCAGTAACAGCGCGGCCAAGGCTGCGCAGGATCACCACAGACATATGAAACGCGTCAGACGACGCCGCCATGATTGCAGCGCTAGGCCCAAGCCGCTGAAACTCTCCAACCGGCGGTGATTTGACGCCTAAGATGCCAATATCAATCTGCAGCTGCTCATTAAATTGGGCAGCCGGCGTAATATCTAAACTAAGATCGCGTCCATCGCGCTGGATGACGAACCCAAGGGTTTTATTGGGGCTTTCAACAACAAGCCCGCGCATATCGTTGAAATCGCGAATCCCGATGCCGTCGATCTCAACCACCTTATCGCCCGGCTTTAGGCCGGCACTGGCCGCTGGCATATTCGGGATTACATCACCGATAACCGCCGGAATGATCTGTTTGCCAACCGACATATAGACGACCGCAAATAGAAAAATCCCGAGAATAAAATTGGCAATCGGCCCTGCCGCGACAATCGCCATTCGCCAATAAAGCCCCGCATTACTAAAGCTGCCCGTGACGCCTGTGCCCGCGGCAGAGGGTGTGCTGGCCGCATCATCATCACCGCGCATCTTGACATAACCACCAAGCGGAATTGCCGACAGGCGCCACCGGGTTCCCGTTTTGGCTGTCCATCCGTAAATTTCAGGGCCAAACCCAATTGAAAAAACCTCAACAACGACGCCGGCTTTTCGCGCCACCCAATAATGGCCCAACTCATGGAAATACACCACTGGCGTGATTAAAAGCAAAAAGCCAAGGATTAGATCGGTAAAGCCGAGATCGGGCATGAGACATCCTGTAAGAAGCGAGTAAAAATTAAATCAAATAGTGGTGTAATCTAGACCAATTTAGCCATTTTTGAAAACTTATCGCGCTGCCACAATCTGTCGCGCCTCGCCGCGGGCACGCTGATCAATGGCAAATACCGCCTCAATGGTGGTTAAGTCACCATCCAGCCCCAAAGACAGGCACGCATCGACAACCCTCGCGATATCAGGAAAACTGATATTACCAGCTAAAAACGACTCAACTGCAACCTCATTAGCGGCGTTTAAAACAGCTGGCGCATTACCGCCGGCAGCAAGCGCATGGCGCGCAAGGTAATAGCAAGGAAAGCGATCTTGATCGACATTTTGGAAAGTTAGATTGCCCATCGCAGCAAGGTCAAATGGCTCTGGCTGCCAATCAAGACGCTCTGGCCATGCCATAGCGTAAGAAATTGGTATCCGCATATCCGCCCCGCCCATCTGCGCGATCACAGACCCATCACGAAAATGCACCAGCCCGTGGATTGCTTGCTGAGGGTGAACCAGAACATCAATCTTATCGTGCACAAGGTCAAAAAGCCAACGTGCCTCAATGACTTCTAACCCCTTATTCATCATCGTGGCGCTATCAATCGAAATCTTTTTACCCATTTCCCAATTTGGATGCTTGACCGCAGCCGCTGGCGTAATCGCGCTAAACTCACCCAATGGGAGAGTCAAAAAAGGCCCACCCGATGCGGTTAGGCAAATATGACTTAATTCGGCAGTACGGGCATTTGCTGTGTCGGAAGATTGATGCCCCTTCCACCCATTCCAGCACTGGAAAACAGCGTTATGCTCGCTGTCGATCGGTAAGATATGCGCGCCTGCTTCGATAGCGCGCCGCGTAACGACCGCGCCTGCCGACACCAGTGATTCCTTATTGGCAATTGCCACTGTTTGCCCAGCGTTGACTGCCGCGAAAACAGATGGCAGACCAGCCAGACCGCTAATGCCCGCAATCACCAGATCAACCGGAATAGTTGCGATGTCGCTGCAAGCCGCCTCACCGGCTACAACTTGGCAGTTAAGCGTCCCAATCAAATCCTTTAATTGGGCGAGATTTGTAGTTTCGTGAATACCAATTATCTCTGGCTTGAACTCATGCGCCAGTGCCGCAAGCGCCTGAAAGTCTTTTCCCGCGACCAATGCGCGGACAGCAAAACGCTCTGGATGCTGGCGCACTAACTCAAGGCTGCTCTGCCCGATCGAGCCAGTTGCACCCAGAACCGTAATATGTCTTATCTCAGCCATAACCGAAACCAATTAGATAACAAAAAGATATACATATGCCGCTGGAAAAACAAAGACATAGCCGTCAAACCGATCAAGTAGGCCGCCATGGCCCGGCAGAATTGACCCGCTATCCTTGACATTAAGGCTGCGTTTCACGGCGGATTCAAGCAAATCTCCTGCCTGTGACAAAACACCAATGACCAACCCGAAAAATATGGCCTCACCGGCGCCAGCAAAGCCAAGCACCGTTGAAAACAGCATCGTCCCCAGCATGGCAGCAAACAATCCGCCAAGACTGCCTGAAATCGTTTTATTAGGGCTGACCCTCGGCCATAATTTTGGCCCACCGACACGGCGCCCGACAAAATAGGCAGCACTATCACAAGCCGCAATGACCCCCGCCAACGCCAGCAGAATGACGTGACCTAATGGCTGTGATAGCAGCAAACTGGCGCTGGCAAGGCACAGGCACAACCATCCGACAAACATTGCTGCCAACTGGCTGACGTAAACGCCAACGACGATCGCCCCAAGCCCCGCCAATGATAACATCAACAAAGGGGACAGGCTCAAAAGCCATGGCGGCGTTGTTAGAACGCTGATCACCGCCAGAACTATCAGACCAATTGGCACCGGGAGCGCAAGAATGCGTTTTGTCTCAAAACCCATTAAAATGCCGAGGCATAAAACCACCAGCCCGGCGATTTTCTGGTCATACCAGACTAAACCCACAACTGGGATTAACAGCATCGCGCCAAGCAGACGGCGCATTGTGCCTGAAGATTTTGCCAGAATGGTCAATCTAGATCACTTTTCACCATATGAAATTTAACAACATCACCCGATGCCCCACCAAACCGGCGATCACGCATCGTGAAACTATCCATGGCTTGCGAGAGATGTTTTGTGGTGAATTCAGGCCAATAAACATCCGTGAAGTAAAGTTCGGCGTAATGCAAATCCCACAGCAAAAAGTTCGAAATTCGCTTTTCACCACCAGTTCGGATGAGCAGATCAACCGGCGGTAGCACGCTGGTCGAGAGCCGCGATTTCAACAAATCATCATTGACCTGACTGGCCTTTAACAACCCTGTTTCAACTTCATGCGCTATTTGTCCAGCCGCCGCCGCGATATCCTGACGGCCACCATAGTCAAGCGCAACTGTCAGATTCAAGCCGGAATTGCCAGATGAGCGGTTTTCAACATCGCGAATTGCACTTTGCAGCTCATCCGAAAAGCGGTCTCGCCGACCAACAATGCGCAGCCGGATATTTTGGTCAATCAATTCTTGCGACTGGGTAAGAATAAAACGCTTCATCAGCGCCAAAAGGCCGGCAACCTCACTGGATGGGCGCTGCCAGTTTTCAGACGAAAAAGCGAACACGGTCAACCATCGGATCTTATATTCAATTGCGGCGCGGCTGACCACTTTCAATGTGTCTGCCCCCTGATGATGACCCTTTAAAATCTCGAAACCATGCGCGTTCGCCCAGCGGCGATTACCATCCATAATAATTGCTAAATGATTCAAAGATTGCTGCATTTCGACCCTTTTCGAAATTGAAATAGAGCGCAACTCATACTTGCGTTATCTCTTTTTCCTTATGCGAAAGAGCATCATCGACCTTTTTTACAAATTCGTCGGTAAGTTTTTGAACCTGATTTTCTTGCGCATGACGGTCATCTTCAGAAATCAATCCATCTTTTTCGGCTTTACGCGCAATTTCAATACCGTCGCGCCGAACATTACGGATCGCAACACGGCACGCTTCAGCATAGCGTCCAGCAACCTTCACCATATCCTTGCGGCGTTCTTCAGACAGATCGGGGATCGGCACGCGAATAAGGCTGCCCTCGGCCGATGGGTTCAGCCCAAGGTCAGACTCGCGAATCGCCTTTTCAACCGCTGGCGCCATTGATGCGTCCCAAACAGATACGGTCAACAGCCGTGGCTCAGGTGCCGAGATGTTTCCCACCTGATTCATCGGCATCTTTGATCCATAGGCATCGACCATGATTGGCTCAAGCATACCAGTGGAGGCACGCCCCGCACGCAACCCCATGAATTCGGTTTTGAGGCTTGCCAAACTTGCGTCCATGCGGCGCTGAATATCATCAATGTCAAGTTCTGCCATGATTATCCCCTATTACGGTCGGTAGGGCTGCCCCACCATTTTTCATTATCTTTTAAATCAGGAAACGATGGTAAATCGCCCCTCATGCTTTACTACGCGTTCAAACTCCCCTGGCGTTTCAATCGAAAACACCAAGATTGGAATATTGTTTTCTCGTGACAGTGAAATTGCCGATGCGTCCATAACACGCAAATCATCGGTTAAGACTTGCATATAGCTAAGCTTATCATATCGCTTTGCATCTTTGTTCTTTTCAGGATCGTCGGAATAAACACCATCGACCCGCGTGCCCTTCAGCAATGCCTGACAATTCATCTCAGACGCCCGCAATGCCGCGGCCGTGTCGGTCGTAAAGAACGGGTTCCCTGTCCCTGCGGCAAAGATGACAACGCGGCCTTTTTCGAGGTGGCGCGTCGCCCGACGCCTGATGTAAGGCTCGCAGACAGCACTGATGTTAAGGGCCGATTGTACACGCACCGGAACATCAATTTGTTCAAGCGCATTCTGCATCGCCAATGCATTCATCACGGTTGCCAGCATGCCCATATAATCGCCGGTGGCGCGTTCCATACCGGCAGCGGCACCTGACATGCCGCGGAAAATATTGCCGCCACCAATGACGAGGCAAACCTCGACACCTGTGGCGACAACGTCTTTGACCTGCTGGGCAACGGTTCCAACCATTTCAGGATCAATGCCATAGGGAAGTTTTCCCATTAAGGATTCACCAGAAATTTTCAGCATCACTCGGTTATAGACATGCGGCGATGCGGGTTGGGACGATTTTGTCACTGGCAGGCTACTCCTTTAGATAGATCGTGTTTGAACCCCAATTATGCCAGTTGCGCTGCAACTTCGGCGGCAAAATCAGACTCTTCGCGCTCAACACCTTCGCCAAGATTAAACCGGACAAATGCCTTTAAGGCAATATCAGCGCCTGCATCTTTTCCAGCTTTCGCGATTACGTCGGCAACGCGGGTCTCACCATCAATGACAGATGTCTGCTCGAGCAATACAACTTCCTGATAGTATTTCTTCATCCGGCCTTCGACCATCTTTTCGGCAATTTCCTGTGGCTTGCCAGATGCTTTTGCCTGTTCGATCAAAACATCGCGCTCACGGGCAACAGCGTCAGCATCCAGATCTTCGATCGATAGGCTGGCAGGTGACGTTGCTGCAATATGCATCGCAATCTGCTTGCCAAGCGCAACCAAAGCAGCCTCATCAGCGGCTGATTCCAGAGCAACAAGCACACCAATCCGGCCAAGGCCATCAGCGGTTGCATTATGCATGTAAGGCACAACGGCGCCATTGCTGACTTCGAGTGTCTGCATACGGCGAAGTGACATATTTTCGCCAATGGTAGCAATCTTCTGAGTCAGTTCATCGGCAACATTTCGGCCGGTTCCCGGAAAATCGAGACCTTTCAGCGCTTCGATGTCGGTTACGTTCAGTGCCAAATTGGCAAGCGCCGAGGCAAATGCCTGAAATTCGCTGTTGCGTGCCACAAAATCTGTTTCAGCATTCAATTCAACGACAGCACCTTTGCTGCCGGCAACCGCGATACCAACCAAACCTTCAGCCGCGACACGACCCGATTTTTTAGCGGCAGCCGCCAGACCTTTGGTGCGCAGCCAGTCGATAGCGGCGTCCATATCACCATCGGTTTCACCGAGGGCTTTTTTACAATCCATCATGCCCGCGCCAGATTTCTCGCGCAGTTCTTTTACCAGAGCAGCAGTAACACTCATCTCATCGTTCCTTATTTCATAAAGACAAAATTAATGGCAGCGTGCCGCCATTTCGTAAATTTCAAATGCTGCCAGCAAGGCGCCAAGCCAGACAACGAGCCAGACAACGAACCAGGTCCAAAGCCCGCTGGCAGCAATATGATTTAGGCGCTCGCAGCCGTATCGTCAGTTGCAGCTGCTTCAACTGGGGCTTCAGCTTCAGCCGGCGCGGCTTCAAGCGCAGGTTCAGCCGGTGCGGCTTCAAGCGCAGGTTCTACCGGTGCTTCAATAGCTTCACCGGCGTCACCACCTGATTTCATCAGTTCGGTTTGCAGACCGTCCAGAACCGCAGCCTGAACCAGCTCGCAATAGAATGTGATGGCGCGCATCGCGTCATCATTGCCCGGAATAAGATAGTCGACGCCGTCAGGGTTGGCATTGCTATCGACAACCGCAACAACGGGGATACCAAGCCGGTTGGCTTCCTGCACGGCAATCGCTTCTTTATTTGTGTCGAGGATAAACAGCATATCAGGAATGCCGCCCATCTCTTTGATACCGCCAAGCGTACGCTCAAGCTTTTCTTGCTCGCGGGTGATCTGCAACGCTTCTTTTTTGGTCAGCTGGTTGATCTCACCACTTTCAAAGCGGCTTTCAAGCTCGCGCAGACGGCGGATTGACTGAGATACGGTTGTCCAGTTGGTCAACATACCGCCAAGCCAGCGATGATTGACAAAATATTGGCCACAGTTTTGCGCTGTTTCAGCGATTTTTTCAGCAGCAGCACGCTTGGTACCGACAAACAATACACGGCCACCGCGTGAGGTTACATCACTCAACGCTTTCAATGCTGCGTGAAGCATTGGCTGTGTTTGCTGAAGGTCAAGGATATGCGTTTTGTTGCGCTCGCCAAAGATGAACGGTTCCATCTTTGGATTCCAACGACGTGTGCTGTGACCGAAATGGACGCCCGCTTCAAGCATTTGGCGCATAGTAAATGTAGGGAGAGCCATAAAAATTACTCCTGTTCTCCGGTTGAACCTCCATGAGGGAAATGAAAGGCAACTGCCCTCACCGGATGGCCCATCACGCAGAGTTTGC
>RGCC01000111.1 GCA_009919335.1 Alphaproteobacteria bacterium
GGTTCCCGGCCAATACATCCTCATCCGCCAGAATATCAACTGGAACAAAAGTTTCACCATTCGCGATGAGTTTGATTGCGCTCAGGGTTGCTGCGGCACTCATCGAATAGGTTAGATATCCCGACGCCCCTGCCATAAGCAGATCACGGATCGATCGCCGATTTGCTGCTGGCCCGATCAGGGCAATCGGCATTGGATAGACAAGGCTTTGGCGAACCTCTTTTAAACTATTCACCCCATCCATATCTGGCATTTTTAAGTCAAGCCCGATCACATCAAGATGCATGTTATCTCTGGCAATCTCGAGACAATCCTTCACAGTGCTAACCGTGATTACCTTCAAGAATTCCTGTCCAGATACCATGTGATTTTGCATAAAATCACGACAAAGACTGTTTCCATATCCAATTAATATATTCATGTAACACTCCATCATACGAAACAAAGAGCAAAGTAGGTCTTACTTTCTTGTGAGTGTATTGTTACTCAAACTAGTAATTGCAAAAAGCTGATGAACGGCTGTCACTTGTTTGGATTTTCAACCAAAAATTTAAATCTCTGGCCTCATTCGCCGTTTCATTCACCGTTTCAAGAGATGCGCCAGCATCGCGAACCTACGGCCTTCCAGCTTGTGGGACATAAGGTCTTTTGAATATGGTGCTAGAATTGATACCGAAGATAGACTGTGTAATTGGTCCTATGGCGACGGGCGAATTGATCTTGCGAGCGAATCCGAACACGATCAAGTTCGATGCCGCCGGTCAAATTGCCAATCAGCCTTTCGACACGCATATTCATTCGGGTTGTTGCGGTTTCATGCGGCGCAGCAAGGTATAATTGTGCTGTTAAAAACTGTCGCTTCTCGTGCTGATACGATATAATTGTGTTCCATCGCGATAAGGGCGACCATTGCAATTCGACCTTGACCGCCCGGCCAACTGACGCCAATAACCGGCGCCGCGGAAACAAACGGCTGCGCTGCTCAAGATAGGTATCAATATGCCATTCAATGCTGTTTTCCGCACGGCCAGAGACACCACTAGTAATGATCAATAGCTGATTGTTTGCCTGACGCGACCAGTGCCGCTCAAGTGCTAGGCCATGCCGGTAGGAAATATTCCATTTACGCAATTGATAGAGCGTAATGACGTCAAAACCTGCCCACGATAAATCCAGATCCTCACCCTCCACACCGCGCAATTGCGATGATGAGCCAAGCCGCAATGATATGGCCTTTGATTGCAGTTCAGTCTGATGCCAGCCAAACAGATAGCGAAGCCCAAACCCATCGCTGCCAATTGTTGATTTACTGGTTACGGTTTTCGCGATCCGCAACGCAATATGGCAAAATTTTCGGTGATCATTTGGCAGGGTCAGGGAAAATGATGTGGTGAACTGGCCCTGATATCCAGATGATGTATCCACTTTATGATGTATCTGGCGAAGGCCGTCACAGAGCTGGGAATAGCGCGCGCAAAACTGATCAATCTGCGAGCCTGATGCCGCCGCTACATAGATCTGTTGTGGTGCGTCGATCAGTGATTTCCGTCGACTGAGGCTGATGTCCGCCATCACAGTTACCAGCCAGATATCACCACAAGCATTTTCAATATACCGCAATGCTGGCCAATGCCGGCTTGACCGATAGCGTTTGCGCATTTGCCGAAAGACCGGCTTGGCTAATACGCATTGCCGAAACCGTTGAAACAAACTGGCAATCTGGAAATGTAAACGGCGTGCTTTGGGGTAGCGTTGCAACGCCTCGTTGGCCAGTTTGACCGCATCGCCCGCACGCGCCAGACCAAGCAATAAGCCGATCGCATGCCGATAAGATTTCAATCTATGCCGAGACGCCGCTAATGCATGGCGGGGCGATGTCTGTTCCGGGCCATTCACCTTTGCCTGAGCTTTTGGCCGCGTTAAGCCTGTTGGTGGGTGCGGATCAATAACGCCTGCAGGACTCTGATCAAATATCTGGGTAATCGGGGATTGCTGGTCTGCCTCGGCCAGACTGCTTGAAAAGAGCAGCAACAGTGCAACCAGACCAATTATGAACAAAGAGGTTTCCAGCACCACCAATGCGATGATTTCACCAGATTAATTCTGTTGGCTTTGTCAGCCCAGTACCCCAAGACAATCTCCAAATGCAGGTTTCTGCGATAGATGCCAACAAAAGAGGTAAAGAGATGACTTCCGAACGGCATCAAATGCTATGTTCGGTTAATCCGAAAGATCAACTAACGGGGGCACCGCCAACAGACGTGCCAACCCGATTAGAAACATAACGTCCTATTGAAAACATCATTCGAGAATTGATTTCAGCTTTTCGGTGATAAACGCGATCGGCTCATTATGCACAATCGTGCCTTTGAAACTGCCATCATCGCGATATAGAAATACCGCAGCACTGTGATCATAGAGATAATCACCATCGCCCTGATCGGTTTTCTGCGCAAAGACGCCAAATTGTTTCAGCGCCGAGCGTACCTTTTCAGGCTAAGATATTGTTTCAACTGATCTGGCGTATCGCGTTCCGGGTCAACCGTGACAAACAGGATTTGCAACCGGCTGCTGTCGATACCAGCGGCGCCAAGGTTATCGCGCGCCGCCGCTAGAGTGGTTAAGGTGGTCGGGCAGACATCCGGGCAATAGGTAAAGCCGAAAAACAGCGCCACAGGCCGGCCGGCAAAATCACCAGCAGAGCGCGCCGCACCGTTTTGATCACGCAGTTCAAGCTGGTTATCCTGAAAATTCGGAATGCCCATTGTCGTCTTTTTGGCAAAATGATCGGATGTAAAAAAGACACCTACCGCCACGCCAGCAAACAGCAGCACCGCGATGATTATTTGCCAGAATTTCCCAAATGACCGGCGCGCCTCATGGTCGGCGGCCGGCACCTGATTTGCGGGTTCCCGAACTTTGGGTGATTTTGAACGCGCCTGTTTCATGCCCCAGATGTAGGCCATTCAAACACAGCTTTCAAGGTCGCTTCTAGTGCCGTGTGATCACATTTCCGGCACGCAGTTAAATACGGGTAAATATTGGCGTTGGGGTAAATGCGGGCGTTGGGGCGCCTTTTTTTGCGCCCATTAAGTGAGCCATTTAGATGAGCCAATCAGTGAAGAACTCACTGAATGAAAGGCCCAATGAATGAATGATTGTCTTTGCCAATCGGTTTTGATTATAGTGCGGGGCCGGTGGACAGCCCGCTGTCCGAAACACCAAGAGAAACCCAAATGAGCCAATAGCCATGCACGCAGTCGCAATCCTGATAGATCAGATTATCAATCTCTATATTTGGACGTTGCTCGCCTATCTTGCAGCAGGCTGGTTGATCGCCTTCAAGATCATTAATCCATGGCAGCCGGCGGTGCGGATTATCATTGATATCCTGTCACGGATTCACGAACCACTATTGCGGCCAGTACGCCGGATTCTTCCTGATTTCGGGGCGCTTGATGTAAGCCCCATTGTGCTGTTCCTTCTGGCCCAGTTTCTGCGCAACCTTCTGCAAAGCAGCATTATGGGCTAGGCTTTGCCAACTGAGATGAATGACCCCTATCATCAGGGTCGGACTTAATAAAAGAGGGGCAAATGGCTATGACAGATGCAACAGTGATTGATGGCAAAGCATTTTCTGAAAAGCTGGTACAGCAGGTAGCTGACGAGGTTAAGCTGTTTGAAAAGGCCACCGGAACAGTGCCCGGGCTTGCCGTAGTGCTTGTTGGCGAAGATCCAGCCAGCAAGGTTTATGTTCGCAATAAAAGTGAGCGAACCGCCGCCGCTGGGATGCGCTCAATCGAGCACCGCCTAGACCGTGACACAGATCAAGCCAGCCTGCTGGCGCTGATTGATAGCCTGAATGAGGATGACACAGTTGATGGCATTCTGGTGCAATTGCCACTTCCCGATCAGATTGATGCTGATGCGGTGATTAATGCCATACGTCCAGATAAGGATGTTGACGGCTTTCATGTCGTCAATGCGGGATTGCTGGCAACCGGTCAGGACTCGCTGGTACCATGCACGCCCTATGGCTGTCTTTTATTGCTTCGGGATCATCTTGGCGATTTATCCGGACAGCATGCGGTTGTTGTGGGCCGCTCAAATATTGTTGGCAAGCCCATGGCGCAATTGCTGCTTGGCGAAAGCTGTACCGTCACCATCGCACATTCACGCACAAAGGACCTTGCCGCAATTTGCAAGCAGGCAGATATTCTAGTCGCTGCG
>RGCC01000112.1 GCA_009919335.1 Alphaproteobacteria bacterium
TCGATGTTGATGAGGAATTTTCTAGCACCGTTGTGGATAGTCTGAACCGCCGCAAGGGTGAGATGCTGGATATGCGCGCCGCCGGTGCGGGCAAAACCCGTCTTGTGTTCCGCGCCCCATCACGCGGCCTGATCGGTTATCAAAGCCGCTTTTTGACCCAGACCCGTGGGACAGGTGTACTGAACCGTATCTTTGATTCATACGCCCCGCATAAAGGCCCGATCGAAGGTCGCCGTAATGGCGCGCTGATCTCGACTGATTCAGGTGTTGCGGTTGCCTATGCGCTGTTCAACCTGCAAGATCGCGGGCAGATGTTTGTGGCCCCGCAAACGCCGGTTTATCAGGGCATGATCGTTGGCGAACATAGCCGTGATAATGATCTCGAGATCAATGTTCTAAAGGGCAAGCAGCTGACCAACGTTCGCGCGTCAGGTTCGGATGAAGCGGTCAAGCTGGTGCCGCCGCGCCATGAAGATGAATTGCTAGAGGTCACGCCGCAAAGCCTGCGTTTGAGAAAGATGTATCTGTGCCCGCATGAACGCAAAAAAGCCGCCCGCGCGTAGGGTCGCGTGAGGTTATGATCCGGTGATGCTGGTAATCGTGGCAACCATATGGCCATCGATTGGCATGATGCAACTGGCATAATGACAAGCCGCGGATTAGCCGATATGATCGCCCTTACGGACGTTTTATAGACGTTTTATTGACGATTCTTATGACGCGTCTAACCGGGTAAACCAATCGGCCGAATTTTTTGAGTAAAGATAGATAGAGGGTATTTTGATGGCGGGTGATAATTTCAAGCATGTTTATGATAAGGCTGCGATGGCCCGGTCGGTTGCGCGGATGCTTCTTGAAATTGATGCGGTTCTGTTTCGTGCTGACGAGCCGTTTAAACTGACCTCGGGCATGATGAGCCCTGTTTATATCGACTGCCGCAAGATTATTTCATTTCCACGGATGCGTGCTGCCATGATGGATTACGGCGCATCGGTGATTTTAAACGATATTGGCCATGAGTCGCTTGATGCGCTGGCTGGCGGCGAGACCGCAGGGATACCGTTTGCCGCATGGCTTGCTGAGCGCACCCATCTGCCAATGCAATATGTCCGCAAAAAACCCAAAGGCTTTGGTCGCGATGCCCGCATTGAGGGCGATATCAGCGAAGGCCAGCGTATTCTGCTGGTTGAAGATCTGACCACCGATGGGGGCAGCAAGTTGAATTTTGTCGAGGCATTGCGCACCGCCGGTGCCGAGGTAGCGCATACATTCGTGATCTTCTATTATGATATCTTTAAAGATACGCCCGCCCGTCTCGCCGAAGATGGCATCAGCCTTCATTATCTGGCGACATGGTGGGATGTTCTTGCCGAATGCAAGGACGCGCAACGCTTTGATCCGAAAACATTAGCCGCTGTCGAAGATTTTCTGAATAATCCGCGTGAGTGGTCCAAGGCGCATGGCGGCGTCTAGCCAGCTAGGCACACCATTCTAATGCCGCATTTCAGGTAAAAGCTGGTTGGTGTCAATGGGCAGGTCTTGTTTGGCCGCATATTCGCTAAGGTGCGATCCATGGCAAGTTTTGACTATATCATTATCGGCGCTGGCTCGGCCGGCTGCGTTCTTGCTGATCGGCTAAGCAGCAGCGGTAAATTTCGTGTTTTGCTTGTTGAGGCGGGGCCGTCGGACGACCGTTTCTGGGTTCGAACGCCGATTGGTTACGGCATGCTTTTTGATGATAGCCGCGTTAATTGGCGCTATCATACCAATGCCGAAACTGGCCTCGACAACCGCCAGCTCTATTGGCCTCGGGGCAAGGTTCTTGGCGGATCAAGCTCGATCAATGCGCTGGTTTATCATCATGGCCAGCCAGCTGATTATGATGATTGGGCAGCAGCCGGCAACCCCGGTTGGGATTATCATTCGATCAAGCCGATTTACAATAGCTTTGAAGACATCATCCGCAATGATGATCAGCCGCCCATGATTGGCAAATTGACGGTTAGCGACGTTGCGGATGAATATCACCCGTTGAAATCACATTTCTTTTCGATGGCGAACGAGATGGGGCTTCATAATGACGCTGCCTGCAGGCTCGATGGTGAGGGTCTTTATCCGTATTTTATTACGACACGTCGCGGGGTGCGTTGTTCGTCATCAAAGGCATTTCTGCATCCGGCAGCCTCGCGGCCAAATCTGACGGTTATGACAGATTGCATGGCAACGCGGATTGAAGTGCGTGATGGGCGTGCGATCGCGGTTCATTTAATGCAGCAAGGTGCGCCGGTTCGCCTCGCGGCTGATGGCGAAATCATCATATCGGCTGGGGCGGTGAACTCGCCGCAACTGCTGCAATTATCAGGTATCGGGCCGGGGGCGATCAGCCAGCGCAACGGCATTGATGTTATGCTTGATCAGCCGAATGTCGGGTTACATCTATCCGATCATCTTGGGGTGAATTATTATCAGCGGGCGAGCTGTGCGACCTTGAACTCAGTTTTTGGAAGCTGGCCGCGTATCGGCCTTGCTGGTCTGCAATATTTGTTTACCAAGAAAGGTCCGCTATCGCTTGGGGTCAACCAGCTTGGCGGATTGCTTCGCGCGCGCGCCGATGCGCCACGACCCGATACGCAGATTTATATCAATCCGATTACCTATCGTCCGCCGCCGCCAGGTGGCCGTCGGCCATTCCTGCCTGACCGGGAACCGGGCTTTATCTTCAGCTTTAATTCCTGCCGCCCCTTCAGTACCGGACGGATTGAAATCAATACCCCCGATTGGCGCCAGCCACCATTGATTTTTGGCAATTACCTCTCTGATCCCCGCGATCTGGACGATGTAATCCATATGGCGCGGCTGGTCGGCCGGATGCAGGATAGCGCTGCGGTTGGCCAGATCTTGGCCGCGCCGCCTGAAACGCCGTTATCACGCCTGTCAGACGATGCGATTATTGACGATTTCCGCGCCCGCAGCGGCACGGTCTACCATCCTTGTGGAACCTGCCGAATGGGGCCAGATGCGGCGCATGCCGTTGTTGATCCGGCGCTGCGTGTGCATGGGATTGACCGGCTTCGGATTGCCGATGCGTCGGTTTTTCCAAATATAACCTCGGCCAATTTAAACGCGCCGACGATCATGCTTGCCCATAAGGCGGCGCAGCTTGTTCTGCAAGATCGGCAAGGCTAGCAGCGGTGGCTGGTCAAACTGCCAAATCTGGACGAATCTTTTAACCTGCCAAATGTGCTGCTCGCTATCCGGTTTGCGGTGCTTGCCTTGCGGTAAAGGTAAAACAGGCTTATATAACCCGAAGGAAGCGCCCCACACGGGTTCCGCAGAATTGGCAAGGTTCTGACGATGAAATGGAAATCCTCTTATTTGTTGGCAGGCCTGTTTGCGGCGGCTGTAACCGGCTGGATGCTGTCTGATGATCTGCTTGGCAAGGCCGAGGGTGAAGCGCCGGTTGCCAGCGTGTCAGCGACCACATCGCCAGAAGCGGCATCATCCGGGGATTCATCTGGGGCAGCGAAAAAGGGACTGATTGTTGCGGCGGTCGAGGTGAAGAACCAGCCGATTACTCGCGTTGTGCGGGCCAGCGGTGTCAGTGAGGCCGAATTTGAAATGACCGTTTCGGCAAAGGCCGATGGACAGATTATCTCGCTGGATGCGGTTGAGGGCAGTGATATCAGGGCTGGTGATGTGCTGGTGCGCCTTGATAAAGGCACCCTCGTCGAACAGATCAGCGCGGCCAAGGCGAATTTAGAGGTGGCAAAGCGACGCCGCGAGGTGACCGAGCGTCTGGCAAAAGAAAATTTCAGTGCGCCATTAGAACAGGCCGAACGTGCCGCCGCCTATGCCACCGCCAAGGTAAATCTGCGCAAACTTGAAGAACAGTTAAGCGATACTGTCATTGTTGCGCCGGTATCTGGTCTGCTGGAAACATTGCATGTTGAAAAGGGTGAGCGTGTTCGTCGCGATACCGCAACGGCAACTCTGTTGGGGCTTGATACGCTGTCAGTTGTTGTGGCAGTGCCGCAAAACGAGGTCTCACGGATTGAGCTTGGAACCAAGGTTAAGGTTGAAATTGCCGGCAATGGGTCGCGTCATGGAACCGTGTCAAAGATTGCGTCAAAATCAAATGCTGCAACCCGCACATTTGACGTA
>RGCC01000113.1 GCA_009919335.1 Alphaproteobacteria bacterium
GAGGGTTTCATGTCATCTTTATTGCCACATATTGATCCTGACGGATTGCTTGAATATTCGGTGGTGTTTACCGACCGCTCGCTAAATTCAATGTCCAAGTCATTTCAGCGCGTTATGAACGACATTTCTGTGTCGCTGAAGACCGCCTATAACGCCGATGCGGTGGTCGTGATCCCGGGTGGCGGCACCTATGGTATGGAATCGATCGCGCGTCAATTCGCCGGTGACCAGCATGTGATGGTAATCCGTAATGGCTGGTTTAGCTTTCGCTGGTCGGAAATTCTTCAAAAGGGCAAAATTGCGGCCAGTACCAAAGTGCTTGCAGCACGCCGTGAGGGCGGGGTTTCCGGCAGCAATCAGCAAGAGCCTTTTGCACCGGTACCAATTGACGAGGTGGTCGCCCGTATTGCCGAGGATAAGCCTGCGGTCGTGTTTGCGCCGCATGTTGAAACATCGGCAGGAATGATGCTGCCGGATGATTATATAAAGCAGGTTACCGCGGCGGTTCATGCGGTTGGCGGTTTGTTTGTGCTGGATTGCGTGGCGTCGGGGACGCTGTGGGTGGATATGAAGGCGCTTGGGGTTGATGTGCTGTTAAGCGCGCCGCAAAAAGGCTGGAGCGCATCACCATGTAGCGGTCTTGTCATGCTGTCCGAGGCGGCAATAGCCCGGATGGGTGAGACCGAATCCAGCAGCTATGTTTGTGACGTCAAAAAATGGCACGCGATCATGCAGGCTTATGAAAATGGCGGTCATGCCTATCACGCGACCATGCCAACCGACGCGTTGGCGGTGTTCCGTGATACCTTGCTTGAAACACAGGAATATGGCTTTGCAAAGGTGCGTGATGAGCAGATCGCGCTTGGTGCCGAAATTCGCCAGTTGCTGGAAAGTCGCGGCTTTCGTTCGGTTGCGGCGAAAGGGTTTCAAGCCCCCAGCGTTGTGGTTAGCTTTACCGATGATGATATGATCAAGAATGGCAGCAAATTTGCCGCTGCCGGCGTGCAAATTGCCGCTGGCGTGCCGCTTGAGTGCGGTGAAGGCCCAGATTACAAGAGCTTTCGCATCGGACTTTTTGGCCTTGATAAACTGCATAACATCGACCGCACAGTGCGCAATTTTGAGGCCGCGCTGGATCAGGTGGTTGCGTAACCGAAATTTACCCGGCGTGTCATCATGGGGCTTGCCATTTTGGGGCGTGTCATCATGGGGCGTGTCATTATGGGGATTGGCATAATGCCAGCTTGGCCTTTCGGGTCAGCCGTTTGATGGCAATTTCACGTTTGCTTGCGCTCGAGCGATCAGCCGATGCCTCGCTATAGACCAGCCTGACAGGGCGCCGCGCCGCAGTATATTTGGCGCCAGTGCCATCATTATGGGCGGCAATTCGTTTTGACAGATCGTTGGTGATGCCGGTGTAAAGGCTGCCATCGCGGCATTTCAAAATGTAAATCTGCCAATCCATAAAAAGCATCACTTATCGCAAGGGTTTTGCGATATCATACTGGACAAAGACGATTTTACCAGCCTGCTTTGGTTAAGCGTTTTGGATTTGCGTATGGTTCGAGCGAGTTTGCGATGACGGCCAATGCTGTTGTGAGCGATGTTGATGTGATTATCATTGGGGCCGGGGCGGCGGGTCTGATGTGTGCCAGCACGGCAGGGTTTCGGGGGCGGCGCGTTCTGCTGATTGATCATGCGACAAAGCTGGCTGAGAAAATTCGTATTTCGGGCGGTGGTCGCTGTAATTTTACCAATCTTTATACCGCGCCAGAGGCGTTTTTATCGGCCAATCCGCATTTCTGTAAATCGGCACTCCGTCAATATAGCCAGCATGATTTCATCGCCCTTGTTGAACGCCACAAGATCGCCTATCACGAGAAAAAGCTGGGTCAGCTATTTTGCGATGACTCGGCGCAGAATATCATTGATATGCTGGTGCGTGAATGTGATCAGGCCGGTGTTGATTTGCAGATGGGGCTCAAAATTCACGCCGTTGACAAGCTGGAAGACGGGTTTCATGTGAGGGGTGATCATGGGATTTTTAGGGCGCAATCATTAGTTGTGGCGACCGGCGGCCTGTCGATTCCAAAGATTGGCGCGACCGGTTTCGGCTATGATATTGCCCGTCAATTCGGGTTAAAGCTGCGCGCACAGCGCCCGGGGCTTGTGCCGCTTGTGTTTGATCAAGATGTACTAAGCCGTTGCAAAACCCTGTCGGGTCTGTCGGTCGAGGCCGAGGTTAATTACCGCAACACCGCATTTGCCGAGGGACTGTTATTTACGCATCGCGGCCTATCCGGCCCGTCGATTTTGCAGATTTCATCCTATTGGCAAGAGGCAAATCCTGTCGCGGTAGATCTTGCCCCGCAGCATGATGCAACAGCGCATTTGCTGGGCGGTAAAGCCAGCCAGCCGAAGGCCGATGTTACGAGTTGCCTTGCTGAGTTGGTGCCAAAACGGCTGGCGGCGGAATTATGCGATCTTGCTGGCGTGGCTGGCCGGTTGGCCGATCGCAGTGATAAGCATTTGCGCCAGCTTGGCCAGATGGTCAATGACTGGCAATTAGTGCCAAGCGGAACCGAGGGGTATCGCACCGCCGAAGTCACGCTTGGCGGTGTGGACACGGACGAATTATCATCCAAGACAATGCAGGTGAAATCGGTTGATGGCCTTTATTTCATTGGCGAGGTGGTCGATGTAACCGGCCATCTTGGTGGGTATAATTTCCAATGGGCGTGGTCGTCTGGCTATGTTGCCGGCCGGAATGCCTGATTATTGGGATACTGATCGGTGGTTTGGGTTATTCGACCGGGCCCCAGTTCTTGGTCTCGGGGTCATAGTAAAACAGGCTGCCCTCGCCAATATTGTTCCACAAACCGTGGATTGACAGGGTCTCACCCTCCACAGCCTCACGCACAAACGGAAAGCTCATCAGATTGTCTAGGGATACCACCACGCCTTCACGTTCCAGCGCGACGATCTGTTCTTCGCGGGTGCCGTTATCTTTAATGCGTTCATAGCCAGGGCGCAGAATATCCATCCAGCGGCCAACGAAACTCGAGCTTTGCTCAAGTTCCGGAGCAGCGCCCGAACACATTTCATAACACCCGTGCACGCCGCCACAGCTTGAATGTCCAAGCACAATGATATGCGCAACCTTCAGCGTCGTTACCGCATATTCGACAGCAGCCGAGGTGCCGTGATGATCACCATCGGGCAGATATGGCGGTACCAGATTGGCAATATTGCGGTGAATGAAGAACTCGCCGGTATCCGAGCCAAAAATTGCAGTCACATGAACACGGCTATCACAGCAGGAAATGACCATCGCGCGGGGGTGCTGACCCATATCGGCAAGATGGCGGAACCAAGCCTTGTTTTCCTGATATTTTGTTGCTTTCCAGCCAAGATACCGTTGGGTCAGATAGGTTGGAAGTTGCGTTGCCGCCATAATCGCTCACCCTTGTCAGTTTTGTCACATTGCAGGCGTCTTACCGGTAAAGATGCACGCCCCAAAATTGCCCGGGCAGAATAGCTGGTTTGATTTGCAAAATCCAGTTTAATGCGGTTTTGCCAGCTGATCTATTGGCCGATCTATTGGTCAATATCATCACCGTACCGCGCGCCCAATTCGGTAATGATGCTATCCAAAAACTTTGCCGCTGCGACAGGTAGAACGCGGCCTTTAAGCTGGCCAATATGCAAGACACCGGCTGGCACATCGCCAAGATCGACAGGCCTTGCGACAATTTTATCTGATGGTGGGGGGGTGGTGATAAGATCACTTGGCATGGCAATGGGAATCTGGAACGAAATAACTGGCTCCAGCGTGAGGTAGTTCTGCAGAAATTCTTGACTGTTGGACTCAATCACTGTGCCAAGCGCGACATTGCGACGAATCAGACCGACATTGAGCAGCTGCCGAAGCCCAGCATCGGATCGGGGCAATATCGCTGGCTGGCCGATACAGTCGCGAAGCCTTATCACCGATTTTTTGGCGAGCGGGTGATCAGCGGCCATCATGCAATGCAGCTGTTGGCGGGCGGTCGCCATGGTTTGGAAATCGGCGCTTTTGA